>NZ_CP020694.1:2145500-2452000 GCF_003611275.1 Sulfitobacter sp. D7
CTCGATCACATGCTGACGAATGAGGTCGCGCATCTCGGCATCGACCAATTCGACGACAGAGCGCGAACAATCCGGCGTGGTCATCAAGGCCAATGTCCGGGCAAAAGCCTTGCCCGGAAAGCGGTGCATGCGCAGATCGCCATGAAACCGCGCGGCGCGGGAAAACAACAGCGGGGTTGTGATCGTCCAGCCCGCATTCGCCGCCACCATCGCCATCAGGGTCTGGTTGTTGCTGCATTCGAACCGATGCGGCGACGTGACCCCCAAGCGCCGCAAGTGAGTGTCAATCTGCCGGGCGATCATCAGGTTGCCGGAAAACCGCAAAAAGGGCAGCTTTGCCCTGCCCTCCATGATCTGTGAGAGGGTTTCCGACGCGAGACGGGGCAGAACGATGATAAAAGGGTCACGCAGAAGCGGGCGCTCTTGCAGGTCGCTGATCGTTTCCCCGGGCGCGGTGCATATACCGAGATCGAGCTGGCGGTTGCGCAGCATGCCGATCAGGTCGTGGCTGACCCCGGTATGATAGCTGAAATCGCAGCTGGGCATCGTCTTGGTCAGGGAGACTGCCAAATACGGCACGATATCGCTCTCCAAATCTTCGATCGCACCGACTCTAAGGAAGCTCGCGTCGGCGACGCTGCCGGCGGAGACCTCGGCCTTGGCCTTGCGGATCGTGCGCAGCGCCTCGTCGATTTTGCGCGAAAAGACCTGCCCTTTGGGCGTCAAGACCATCGGACGCCGGGCATGGTTGAAGAGCTCAACACCCAAGTGGTCTTCCAAGCTGCGCAGATGATGCGACACGGTGCTCACCGTCAATCCCGCATCCCGCGCGGCGGCTTGCAGCGACCCTTCCTTGGCACAGACTTGAAACAGTTCGAGCGACTTCAGGCTGATATCTCTGGCGGCTTTGGTCCGAGCCATGGCGGCGTCCTATTCCTGCTGACCCTGCGCTAAGGTGTAGCATTGTTTGAGATGATAAATATCAAAACTTCACAGCAGGCAGATGGTATTCTGAAGTTGCCCAAGCTGTAGAAGTCTCAGGCTCTCGGAAAACTACGAACCAACGCGGCCCAGAAATGACCGACGTCTAGAACAAGAACGTGGAAGCAGATAGCATGACCAACGCGGAAAACGGCGATTTGATAGAGCTACGATTTTCACGGAAACCTTGCTGAAACAAGGTGGTACCCAAGGCCGGACTCGAACCAGAACGCCTCGCGGCGGGGGATTTTGAATTCTCACGAATTATCGCTAAATCAACAACTTGAGACCAGACGGCTCACAGCTCAATGCACTAATCTTAGCGCGTTGTGTGAGTAAAAGTGGGCGGAGATTACACTTGCGCCTTGATCACGGCTAACGTCAACTACGTCAATTGATCAAATACTTTCAGCGATGCCAAACCAAAGAGAACACGTGCAATCTGGCGCTTCCATTAGGTCGACCTACATCCTATTCAGCGGTCCAACCGCCGTCGACCAACAATGCCGTGCCTGTCACCATCGCCGATGCATCGCTGGCCAGATAAACCGCCGCCCCCATGATATCTTCAATCTCGCCGACCCGGCCAAGTTTGATTTTATCTACTATCCACGCCCGGCGCGCCGGGTCTGACAGGGTTTGCTCACCTAGCGGTGTGCGGATGAAGGTGGGGCAAAGCGTGTTGATGCGCACAGATTTCGGGCCCCATTCGATTGCCATTGCCTTCACCATTCCTTCCAGAGCGTGTTTCGACGCGCAGTAGACGCCTCGGTCGATGCCTCCGACATGTCCCATCTGGCTGCCTACATGGATGATCGAGCCGGGACGGCCTGCCGCGATCATCTGCTCAGCGGCTGCGGATGATAGGAAGTAGGCGGCCCGGAGATTGACGCTCATTACAGCATCAAAATCCTCGGGCGTGGTTTCCAAGGCAGGACCGTGGCGTGCCATCCCAGCGGAGTTCACCACAATGTCAAAGGCTCCGAGCGAGGAGAGCGCCGTGCGGGTCGCCTCCACGTCCGCGATATCGAGCCTCTGAGTTTCACAGCTCAAACCCTCTGCCTCCATCGCCGCCTGCAAGTCCTTCAGAGGTGCAGCGCTGCGCGCCGCGCAGACCACATGTGCCCCTGCCCTTGCCAGAGCGGTTGCAGCCCCCAATCCGATACCGGACGTTGCACCTGTTACGATTGCGCGTTTGCCTGAAAGGTCGAAACCGGCGAAGGACGGAAGTTGCATTGTGGTCTCCTCAGACAGTTACAGGCTATTCCGCCGCTTCGTCGTGGGCCGCGGCTTCACCGTATGGAACGTTTTCACCGCCGTAGCGGCGCACGCGTACATTGCATTGCTCCGCGTGTCCGACAAAGCCCTCCAACATGCACAGGCGCGAACCATAGGCACCTACAAGTGCGGCGGCCTCGTCTGTGGTGACCTTCTGATAGGAGTGGGTCTTGAGGAACTTGCCAACCCAGAGCCCGCCCGTATAGCGCCCCGCCTTATGTGTTGGCAGCGTGTGGTTTGTACCGATCACCTTATCGCCATTGGCTACATTCGTCCGCGGCCCGAGGAACAGCGCCCCGTAGCAGGTCATGTTTTCAAGGAACCAATCATCGCGGTCGGTCATCACCTGCACATGCTCCGAGGCGATATCATCGGCGACCTTTAGCATTTCCTCATAGGTATCGCAGACGATCACTTCGCCGTATTCATCCCAACTGATTTTTGCCGTGCCCGCAGTCGGCAGGATCTTTAGCAAGCGATCAATCTCGGCCAGCGTGTCCTCAGCCAATTTACGTGAATTGGTCAGCAACACGGCCGGAGAATTATAGCCGTGCTCGGCTTGGCCCAGCAGATCGGTCGCGCAAAGCTCGGCGTCGGCCGCCGTCTCATCCGCGATGACCATTGTTTCGGTCGGCCCAGCAAAGAGATCGATCCCCACACGCCCGTAAAGCTGGCGCTTGGCCTCAGCGACAAAGGCATTTCCGGGACCAACCAACATATGGACTGGCTCGATTGTTTCGGTCCCAAGCGCCATGGCACCAACGGCCTGAATGCCGCCCATCACATAGATCTCGTCAGCACCACCCAAGTGCATAGCTGCAATAACGGCGGGGTTCGGCTTGCCATTAAAGGGAGGTGTGCAAGCCACAATGCGCGGCACCTCTGCCACCTTAGCTGTCGCAACGGACATATGCGCGCTGGCCACCATCGGGAACTTGCCCCCGGGTACATAGCAGCCGACAGATTGAACGGGGATATTCTTGTGCCCCAGAATGACCCCCGGCAGCGTTTCGACCTCGATATCAGTCATGGAGGCGCGTTGGGCGCGGGCGAAGTTTACCACCTGCTCTTGCGCGAATTTAATGTCTTCCAACTCGCGGTCGCTCAACTGTGCGATCAGGTCGTCGATTTCCTGCTGGCTCAGCCGGAACGACGCGGGGCTGTAATTGTCGAACTTCTCGCTTAGCTCGCGCACAGCAGCATCGCCGCGGGCCTCAATAGATTGGAGTGTTGTTTCGACGACTGCGCGAGTTTTGGCGTCATCGTCAGCGCGGGCAGCATCGGACTTGCCCTTTTTTAGGAAGGTAATGGTCATGAGAGGGTCCTTTGATCAGGCTCAAGCGAGGTTGGCTCATGTCTAAGCCGCGCACCACCCGTTGCAATATTTTCTGCAAACATTGAAATTATTTCACACGCTCTTTTAGTCAGAGGGCCTTTGCCGAAACTTCTGCACAAGTGACGCTCCGCCCAGTTGCATCAGCGTGTGTTCCGAACCGACTACAAAGAAAGACCCTCCAGCGGCGCGATGTCCCTCCAAAGGTTCCGTCGGCGCACAGTAAAGGCCAGTCGCCGCGCCCTTTGCCGAAAGAATATCGCGCGTCATCCCGGCCACTTCGGGCGCAAAGAAATCTGACAACCCGTGAGACACCGCCAAATCCGCCCGCCCGATGAAGAGCGCGTCGACCCCATCAACATCCGCAATTTCTGCGTGATTAATTACGCCGTCGGGGTCTTCGATCTGACAGATCAAGGCAACTTCATCGCGCGCCTTGGTAAGGTGCTCCTTAAGGCTGCGCCCCGCGTAATCCGCCGCCCGCGAAGTGCCTGCAAAACCGCGCCCGCCGGGGCCGTAGCTTACGGCTCGCACGAGGTCTCTTGCCTGCGCAGCCGTCTCGACATGGGGTACCATCACACCGGCCGCGCCGCCGTCCAATACGTTGAGCACCCAATCCGGCGTGGCGACGGGCACCCGAACCACAATCGGACAACCCTCGGCCCGGCCCGCCATTGTCATGACATCGACACTGCCCCGATCAAACGGGGCGTGTTCGGCATCTACCACCAGAAAATCGAAACCCGCACGGGCCATAATCTCTATGACGATCGGATGGGGCGTTTTGATAAAGGCGCCCAACATAGGCTCGCGCGCTTCGAGTCGCGCTTTGAATTCAGCATTCGTCATCATTTTATCATTCCCTTTCAGCACTCAGGCCGTTTGCAACTCAACTGCGTCATGTGCGTCTGTCACCCTGCGGGAGAAGACAACTAACACGCCGAACACCACAACTGCGGCCAAGGTGGCGGGCCAAGGCGGCATCAGCGCAAGCCCTATCGGCACGGCCCAAAGCAGGCGCGAAATGCCGCCCCATGGCAGCCGTGCGCCACCCAACAGATGCGCCACGCCGAGAGCAAAGATTCCCCCTGACAGCACGGCGCGCAGAATGTCGCCCGACTCGCCGCCGCCTAACATGCCGGGATAGGCGATGAAGAGCATGGGCAGGGCATAGGCCGTGGCTCCAAGGCGCAACGTCTCGCCTGCCACCTTCATCCAAGGTGCTTGCGCAATTGTCGCTGCGACAAAGACACCGAGGCAGACCGGCGGCGTAATGACCGACAGCGCGGCGTAGTAGAGCACGAACATATGCACAACGAGCGGATCGATCCCTTGCTGGATCAGCGCCGGGGCGAAAACCGCAGCGACCATGACATAGGCGGCTGAGGTTGGCAGGCCCATGCCTGCAATCAAACAGACAATCGCCATAAGCCCCGCGATGAGCCAGATCTGCCCCTGCCCGATTGCCAGCACGGCTGACGTAACTGCCACGCCGAAACCGGTGAGGTTGATCATGGCCACGAACACCTGCGCCCCGACCAGAAGAATACCGACGATGACCACGCCTTTGCCACCCGCTTCCAGTGCGCGAAGGATGATGCCAAACACTGCACGTGGGTCTTCACCGCTGGAAATTCGTGCGACAAGGACAGCCACCAACATGGCGATCATCCCGTAGCAGGCCGTCAATTCGACCGAATTGCCATTGAAGACGCCAAACCCCAACCCCAACAGCGCTGCGGCGATTGGAGCGAGTCGCGCAAAGGTCATGGCTCCGCGCCAGTCTGGCAGGTCTTCGGCAGTCACCGGGCGAAAGCCCTGACGGCGGGCGATGACGTGAACAGTCGAATAGATGCCAAGGTAGAACAGCAGCGCAGGAACGACGCCAGCCAGCGCGATGGACCAGTAATTCACGCCCACAAGCTCTGCCATGACGAATGCGGCAGTACCCATGATCGGGGGCGCCAACTGTCCACCAGTTGAAGCGATAGCCTCTACCGCGCCAGCATAAGCAGGCGGATATTTTAAACGCTTCATCAGCGGGATCGTGAAGTTGCCCGTCGTTGCGACATTGGCCACCGTAGACCCGTTGATCGCGCCAAAGAACCCTGACGCGAATGTTGCGATTTTGGCGGCACCTCCGGGACGGGAGCCGCCCAAACGGGCCGAAAGGTCAAAGAAAGTCTCGCCCGCCCCGGTGTGCAACAGGATCGCACCGAACAGCACAAACGCCGCGAGCGTAGTTGATGCCACATTGACCAGCATCCCCCAAAGGCCACGGTCAGACAGGAAGATGATTTCTGTGAGATAGCCTGCGTCAAAGCCACGGTGCCCAAACTGGCCGGGGATCAGATAGCCGAAGAGCGCATAGGTAACGGCGGCGATGACAATCAGGGGAAAGACCCAATTGGAACTGCGGCGTGCCAGCTCAAGCACGCAGGCCAGTGTGCCGAACCCCATGACCATGTCCCAACCATTGGCCCAAGGCAGATCGTTCATAATAGTTTCGTAGTTGGCGATGATATAAACGCCTGAAACCGTTACCATGCCTACAATTGCCGCATCGATTACGATACCAAGTGGGCGCAGGCGGCTGCCCTCGAAAAGCGGATGCATCAGCACGGCCAAAGCCGTGATCGTCATCACAAAGATCGCGCGCTGCACGAGCGATTCAAACGGCCCATTGAAAGAGGTGTAGAACACGAACACCCCCAGAAGCACGGCAAGTGCGGCAATGGCTGTCTGTCGGAAATTGGCGAACATCGGGGGAATGAGCATCACGGCACCTTGGCACAAACGGAAAATGAGGGGCGACACGCGCCGCCCCTGCTGAAAGATGGACTGTTACTTGAGGCGGTCCGGCACGGTCAGGCCGATTTCCTCATAGTAGCGGATTGCCCCCGGGTGCAGCGGGCTGGTCGCGTATTGCAGTGTCAGCTCCGGCAAATTGAGCCCCTTTACCGTCGGGAAGGCCGCGGATTGCTCTTCCATATTCTCCATCACAGCCTTGGTAAGGTCATAGGCCGTTTGGTCGTCCATATTGGGTCGTGCAGAGACACCGATCATGAAGCCCCAGACCTTGTAAGGGCCAGAGTTCTCCATATCGCCGCCCGGCATATCCACGATGGAGAGCTCCGGCAGCGCTTCGCGGATCTTGGCTTCCTGCTCGCCGTCGATGCCAAGCGCCGTCAGGGGCGTAAAGGCCGCGATGTCGGTTGTAAGTGCGTCAAAGGAGGTGCCGACGGCGCTTTTCACGAAGCCTTCGGAACGGTCGTCCTTGATTGCGTTGGCCTGCTCGCTGTTGGTGCCCCGCACCCAATCGGGAGATATTTCCAGCAGGTCAAACACGGCCAGCGCCGTGGCTTCGGTCGAAGACCCCCGCATGCCTGGTCCGAACTTCTTACCGTCGATGTCTGAAAGCTTTTCGATGCCGGAATCGCGGCGAACGACTGCGTTTTGCGGTGCAAGCGAATAGGCCCAGAGCAGTTTGGACTCGATCGGATTGCCATCAAAGCTCTTGATGCCATTGTAGGCGTGATAAAGCGTCGAGGTGGTGATCAGCCCGATATCAAGCTGGTCGCGCGCCATGCGCTTGAGGTTGTCGACCGTCGCACCGGTTTCCACAACCGAAGCCTGATAGGCATCTGGGTATGCGCCGTTCACAATCTTTGCGAGCGAGGCGAAATAGGCGTAATGCGCGCTCTGCGAGTTGGTGGCACCAAAAGCGAGCCGAGTTTCGGCTTGGGCGGGCAGTGCCAGCGCCAGTCCGGTGACGGACAGTGCAGCGGCGGCAGCGAAAGTGCGTAGTTTCATGGGTATCCTCCAAATATCATGAAACGATCCCGAAAGGGACGTTCGAGGTGGAGGTTAGCCACAGTGCATTGCGGCTATGCAATTGCAGTCTGTGTTAATGAAATATTTTCACTACCCACTTTGCCGTTCTTGCAGTTCAGCGGGCAGCACGCGGATGTCACCTGTCTCCAGATAACTACTCGCGTCCATAATGATATCGACTGCCTGATCCAGCATACGGCGCAGCGGTTGGCGCATCGTCGTCAGGCGGTAGGACTCCCACGCCGCCATCGGAATGTCATCAAACCCGATCACCGCGATATCGGCAGGAACGGAAACTCCATTCATCCGTGCGGCGTCAAGCGTGGCGATTGCCATAATGTCATTGGCGCAGAACACCGCGTCAGGCATGGGGCGCAGAGCCAGCAATTCCTGCGCAGCGGCATAGGCCTGCCGGTAACTGAACCCTCCGTCGAATTGCACAGCAATTTCCCGGCCTGCGTCCTCTAACTGGTCGCGAAATCCGCGCATGCGTTCAAGATGTGTCGAGGTATCGCGCCGGCCGCCAATAAAGGCGATGCGTTGCCGCCCCCCGTCGAGGAACCGTCGCGCAATGGTGCGCGCACCGCCGTAGTTGTCACAACAGACCGCCATCATAGTGCTATCTGTCTGAACCCGATTCAACAAAACAGCCGGGATCCCGTTTTCTCGACAGGCCCGCGCGAGCTTAGATGTAATTGTAGAACTGGCGAGGATCACACCCCTGGTCCGGAAATCGATAACCTGCCGGATCATAGAATCCACATCCTCAGCCGCAGGCACGACATGCATGATCGCCTTCAATCCACGGTCAGGCAACATGCGGGTCAATTCGTCGATCGCAATCGGGTAAAACGGGTTGCGCATTTCGCTGACGACCATGGAGATCGTGTTGCTGGAATGTTTGGCCAGCACCTGATCCACTTTACTGACATAACCAAGTGCGGTTGCAGCGGCGAAAATCGCCTTGCGTTTTTCCTCAGCAATCGGCGCGCTGCCACGGTAGGCCCGCGACACGGCAGAGACCGAAACGCCCGCACGGGCAGCGACATCCTTGGCAGTGACCTTTTTCATGACTCGGTCTTAACCGACTTTCATCAGCGGTTGAAATTATTTCACGCCATTTGTCGAAGAGATCATCGCTAGACGGCTTTGTACCATTGCTTCAGAACGCCGGTCGTCTCGTCTGGGCATTCCAAGGTCGGCAGATGCCCAGCACCTTCGACGATCCAAAGCGTCGCACGGGGGAGCAACTCTGCCATCAACTCATGTCGCGCAACGGGACACAAAGCGTCGTCACGGCCGCAGAGCACCAATGAAGGGCCGGCGTATGTGCGCAGGGTCTCCTGCTGGTCAGGTCGCTGTTGCAATGCGCGCGACTGCCGCACGAAAACCTCTGCGCCGAGACTGTGCGCCATGTCGCGGCAGAGCCCTTCGATGTCTGGCCGATGCGCTCTGGGTGCAAGGTACCTTGGGATCATTTGCTCGATCATAACCGCGCCAAGCCCGCCCGACATAACACGCTCTATCTGAGGCTCTCGTCCGGCTTTGACCGCTTCCACCTCGGCCAGCGGATTGGTGTCCAGCAGGGCAAGCGCGGCAACCCGCTCTGGTGCCTGCCGCACCACTTCCATTGCAACAATTCCCCCCATGCTAAGACCGGCAAGCGCAAAGCGCGCCGGTGCCCATGCGAGGATATCAGCAGCCAGCGCTTCCACCGTGTCATGGGCGACAATTGAAGCCAGCAATATCGGCACAGTCCCCGACAGCGCGGCAATCTGCGGCCCGAAAAGCCGCGCGTCGCACATCATGCCTGGGATCAGTACGAGCGGCAGTGTCTCAGCCATTGCGCCATGTCTGTCCAGCAGGATCATCAGTTGCGATCACGTGATAAAGCGCCGCTTCGCCGGACATCGAGGGCACCGCGCTGTGCCTGAGATTTTCCGGCACGCTCATCGTGTCACCGGGGGCAAGGGTGGCGCTGCCGCCTTCCCATTCGACGCGCCAGTGCCCTGCTACCGGCATCAAAACCGACGGTTTGTCATGGCTATGCATTTCGGTGCTGGCATTCGCGCGGGTCAGGAAATCGATCTCAAAACCGGGTTTGTCGCGGATGATACCGTTCTCCCCGATCACCTTAACCGGCCCTTCACCAGACAGCGCCACCATATCGAGGTAACGTCGCACGTAGCCGCTCAGCACTTGGGCGGCTGTGGGGCAATCGATCTTTGCAAGTTCGTCCTGCGTCAGCAGCGGCATGGGGTCAACGCCGTCAGGAAGCGTCTCGCCTTTCTTGCTGTCATAAAGCTTGCCGTTTGCGCCAAGGATCAGCCCGTGGTCCTTAGCATCCTCAATAACATGCGGCGCCCAGATCACACCGCCCCCAGCATCGTCGCCGCCGAGGATGGCCATGATCATCCCGTAGTCGGTGCCAATATTTTCGAAACCCCGAAAGATATTGGTGGGGATGTTGAAGATATCGCCCTTTTCAAGAATGACCTCGCCCGCGTCTCCCTTCTCGCCCCAAAAGAACCGCCAGCGGCCTGAGAGAATAAAGAACACCTCTGCTGTGCGGTGGTTGTGCAGCGAGTTGCGACACTTCGGCGGTTGCCCTGCCGCGCCGATATTGAACCCATGCGGTGTCGTGATGTGAACATGCTGGTCCGGGCTTTCCGAGACTCCACCGCCGATGATGGTGAAGTTTTCCTTTTGGTTGCTGCCCGGCGTGTGGGCGTCAATGAAAGCGGTCTTGCAGGGTTGCAGATCGCCGTAACGGACAATGCGGGCTTCCATGTCTGCGGGTGTCATTCTCTTCTCCGATGTATTGCCTCGACTGCCGTTTGGCGCGCGGGCATGAATATTGCGGCTTCCCAAAAACGGTGAATTGTCAGCCGGTTTGCAGGATGATCTGCTTCCACAAGGCGACTTCGTCGTAGAGCGTGTATTCGCGGCGCAGGCCCCAAGGGCCGAACTCAGCGTGGGTCATCCCCATGATATGCACGCGCTTGCCAGTGGGCTGCCCAAAGCTGCCCCAGCCATCATGCGCTCCGTCCAGAGACCAGCGCACGGCCGCACGGGGCGGCATCATCGGATCGTCGCGCCCAATGACGTGGTTTACCTTGAATTCAGCGTTCGGAAAGGACGCGCGCAGCCCCAGCCAATGCTGATCGACCCCGCCATGCGACAGCGCCGTGACGCCACCAGGATATTCGCCCGTTACCGCCCGGTCATACTCCTTGGGAATAACACCGAAGTCGGCCGCCATCATGCGCGTCAGAATATCCGCCAGCTTTGCGCCCCACTCGTTGTCATTGCCGCGCCCCGTATAGGGGCCTGCAATGTCATTCTCCGGCAAGTAAGGTTTTACGCAGGCTTCCGCTCCGCCTTCGCGGGCGATCAGGTCACGCGCAAAATCCGCAGGCTCCCAGCCCAACTGCCGCACGATGGCACCTTGGTCGCGTACCAGCCATTCATCGGTGATCGCATTTTCGCGGGCATAGCAGTCAGCGATAATGCGGTATTTCAACTTCTTGCCAGTGGGCGCGCCATAGACCCCGGCGTTAGCGTGGGTCGCTGTCGACAACAGCCGGTGTGAGCTGAGGAAGCCATCGTCGTTGCCTTCGCACCAGATTACATCCTCGCCATAAAGCGTGCGATCAGGAAATTCTGCCAAGGTCGCCATGGTCGCGGCGACCACATTGTCATTGCCCACGACGATGGACCCAGGAGAACGCACGGGCATTTCCTTGCCATAGTAGTGATCAAGCGTGGCGATGCCGCGGTCTTCCCAAATCTCTTTGGTGATCCCAATGATATAATCGGGGAAGTCCTTCCACTTCTTATCGAAGCCTTTCATTAGCTTTTTCCTTTCTGATTACGTGTCGAACCGCGCAGGATGAGAGGGCCGTCAATGGCCACCCGGCGCGGCGCGGTGTTCGGTTCCCGAATGCAGGTCATCAAAATATTGACCGTTTCATCCACCATTCGATTTACGGGTTGGCGCACAGTCGTGAGGTTGTAAGCAGGCCAAGCGGCGAGCTGAACGTCATCGTATCCCACGACAGAGACGTCTTCGGGCACGCGCAGCCCCAGCTCAAAACGCAACACATCCATGACAGCAAAGGCCATATGATCGTTGGTTACAAAGACCGCATCAGGGATTTCTGTGGCTGTAAACATCTGGCGCGCGGCCTCGCAGGCGGTCTCGTACTTAAACATGCCCTCGCCCCGCGCAAACAATGTCTGCGCACCCTTTGCCAGCCCCATGAGCAGTCCGGTTTCCCGGTCGCGCGTGGTCGAAGCGCCGTCCCATCCCGCGATATGGGCAATCCGCTTGTGCCCGGTTTGCAAAAGATGCTCCGCAACCTTCAGTCCCCCCGCTACGTTGTCAGAGCGCACACAAGACAACCGATCATCGTCTTGCTGGCGGTTAAACATGACGATCGGGATGCCCGCGGCGTCGCAGCGCGCGGTGAGGTTGGAGGACATCGACACCGACGCGGTGATGATCCCGTCGACCTGATAATCCAGCAATTCGTCGATCACCTTGTCAGTGGTTTCAGTGTCGTTTGACGCCATGAAGACCAGCACATGATAGCCTTGGGCCTGAAGCGCATGGGACAGTTTTTCGATAGCTTCGGGATAGAACTGGTTTTCCAGATAAGCCACGACCAACCCGATGATCCGGCTCTTGCCCGTGATGAGGGACCGCGCCAGCACGTTTGGGCGATAGCCAAGCTCTTGCGCCGCTGCGCGCACCTTTTTGGCGGTTTTTTCTGAGACCGACGCGCCCGGCGTGAACACACGGCTGACGGCGGATTGGCTAACGCCTGCCCGTTCTGCCACCTGCAAAGATGTTATCCTGTCAGCCATATGTGGTCCTGTCCTTCTTGCCTTATTTTCCGCCCCCGGTGCTAGAGGCGGCCGTTCTCAAATCAGTTTTCCGGAAGGCGAATTGGCCCTAGGTTGCGCGCCTTATTGAACTCATGCAGCCGCGCAAAAACATCCACGCCCAGTTGTCGATAGGCGTCGAGCAGATCGACCAGCACCCAGTTTTCACGGATCTTTCCCGCCTCGATCCGCCAAAAGTCCAGCGACCGCATGGAGATTTTTTTCCCCGAAGGGGCGATACCCATCCACCCGTCGTCTGACACGGATTGGATCATGTTCGGCCAGCCCGTCACGGCTGCATAGTTGGCTTCGCCGAAGAGGTGGTAGTCGGTCCCGTCCACATGCTGACCGCGGTCCGGCATCGCCCGCAAGAACGGAATCTGATGCCAGTTGCGAAAGCCATCCACGCCGCGCCCGGTGCCGATCCCCGCAGGGCCGTACCAGTTCATTTTCGGATGCCAGAATCTCTCCATCTGCATAACCTCAGGTCCGCCTTTTGCGGGATGCCTTGTGAGGTGATCGAGCATGTCGGCAATGTGCTGAGTGCTGGCCGCAGCCTGTTGCGCATCATGGGGCGCTTCGATCAGCCCATTTTGCGTTGCAGGGCCGGGCACGCAGAGCTCGCGGCCCAAGGAGGGCGCCATGGGCCAAGCTCCCGCCTGCATCATTACCTCTGGAATATCCCAAATTGCCTGAGATTCGACGACCTTGCCTCTCTCAAATCGGTAGAACTCGTGAAAGCGCATATGAGTGAGATGGCCAGTTGGCGGAATGTCGAGCCAAGGCGAGAGGAAGGTACCGAAGTAGTGCCCCCCGCATCCAACCCATTCGGCCCCCTCAGGGGTTTGACCAGCCATAACGATCCAATCGCGCCGCTCCAGATCCGGCCATGCAGCCTGCAACGGGGCAAGGGCCGCATCGCAATATCCATCAGCCCCCGTCAGATCGCCGAAGGGATGACAGTGGTGAAACACCGCATCGGGCGCAACGATATCTGTCAGCGCCTGCTTGGCTGCTGCGACATCGCCCTGATGCAGCGCCGCCCGCATTGGGGCGAGCGCGCGTTTGTTGGCAGCGTGCCTATCCACGAGCTGCCTCCGGGCGCGGCGCGACGCGGGTGCCGTTGTCAAAGGCCTCCCAGCCTTCCCCGTCAAAAACATCATGTCCGAGCTGCGCTAGAACATCCGGGAAATCCACCATCACCCAATTGTCAGTGATGCGCCCCTCTTCCACCTTCCAGAAATCCATGTAGCGGATCGTCACGCGCTTGCCCGTCGGTTCGATCCCCATAAATTTGCCCGAATGGGTCGCCTCCTGGCGGCCAAAGGCCGCCGCCCATTCGCCCATGAATAGCCGCGTTTCATCCACGCAGGTCTTGTCGGAAAAGGCCGCCTGAAAGGGCCGCTGCCAGTTTTCCTGAAAGGCTTGCAGCCCCACTTTGGTGCCGCATCCGCGATTGCCCATCCAGCGAAAACTCTCGGCAAAGAACTGGCCGATGTCGTCAATGCGGTGGTCATTTAATCCGTCCACCATGCCTTCGATCACGGCACGGGTTTCGTCTGTCTTACTCAGGTCGGTGTCGCGCGTCAGCACGGCTTGTTCTGGTCTCGAACCCTTCATCGGGTCATCCTTTCATCTTGTCTTAACATGCAGTTAGCGGGGGCAAACGCATATCGTGATGAAATCGCGGGGCAGTCGGTTGAGCGCCGGGTGGCGCATCATTCCGTGGGTGCGAGAATTGCAGGACATCAGCCTTTCACCGCGCCTGCTGTCAGACCGCTGACGATCTGGCGTTGGAACACCATCACCAGCAAAAATAGAGGCGCGGTGATCGACACGGCTGCTGCGACAGCTTCGACCTGATCGGTCGTCGTGGTCTCGCGGTTGAAGTAGCCCGCAATGGCCGGGACCATCGTTTGGTTCTGAGCATCGAGCAGCAGCGAGGTCACGAGGAAGTCGTTGTATCCCAGCAAAAAACTGAACAGCCCCGTGGTAATAACGCCCGGCCACATGACCGGCATAATCACCCGGCGAAACGCTTGGAAATGCGAGCATCCATCGACGCGGGCGGCTTCATCCAACTCGGACGGAATGTTCTGGAAAAAACTGCGCAGCATCCAGATGGTGAAGGGTTGGTTGATTGCCACCAGCACCGCGATCACGGCATAGGGCTGCCCGTAAAGGGTGGGTGCCGCATCGCCAAAGATCGGGCGCAGGATTTCCGATGAGTTGATAAACACCGGCAAGTAGCCCGCGACCAGCACCGAATGCGGCAGGGCCCGAAAGATCAACGCCACGATCAGAAGCCAGAAGGCAAGGTTGGAACCAGAGCGCGCCAATCCATATCCCGCCAATGTGCCGACGGTCAGAGAGATGGTCACGACACCGGCGGTGACGATGATTGAGTTGATGAAATTGCGGTAGAACTGGTTCTCGACCCAGACCGATTTGTAATGCTGTGTCGTAAGGCCGAGCACAGGCTCACCCAAAGGTCCCGAAATGGCATTCAACCCGCTAAGGAGCCAAGGCAGCAGCCCGAAGAACAGCACGATAAAGGCGACTGCAAAGCCGAGCACGGCGATCACCCAGCCCATCACCACGGTCCCCGGACGGGTGAACCGGGTTACCATCTGCGGCAACTCCCGGAAGGCGAAACGGTAAGCGAACCAGAGTACCACAGCACCTAGACTGAGATCGATCAGGCTCAATCCCTCCCCGGCGGCGCGGGTAGCGGGGCCAAAGATCACGTCTAGCGGCTGCGCGGAGAAGGCATCGACCGGGCTTTTGAAACTCATCACCAAGATCCAAAAGATCGGAAAGGCTGCGATGAGGCACCAGAAGATCAGAAAGCTTGCAGAGCTGACACGCAGCGCGAGGGATTGTTGCATTGCCTTGGGGGTGGACATCTCAGTGGCTCCCTTTGTGGTCGCGCCAAGTGCGCTTGAGCGGCAGGATCAGCAGGGCAATGATCCCCACCATGGTCAGCATCGCCGAGGCCGAGGCCCGCGAGATCGAGCGGTTGCCCGAGTCGTCAGGGGTCAGGAAATCGTAGGTCAGCCATTGCAGTGAAATGACATGGCTCTGGCTTGAGAAGGCGATGATCTCTTCAAAGACACGGTAGCAGTCCATCAGGTGGATCAGCGCGACAAAGACGATAAGCGGCATCAGATGCGGCACGATAACATAGCGCAGACGTTCCCAGCGGTTGGCACCGTCGATAATGGCGCTTTCCAGCGTGTCCTGATTGACGGTCTGCAGCCCGGCATAGAAGATCACAAAGGCAAATGGCGCTACGTGCCAGACCCTGTAGAACATCATCATCAGCTCAATGGTCCAGGCTTGGGCAAACATCGAGATATTGGTGCCAGTCCACCATTCCAGCGCGGCTGTCAGGATACCATCGCCGATAAACAGCCAGCGGATCGACAGCCCGCCGATCACCGGCGTGATGATAAACGGCAGCAATGAGATGAAGATCACGGGCCCGCGGATTTTGCGGACCGCGTTATTGACCGTCAAAGCAATTACCAGACCGACACCGAGCACCAGCGGCAGGGTGATTAAGGTGAAGGTCAATGTGAAGCGCAGCGCTTTCCAGAAGTCGATGGTCATCAATTCGGACCAGCTGCCCCGGGAAAGCGCGTCCTTGACCCGGCCCAGTTCCAGCACATTGCGGTAGCTTTCGAGCCCGGTAAAATGACTTTCTGTCGCGACCTTGCCGTCCTCGCC
Organism: Sulfitobacter sp. D7; assembly: GCF_003611275.1. NCBI lineage: Bacteria > Pseudomonadati > Pseudomonadota > Alphaproteobacteria > Rhodobacterales > Roseobacteraceae > Sulfitobacter > Sulfitobacter sp. D7. Next base: position 2,161,543 of record NZ_CP020694.1, read on the forward strand.
GATCACCGGGGTGGTCTTAACCTCTTTGACGCAGACCGGGTTCGGAAAACCCGGCGTGCAGGTCTCCACCTCGGCGCGCTCAAACACCGGCTGAGTGACGTAAAAGCTCTGCGCAAAGACGCTGACCAGCGGCATGGCGATGAACAAAAACATCATGAACAAAGACGGTCCGACAAACGCTGCAAAGGTCTTGAATTTCATTTGTCCGGCTTTCAGTCAGAGGGTGGCAAGAAGATCGGATCGGGCTTGGCGAGACTTCGTAGGGGCGATGTCTGGCAAAACGCGACGCGGGAGCGATGGAAGTGTCGGGCGGCGCAGAACTGCACCGCCCGGGCATGGGGCGCGATCAGTTGGTGATTAATCCGGCTTCACGGGCGGAAACGAGGTAGTCTTTCTCAATCTCTGCCAATGTGGTCTCGGCGTCGGTCGCGCCGGTCAGGTAATCCGACACGTTGTTGCCGACGGCCGTGTGCATCAGCCCCATGGCAGAGGTCGATGGGTAGGACTTGGGCGCGGGCGAGGTGTTCAGCGTGTCGATCGCACCTTTGGCAAGTCGGTCAGGCTCATATCCCGGCACCAACCAGATGGCCGCACCATTGTTTGCCTTGACCATCTCTGGCGACAGACCCGCGACAATCAACTTGAAGGCTGCTTCGGCTTCTTCGTCGGAGATATTCTTGGCGATGACCATACCGTCCCACCAGATTGTTGTCGCAGGCGCGCCGCCCTCCATCGCCGTGGGGGCTGCGGCGGTATCTACCAGACCAACGACTTGGCTCTCCCCCTCGTCTTCAGCGGCCCCTGCCCGGCTGGCCCAAAGATTCGCCATAGCGATTTTGCCCTGCTGGAACTGCTGCTGAACGTAGGTCGAGTCAGAAACAAGATATTCGGGATCAAGGTAAGCGGTGATCGCTTTGAGTGTTTCCAGCGTTTTTACACCCGCTTCGTTGTTGATGGTCGGCAGGTTCTCGGCATCAACAAACTCGCCGCCGTAGCCGTAGAACATGTTGTTGAAATCCTGCGCGAGGTTCCAGCCGGACATCATCGTCGCGCCTAGCGGATAGTCCACCACGCCGGCTTCTTCGATTTTCTCAGCAGCAGCCAACACTTCGTCATAAGTCGTTGGCACTTCGATGCCGAGGTCTTCGAGCACGTCGCGGCGGTACACAAGGTGCTGTGTGTTGACCATCATGGCAATCGCCATGATCTTGCCGTCAACGCGGATCAACTGGTTGGGGGTCAGGTCTTGCCCGTATTTCTCGACCAGATCATCGAGCGGGCGGATCGTACCTTCGTTGAGCAAGGGCGTGACTGTGCCATTCGACACCCCACCAATGTGGTAAAGCGACGGAGAGGCCGCGAAGGCTGCGGGCTGTTTGGTGCGGAACTCTTGATCAAGCTCGGCTTCGAAATTGCCGCATTCAGACATCTGGTCCGTTACGGCCTTCCAAGCCTCAAAACCAGCAGACAACATGCTGATTTTGGTGTCGTTTTCAAAACTACATTCGGCTGTGGCAGCCGTGGCGGCGATGGTCAGCGCGCCGGCGGTGACTATTGATTTCAGATACATTGGTTTTCTCCCGTTGATGAAATGCACCTTTGCGGCGCTTGTCTTGTTCTTGGGCTATGGCCGGTTCAGGCGCCCGCCAGTTTCATGGTCAAACAAATGGCAAATCGCGGCAGGGACGTTAAAGGCCACCGGGTCGCCGATCTGGGCCCGCAATTCCTTGTGTGCCTTGATCGAAACCAATTGACCTCCGGCCCGCACCGTCAGCATTGTGGCGTCCCCAAGCAATTCTATCGTGTAGAGCGGTGCCGCGATTTCCCCAGCAGGCGTCTCGGACACGGTCGCATCCTCGGCCCGAAAGCCTAGTGTCACCGGCCCGTTCGGCGCGTTCAGCCCTGAAACGGTAACGTTCTTGCCGGTAAAGGTGCCGTTCAGGATTTCCCCATCGAGTAGGTTCATTGCTGGCGAGCCGATAAAGCTCGCGACAAAGGTATTGGCCGGGTTGTCGTATATCTCGGTCGGCGTGCCGACCTGCTGCACCACCCCAGCCTTCATCACCACCACACGGTCGGCCAAAGTCATGGCTTCGATCTGGTCGTGGGTCACATAGACCGTAGTAACTTGCAGCTCGTGGCTAAGATTTTTGATCTGAGCACGCGTCGACACGCGAAGTTTGGCGTCGAGGTTCGACAGGGGCTCATCCATCAAAAACACCGAGGGCTTGCGCACGATTGCCCGTGCCAGAGCAACCCGCTGACGCTGACCGCCTGACAATTCGGCGGGTTTGCGGTGAAGGAAGTCAGTCAGCTCGACCATCTCCGCCGCTTTGCGCACCCGCTCGTCATGTGTTGCCGGATCCGCTTTGCGCACCTTGAGCGGAAAGCGGATGTTCTCATAGACGTTGAGGTGCGGGTAAAGCCCGTAGGACTGGAACACCATCGCCACATCGCGGTCTTTCGGGTCCAGATCGTTGACCATGCGGTCTCCGATATGGATCTCTCCTTCCGTCGCCTCTTCGAGCCCTGCGATCATGCGCATGGTGGTGGTCTTGCCGCAGCCGGATGGCCCGAGAAGCACGAGAAACTCGCGATCCGCGATGGTCAGGTCAAAGTTGTCGACCCCGACAAAACTGCCCCATCGCTTTGAGATATTCTTCAGTTGGATCTCTGCCACGGTCCCTCCTCGGATGCCGCTGTGCGACAAATCTTGCATTGGTATGCAGTAGGGTAGACTTGCCGCATTTCGTTTGGCAACATATTTTTGCAAACGTATGCAAGAATTTCAGTGCGCAGTTTCGCGCCTCTGTGAGTGAGTAGAAGAAATGTCAGATATTACAGGGGCAAAGGGCATTGTCCGCGCCTTCCACACCGCATTAGACAGCGCGCCGCTCGATGGAATCACCCAAGCCCTGAGCGACCACTGCAGCAGCAACTATCGCTGGCGCGGTTATCACCCGTTCAACGAACTCACCGGCCCAGCACAGGTCGCTGACACTTTTTGGCGCCCCTTGCGGCGGTCACTCACGCATATGCAAAGGCGCGAAGACATCTTTTTTGCGGGGGTGAATAGCCTTGCCGAGGACAGCTCTGTTTGGGTGGTCTCAATGGGGCATCTGATGGGGCTTTTCGATGAGCCCTGGCTTGAAATCGTGCCAACTCGGAAGATTACCAGCCTAAGATACTGCGAATTTTCGCGCGTAGATCAGGGCCAAATTATCGAAAGTGCTATGTATTTCGACATTCCCCATTTGATGATTCAAGCGGGGCTTGCGCCCTTCCCCGGTCAAACCGGTGCGCATCTTGTCCAACCAGGGCCACAGCCACATAACGGCTTGTTGCTCGACCCACAGAACCCGAATGAAGGCCGGCGAACATTGGACCTTATTAACAGAATGATCAGCGATCTGGGTCAGTGGAACTCAGGCCTCTCATTGCGGGATGAACTGGCGCAAACTTGGGCAGAAGATATGCTTTGGTGGGGCCCAGCGGGGATCGGCGCGACGTACACGATAGACCGTTATATGGAGCAGCACTCTGCGCCGTTCCGGGCAGGCTTTGCGGAACGGTCCAAAACGCAACACGTCTGCCGACTTGCCGAAGGCCACTTTGGCGGTTTCTTTGGGTGGCCCAACTTTACCGCCCGCCCCACGGGCGGGTTCATGGGGTATCCCGGCGGCAGTGAAGCAGGCGAGTTTCGCGTGATAGACATCTATCGTCGCGACCACGACAAACTCGCCGAGAATTGGGTCTTCATAGATCTGCCGCATTTCTGGAAAAGCCAAGGGTACGATATTCTTGGGTCGGCTTTGGGTATGGCACCATCGCGGCAGTAGAACAGTTGCAGTGAAAGGCTGCTCTCGTCCGCATCGCGCTAGCTAGTCACACTGAAGCAGGTGATGTTTCACCGCCATAACTTAGACGCGCAGCAATCGGACCAGCGTGGAGATCGCGAGAGGGCCTCACCTTACATGCTCCATGGTCTACGCAAACTCGCTATTGTCGAGCTTGCCGAAGCCGGAGCGTGCGATGCTGAGATTCAGGCGGTCACAAGTCAAAGCGCTGAGATGGTCGCATACTATCGGAAGGGCGCCAGCAGGAAATAGCTAAGTCGCGCGGCCCAAGAGTGACGTGGATGACCAACTCCGGAACAGCCGAGTGTGAGTCACGCCATCGGAACCTAAAAACACACACCATAAAAAAACAAAACACCTGATTTTCCGTAAGAAAATCAGGTGTTTGTATATTGGTACCCAAGGCCGGACTCGAACCGGCACGCCTCGCGGCGGGGGATTTTGAATCCCCTGCGTCTACCATTCCGCCACTTGGGCACGTGGGGCGATGTAGCCTGCAAAAGCGCGTGGGGCAAGTGGATTTTCACCCTGTTTCTGCACAGCGTTGCGCTTGACCTTGGTCGCGCGACATGGTGAGGCATATAAAACAGCCGGAGCCCCCTAAATGATCCGCCGCCTTTATGACTGGACCCTGGGCTTGGCCCAACATCGCCATGCCCTCTGGGCGCTTGCCGTTGTCGCTTTTGTCGAAAGTTCTTTCTTTCCAATTCCGCCTGATATCCTGATGATTCCGATGATCATCGCGCGGCCCAACCGCGCGTGGCTGATCGCCGGGGTGGCGCTACTGGCCTCCGTTCTGGGCGGGCTGTTGGGCTATGCCATTGGCGGGCTGGCCTTTGAGAGCCTTGGACAGCCGATCCTTGCGAGTTTGGGCAAGTCCGACGCGATGGCAGAATTTTCCACCCGCTTCAACGGCATGGGCTTTTGGGCGGTGCTGGTCGCCGGGGTCACCCCCTTCCCGTACAAAGTCATCACGATCATGTCGGGCTGGACCGGGATGCCGCTGGGCACTTTTATCATGACCTCGATCCTTGCCCGTGGGCTGCGGTTCTTCGTGGTGGCGGGGCTGCTGTGGCGCTTTGGCGCACCGATCCGAGATTTCATTGAACGGCGCTTGGGTTTGATGTTCACATTGGCCGTCGCCCTGCTGATTGGCGGCTTCATGGTGGTAAAGGTTCTATGACAGGTAAGACTTTGACTTCGCTGGCGACACTCGGCTCAGCCGCGCTGTTGCTGGGTGCTTTTGGTTTCCAGCATCTGGGCGGCTACGCGCCTTGCCAGATGTGCCTTTGGCAGCGGTGGCCCCATGCGGCGGCAGTGCTGATTGGGGCGATCATGCTCTTTGGCGGGCCGCGCGTGCTGGCGTGGCTGGGGGCCTTGGCGGCGGCGGTGACGGCGCTGATCGGCGTTTATCACGCAGGGGTCGAATGGGGCTGGTGGCCGGGGCCGAGCTCCTGCACCGGCGGTGGCATGGACTTGGGCAGCCTTGACGGCGGGTCGCTTCTCTCCACCGAAGGCCCGAGCGGTCTGGTCATGTGCGATGAGATCGTCTGGCAATTTCTGGGCCTGTCGATGGCGGGATGGAACGCGATTTTCTCCTTCTTCTTGGTCGGTCTTTGGGTCGCGGCGGCGCGCAAAGCAGCCTAACCAGCAAAAAACTGACAAACTGGAAGCTCTTTCTTTCAGTTTGTTAAAAACGCCCCCGAAACGGTCAGTTTGACGGCTTGTCGTTAGACATATGCGCGGATTATCTGAGTTCAAACAGCTCAGGAGTCCCCCATGTCGAACCCACAAAACTGTATCTTGCTGGGCGTCCCGCTGGACAGCGGCAAGCGCCGTCGCGGCTGCCTGATGGGGCCGGATGCCTATCGCACTGCGGGGCTCGAACGTGCCCTGCGCGATCTTGGCCACAGCGTCACCGATCGCGGCAATGTCGCCCCCGCGCCCTTCCAAGCGAAAGAGCACGAGAAACTGCACGCGCTGGAAGAGACCATCGCATGGACAGAGAGCCTCGCCGCTGCTGCCGATGCGGCGATGGACGACGGCATGCCGATCTTCATGGGCGGCGACCACGCGCTGGCGCTTGGCACCGTCTTGGGCGCAATGCGCCATGCCGAAAAGGCAGGCCGCCCGCTTTTCGTGCTCTGGCTTGACGCGCATACGGATTTCCACACGCCGCAGACCAGCGACAGCGGCAACCTGCACGGCACGCCCTTGGGCTATGTCACCGGGCGCGAGGGGTTCGACGGCTTTCCAAAGATCGACACGCCCCTGCCCCATGACAATATCGCCATGATCGGGCTGCGCTCTGTCGACGCCCTCGAACGCGCGGCTTTGCAGGAGACGACCGTGACATACGTCGACATGCGCGAGATCGACGAGAGCGGTATCGCCAAACCCTTACAGCGCTTCCTTGATAAGGTCGAAGCGGCGGGCGGCATGCTCCATGTTTCGCTGGATGTGGATTTCCTCGACCCCTCCGTTGCCCCTGCCGTGGGCACCACCGTGCCGGGCGGCGCCACGGTACGCGAAGGCCATCTGGTGATGGAGATGCTTTCCGACAGCGGCTTGATGACCTCGCTCGATCTGGTTGAGCTGAACCCCTTCCTCGATGAGCGGGGCCGCACCGCGCAACTGATGGTGGACCTCACCGCCTCGGCCTTTGGCCGCCGGGTGTTCGACCGCCCCACCCGTGCCTATTGATAGAAAGACCTGAATATGACCAATCTGAACCCCTCCGACAAGGCACTGGTGCCCTTCGTTTCCGTCGATCAGATGATGAAACTGATCCACCATATCGGCGTCGAAGACATGCTGCGCGGGCTGGCCGACTATATCGAAGCCGACTTCAAACGCTGGGAGCTTTTCGACAAGACCCCCCGCGTGGCGAGCCATTCTGAGAAGGGCGTGATCGAACTGATGCCCACCTCGGACGGCGATGTTTACGGCTTCAAATACGTCAACGGTCACCCCGACAACACCAAGGACGGCTTTCAGACCGTGACCGCCTTTGGCCTGCTGGCCAATGTGGCCAACGGCTACCCGGTGTTGCTGACCGAGATGACGATCCTGACGGCCCTACGCACGGCGGCGACTTCTGCCTTGGTGGCCCGGTTGCTGGCGCCCAAGGGCAGCCATGTCATGGCGATGATCGGCAATGGCGCGCAGTCCGAGTTTCAGAGCCTTGCGATGAAGGCGATCTGCGGCGTGGATGAGGTGCGGCTTTACGATATCGACCGCGCGGCGACCGCCAAATGCGCAAGCAATCTGGCGGGCCATGGCATCAAGGTGGTGGAATGCGACACCGCCGAAGAGGCGATTATGGGCGCGCAGATCATCACCACCTGCACCGCGGATAAGCAATATGCCACGATCCTAACCGATAATATGGTCGGCTCTGGCGTGCACATCAATGCGATCGGCGGCGACTGTCCGGGTAAGACGGAACTCGCGCCCGCGATCCTGCACCGTTCGGGCATCTACGTGGAATTCCCCGAGCAGACCCGCATCGAGGGTGAGATCCAGCAGCTTGAGGCCGACCACCCGGTGACCGAGATCTGGCAGGTGCTGACCGGTCAGGCCGAAGGCCGCCGCGATGCGCAGCAGATCACGCTGTTTGACTCCGTGGGCTTCGCGATCGAGGATTTCTCGGCCCTGCGCTATGTCCGTGATCAAATCGCCGAGACGGGGCTGTTCCAACCGCTTGATCTGCTGGCCGACCCGGACGACCCGCGCGACCTTTTCGGGATGCTGCAACGGGCGGGCTGATCAATTGGGCCACCGGCTAAGCTCGGTGGCCTTTACGCTTTGGTAACGTCATGGGCGTAGAGCCAATCAAACGCGCCCAGCATCGCGCCGGGCGCGAGTTTTGAGGCGACGCGCAGCCCGGTATGGGCCGCAAACCGGATCGGGCCAGGCCGCAGGTGATAGCGTACCGCGTTGCCTTCCGAGGTTTTGACAATGCGCCGCGCGCGGTCGATGCGGGCGGCTTGATAAGCGCCAAGCGCGGCGTCGCGGGGCTGGCGGGTCAGGCAGTCGGCCAAGACCCAAGCATCCTCTAGCGCCATATTTGCGCCCTGCGCCAGAAAGGGCAGCGTTGGATGGGCCGCATCGCCCAACAGCGCCACGCCTTCTGCCTGCCAATTGGCGGCGACGGGATGGTAGTGCAGCCCCCAGAGGGTCACCTCCTGCAACGCGCCCAGCATCTGCGCCGCCTCTCCGCCGAAACCTGCGAAGGCTTGGCGTAGATTGGCGGGATCGTCATGGTGATGCCAGCCTTCGGCGGCCCAATCGGCGCGCTCTTCCACGGCGACGAGGTTGACCAATCGCCCCTCGCGCAGCGGATAGCTGACCAGATGCCGCCCCGGCCCCATGGTAACCCGCGCCTCTGGGCCGTGGCCTATGTCGTTGGGGATCAGCCCACGCCATGCCACCTGCCCCGAGAACCGCGCCTTATCCGCCCCGTTTAACTGCACCCGCCCGACCGAGTGGATGCCATCGGCGGCCACGACCAACTCCGCCCGCCGCCGTCCGCCACGGGCCATCTGCACCTGCGGCAAGGCACCGGGATGGATCGAGGCGACCTGCGCGTCGGTCTCGAAACTCACGTTGGCGCGCTGCGCGGCCTCCCGCAGCAGATCAATCAGGTCGGCACGGTGGAGGAAATAATAACGCTGATCATTGGCCAAGCGGGTCAGATCAAGCCGGGCCACCTGCGCGCCTTTCGCGTAGTCGCAAAGGCGCACCGCCTGCCCCCGCACGGCACCGCGGGCCTTCAGCCCATGTTCCAACCCAAGCGCGCGCAGCACGGCAAGGCCGTTGGGGCTGATCTGTAGCCCCGCGCCGATCTCGGAAAACCGCGCGGCCTGTTCAAGCAGGGTCACGGCCACGCCCTTGCGGGCCAGTGCCGTGGCCAAGGCCAGCCCGCCGATCCCGCCGCCCACGACAATTGCATTGGAAGGTTTCATTCACGCCCCAGATCGCAGGCCCCAGATCGTAGGCAAGCTTGTAGACCCCAGCTCACAAGCTCCGGATCGTGCTGGCCCCGCGCCCAAATCACAAACGCCGAAGCATGAGCCTCGGCGTGTGATGTTTCAGGTGATGTCAGTCGTCGCGGTGGACTTTCTCGCGCCGCTCGTGACGCTCTTGCGCCTCCAGCGTCATCGTGGCGATGGGCCGTGCGTCCAGCCGCTTGAGCGAGATCGGGTCGCCGGTGACCATGCAGTAACCGAACTCTCCCTCGTCGATCCGCCGCAGCGCCGCGTCGATCTTGCCGACCAATTTGCGGGCCCGGTCACGGGTCCGCAGTTCCAGCGCGCGGTCGGTCTCTTCCGAGGCGCGGTCGGTCACATCCGGAATGTTCCGGGTGCCGTCTTGCAGTGCTTCGATGGTGTCACGGCTGCCTGCCAACAGTTCCGATTTCCAGTGGATCAGCTTGCGACGAAAGTACTCAAGCTGACGGTCATTCATGAATGGTTCGTCCTCGGCCGGACGATAATCGTCCGGCAGGAAAACTTCCTGCTTCATTTGTTTTTCCCCGGCGGTTTTCAACTCAGACATTAAAAAGGCCTGTCTCCCGACATCTTCCCTGCCGCAGCGTCTATCTGAGCGGGTTACAATTGTCACTACACAATCCCTTTGATTTTTGGTTAAAGGCCAAGGATCAAGCGCCCGTCACACGAGGTTGAAAACAAGATGAAATTTCAAGGCACCAAAGACTACGTCGCCACCGATGACCTGAAAATTGCCGTCAATGCAGCGGTTACCTTGGAGCGGCCGCTTCTTGTAAAAGGCGAACCGGGCACCGGCAAAACCGAATTGGCGCGGCAGGTCAGCGATGCCTTGGGTTTGCGCATGATCGAATGGAACATCAAATCGACCACACGCGCGCAACAGGGGCTTTACGAATACGACGCCGTGAACCGCCTGCGCGACAGCCAATTGGGCGATGAGCGCGTGCATGACGTCAAGAACTACATCCGCAAGGGCAAGCTTTGGCAGGCGTTTGATGCCGATGAAAAAGTCGTGCTGCTGATCGACGAGATCGACAAAGCCGATATCGAATTCCCCAACGACCTGTTGCAGGAACTCGATAAGATGGAGTTCTTTGTCTATGAGACGGGCGAGACGATCCGGGCGCGCCAACGCCCCATCGTCATCATCACCTCCAACAATGAAAAAGAACTGCCCGACGCTTTCCTGCGCCGCTGTTTCTTTCACTACATCCGTTTTCCAGAGATGGAGACGCTCAAGCAAATCGTCGAAGTGCACCATCCGGGCATCAAACAGCAACTGCTGACCACCGCGCTGACGCAGTTCTACGAGATCCGCGAACAGCAGGGGCTAAAGAAAAAACCCTCGACCTCCGAGGTGCTGGACTGGCTGAAACTGCTGCTGGCCGAGGATATGGACGCCGAGGATCTGGCCAAGGATGGCCCCAACGCCCTGCCGAAACTGCATGGCGCGCTGCTGAAAAACGAGCAGGATGTGCATCTGTTTGAGCGGCTGGCCTTTATGGCGCGCCGCCAGCGGTAGAGCGGCAACACCCATGCGACTTTACGTCAAAAGCGGGTATTTTCCTCGCTTTTGAATTTTCGCCTGCCTAGGCTGAGGTCAATCACGGGCACCAAGACCCGGGTTTAAACGACCGATGGGGCAGGCAAATGCAAGGACAGACAGCGGCAGCGCCATGCGCAGTTTGCGATAGATCACAGCGGAATAGGCCGCGCAAAGGCCCAAGCGCATGAGGCGCGGGGTGAAGGCGCGGCTGATCCTGCCGCTGATGATGTTGCTGAACGCCTGCGTGCCGGCCTCCCATTCCGAGGTGGCAACCCGCGCGGTGATCGCCGACAGCACTCTGCCCCCGATGAAGCAGTTCGCCCAAGCCCGCCCCACGGCGCCGCATGTGTCAAATGCTGCCTTGGCCGAAGATTTCCTTGATCTGTCCTTCCGGATGGAAAGTGGCCGCGCCCTGCGCGTGCTGACCCGCTTTGAGGGGCCGATCACCCTGCGCGTTCTGGGGCAGCCGCCCGCGACCTTTGGGCCGGACCTTGCGCGGCTGCTGGCACGCCTGCGCCGGGAAGCCGGGATGGAACTGCGTGAGGTCACGGGCGGAGAGGCAAGCATCACCATTCAAGCGGTGAACCGCAGCCAGATCCGGCGGCTCTTGCCGCAGGCGGCCTGTTTCGTGGTGCCGAATGTCAGCACGCTTGAAGAATACCGCCGCACGAGGCGCTCCGCCGCCACCGATTGGACCCGCCTGACCGAGCGGCGCAAACTGGCGATTTTCCTGCCCAATGACGTAAGCCCGCAAGAAAGCCGCGACTGCCTGCATGAGGAACTGGCCCAAGCGCTTGGGCCGCTGAACGATCTCTACCGTTTGCCGGACTCGGTCTTTAACGATGACAACGTGCATACGGTGCTGACCGGTTTCGACATGTTGGTGCTGCGCATCTACTATGACCCGGCGCTGCACTCTGGCATGCGCCGCGAAGAGGTGGCCGCACGTCTGCCGGGCATTTTGGCGCGGCTGAACCCCGGCGGCGGCACCGTTGCCCCCCGCCCCGCGCGCGCCACGCCGCAGGTCTGGAGCCGCGCCATCCAGACGGCCCTTGGCCGCGACGTGGGCCGCAACGCCCGGATGTCTGCAGCCCAAGACGCACTGCGCATCGCCCAAGCGCAGGGTTGGCAGGACAACCGCCACGCATTTTCGCACTACGCCATGGGCCGCGTCACGCAGATGACCGATCCTGCCGCCGCGCAGACGCATTACCAGATGGCAGACACCCTCTATGCCCGCACCCCCGGCACCACGCTGCACCGCGCCTATGTCGCCACGCAGCGGGCGGGCTATGCGGTGACCATTGGCGATGGCGCAGGCGCGCTCGCCCTGATTGAGCCGCATCTGCCCATTGCCGAAGCCAGCGAAAACGCCGCCCTTCTGGCCACGCTCATGCTGCTCAAGGCCGAAGCGCTAGAGATCGAAGGCCGCGGCATTGAGGCGCGCCGCGTCAGGCTGGACAGCATCGGCTGGGCGCGATACGGCTTTGGCCCTGACTGGGCCGTGCGGGCCAAGCTGCGCGAGATCGCGTCCCTGAACCCGCGCAATGGATAGGCCCGCAAAATAGACGGGCAATAGGTTATGATAGCACTCGGATTGGCATTGATCGGCGCGGTAATCGGCGGGCTGACGGCCCGCAAACGTGGCGGCAACCGCAAAGACATCGCGCAATATGCAACGGGCTACGGCTTTGCCTTCCTGATCGTCGGCATGATCGCCACGGTTCTGCTGGACCGCGCGCTGAGCCTCTGATGTTTCTGCCGTTCTTCGATCAGCTCCGCCGCCACGGTGTTCCGGTCTCGCTGCGCGAGTTTCTGGCCTTTCTCGAAGGCATGAAGGCGGGGCTGGCCACCTATGACGTTGAGGCGTTTTACTACCTCGCCCGCGTGTCGATGGTGAAGGACGAGCGCAACATCGACAAGTTCGACCGCGCCTTTGCAGCGGCCTTTAAGGGGCTGGAGAACATCAGCCTTGATGATGTGCTTGAGGCCGTGGACCTGCCCGAAGACTGGCTGCGCAAGATGGCCGAAAAGCACTTGACCGAAGAAGAAAAGGCCGAGATCGAAGCCATGGGCGGGTTCGACAAGCTGATGGAAACACTGAAAAAGCGGCTAGAAGAGCAGAAAGGCCGGCATCAGGGCGGATCGAAATGGGTCGGCACGGCGGGCACCTCGCCTTTTGGCGCATACGGCTACAACCCCGAAGGCGTGCGGATCGGCCAGAAGGAAAGCCGCCACCAGCGCGCGGTCAAGGTCTGGGACAAGCGCGAGTTCCGCAACCTCGATGACAACGTCGAGATCGGCACCCGCAACATCAAACTGGCGCTAAAGCGTCTGCGTCGCTGGGCACGCGACGGGGCGGCGGAAGAGTTCGACCTGAACGGCACGATCCGCGCCACGGCAGAGCATGGCTATCTGGATGTGAAAACCCGGCCAGAGCGGCGCAATGCCGTGAAAGTGCTTCTGTTTCTCGACATCGGCGGCTCCATGGATCCGCATGTGAAGGTCGTCGAAGAGTTGTTCAGCGCCGCGCGGGGCGAGTTCAAACATCTTGAGCATTTCTACTTCCACAACTGCCTTTACGAAGGCGTCTGGCGCGACAACCGCCGCCGTTGGGACGCGCAAATCCCCACCCATGAGGTGCTGCGCAGCTATGGGTCTGACTACAAGTGCATCTTCGTGGGCGACGCCTCCATGTCGCCCTATGAAATCGCCTATCCGGGTGGCGCGAATGAACATTGGAACGCGGAGGCCGGCGCCACATGGCTCGCCCGTGCGCGGGATCAATGGCCCAACCACCTGTGGATCAACCCGGTGCCGGAACGTCAGTGGGGCTACACCCAGTCGATCGCGATGATCCAAGAGATTTTCGGCCCCGAGGCCATGGTGCCGATGACCCTCGAAGGGCTGAGCCGGGGCATCAAGACCATGACGCGATCTTGAATGCTCGGCCTTGAAACCTTTCCGCCCTGCGCCAGTTGAGGGGACGAACGCAAGCTCAGTGAAAGGATATTCCAATGGCTTCGATCGTGAAAACCGGCAGCGCAAAATGGGAAGGCTCGCTCAAAGAGGGCAAGGGCCATGTCTCAACCCAAAGCGGTGTGCTGTCTGACCAGCCCTATGGCTTCAACACCCGTTTCGAAGGCAAGGAAGGCACCAACCCAGAAGAGCTGATCGGTGCGGCCCATGCGTCTTGTTTCTCCATGGCGTTGTCGATGATCCTTGGGCAAAGCGACCTGACGCCCGACAGCATCGAGACCAAGGCAGAAGTGCATCTGGAAGAGAAAGACGGCGGCTTCCACGTGCCCAAAGTGCATCTGACGGTCGAGGCCAGCATCCCCGGCGCGAGCCAAGAGGACTTCGACAAAGCCGCGAAGACCGCCAAAGAGAACTGCCCGATCTCCAAGCTGCTGACCGCCGAGATCACGATGGACGCAAAACTCGTCTGATCGCATGACATGAAACCGGGGGCGCGGCCTTGTGCCGCTTGCCCCCGGCCTGCGGCGCGCCCATATTGCGGGCATGATCCGCTTTCTCCCCATCCTGCTGGCCATCCTTTACGCGCTGGCCATGTATCGTTTTTCCGCTTGGCGCACGGCGCGCGAGTTGGACGCGAAATCGACCCCCTTGGTGGACCCCAAACTCAACGACATGAGCGTCAAGATGGCCAAGGCGTTGGACCTGCCGCGCATCAAGGTGCATCTTTATGAGATCGAACCGGTCAACGGGCTGGCAGCCCCCGATGGGCGCATTTTCATCACCCGCGGGTTTTACAACAAGTTTCGCCAAGGTGCTGTAACGGCTGAGGAATTGGCGAGCGTCATCGCGCATGAGTTGGGCCATGTGGCGCTTGGCCATTCGCGGCGGCGGATGATTGATTTCTCGGGCCAAAACGCCCTGCGCACGGCGCTGGCGATGGTGCTTGGGCGGATCATTCCCGGGATCGGTGTGCTGATCGCAAACGGGCTGACCAGCCTGCTGGCTGCCCGCCTCTCACGCGGGGATGAGTATGAGGCAGACGCCTATGCAGCCGCCCTGCTGACCAAAGCGGGCATCGGCATCGGCCCACAGATTTCCCTGTTCGAGAAGTTGGACGCGCTGAGCCAAAACGGCGCTGGACGCCCGCCCGCGTGGCTGCTGAGCCACCCCAAGACCGAGGAACGTGTCGCCGAGCTGCGCAAGCTGCAACTGCGGTGGGAGGGCTAGGCCAGAGCCTTTGCCAGCCGCGGCAGCCGTGCCTTTTTCAGCAGAGCGCGCATCTCCCATTGCTCGCCCGACAGCCGCCGCGCCTCTTGCAAGACGGCGTCGGCCACGGGGGCGACCAATTCCGGTGTCGCTTGCCAAATCCCATGCAGGTAGCTGTCAGGATCGGCCCGGCTCAACCCCTCTTCGGCAAGGATTTGGCGCGGGAAATCCTTGGCGTTCAGCGTCAGAATCATGTCGGCGCTGCTGGCCACGGCGACGGCCAGAACGTGAATGTCATTCGCATCCGGCAACCAAAGCCGCGCCTGTAGGCTGGGGGAGGCCGCGCGTTCGGCCCCCGGCCAGTTGCCGCGCAGCAGTGCGATCTCGGCCCGCGCTTGTGCTTCGCCCGTGGGCCCAAGCTTGATCGCCGCGCGGGCCCATTCTTCTAAGATACGCGCCGACCAGACCGGCTCGAACGCGCCCCTTGCTGCCACACCCAACACCATTTCGCGCATCACCGTGGGGTAGAGCACGCAGGTGTCGATCAGCACGCGGGGGCGCGTTTCCATCACAGGCGGAAGAACAGCGACTTGAGGTAGCCGCTTTCCGCAAGCTGCGGCAGTTGCGGGTGGTCCGCCCCGGCAAAGCCGGTGTGCAGCAGCATGGCACGGCGTCCGGCCCGACCGATGCCGCGCACGGAAGCGGTGCGGAATTGGTTCAGATCAGCGGCGTGGGAACAGGAACAAAGACCCAGAATACCATTCTCTGCCACCAGCTGCGCCGAGAGCCGTGCGACACGCTCATAGGCACGCAGCCCCGCGTCGACCGCTTGGCGCGAGGGGGCAAAGGCGGGCGGGTCGCAGATCACCACGTCAAAGGTCTCGCCCTCATCGCGCAGGGCGGTGAGCACGTCGAAGGCATCGCCTTGGCGGGTGGCGAAACGGTCTTGCATGTTCATCGCGGCGGCTCCGGCCTCGGCCAGTTCCAGGGCGGGGGCGGAGCCGTCGACGGCCAATGCTGATGACGCGCCATTCGCCAGAGCGGCGAGGGAGAAGCCGCCGACATGGGCAAAGACATCGAGCACCCGTGCCCCATTGCGCGCGAGATTGGCGGCAAAGGCATGGTTGGGGCGTTGGTCGTAGAACAGACCGGTTTTCTGCCCGCCGGTAAGGTCGGCCATATAGGTCGCGCCATTCATCGGCACGGGCAGCGGGCCTTCGGGGGTCTCCCCCACCAACGTGGACGAAGCATCGTCGAGCCCTTCAAGCTTGCGCGTCCGGCCAGAGGCGTTTTTCAACACGTTGGCCACGCCGGTCACCGATTGCAGCGCGGCCACCAGCGGTGTCAGCAGCGCATCGGCCCAAGCGGCGTTGGGCTGGATCACGCAGGTATCGCCAAAGCGGTCAATGATGACGCCCGGCAGGCCATCGGCCTCGGCGTGGATCAGGCGGTAATAGGGTCGATCGTAAAGCTGGCTGCGCAGGGCAAGGGCGCGACTAACGCGCGCCTCGAACCACGCCTGATCCACCTGCGCCTCTGCGTCTTGGTCGATCATCCGGGCGATGATTTTGGAGGTCGGATTGACCGCGACCAGCCCCATGGGCTTGCGGTCGGCGTCTTCCAGCAGCGCCAGCGTGCCGGGGGCAAGCCCCCGCGTGCGGCGGTCGGTGACCAGTTCATTGGCATAGACCCAAGGAAAGCCGTGGCGGATGGCGCGGGCATTGGCCTTGGGCAAAAGGCGCACCACGGGAAGCGTGGCAGGCTGCGGGGCGGAGGGGGTTTGGGGCGTTGTCATAGCGCCCCTCGTACTGCGTTCGCGCGGCTGGGGAAAGAGGTTTCGCAGGCCCAGATCGGCGTTCAGTTGCGCGCCCTCCCCCGCCAACCGCCCCTGCGGCGCGGGGTGGTGAGCGTCGTCTGCCCCTCGCGCAGCACTTGGGTCATCGGGTGACCCGCGGCGGCCGCACCGTAGCGTTCCAGCAAACGGGTGATGGCGACCGCGTTGTCGTGGCCTTCCGGCAAGCTCAAAGCCCAGTCGAGAAAGATGCTGCGGCATTCGGCGGGGCCGATCCCCTCCATCCGGTAGGATTCGCGGATCAAACCTTTTGGGTCATCTGGATCGCTCATGCCCCCTCCTGTCCCGGCTCGGGCAGCGCCGCGTCGATGATCTGAGCCGCAGTGCCGTAATCGCCCTGCATCTTGGCCTCCAATGCTGCAAGATCGTCACAAGCTAACACACGACAGAGAAAGCTCGCCCCCGCCTGCCCCATTGTCCGCGCATCAATAGGATTGGCCGACAGCAGACGCGCGGCGCAATTCAGGGTCCATGCGTTGGTATAGGCCGAGGAAAGCGCGGCTTCCGCCTGCCCATCAATCACGTTTTCGCCGCGCGCGGCGGCAAGGCCCGCGTCGATCTCACGCGCCCCGGTGCCGCCGATAAGCGCGCCTGCCTGCGCGAACAGTTCGATATCCTGCAAGCGGCCCGCGCCCGTCTTGGCGTCGAGCGGCCCTGCAGGGCTGCGGGCGGCGGCGATGCGCTGGCGCATCTTCGCGACCTCGCCCAGAACCTTGTCGCGCGGGGCGGCGCGGCTGAGGATTTCAGCCCGAAGCGCTTCGACATCGCGGCCCAGATCCTCTGCCCCCGCGATCACCCGTGCGCGGGTAAGGGCCAGATGCTCCCAGACCCAAGCCTGCTCTTTCTGGTAGCTCTCAAAGCTGGCGAGGCTGGTGGCCACTGGCCCCTGATTGCCCGAGGGCCGCAGGCGCATGTCGATGTCGTAAAGCTTGCCTTGGGCCATCGGCGCGGTCATCGCGGTGATCATCGCTTGGGTCAGCCGGGCATAATAGCTGCGCGTGGCGAGGGGTTTGGGGCCGTCGGAACTGTCCACCCCATCGGCATCATAAATCACCAGCATATCGAGGTCGGAGGTCGGCGTTAGCCGCCCAGCCCCAAGCGAGCCCATGCCAAGGATCACCGCCCCGCGCCCCGGCGGCGGGCCATGCCGGGTGGCGAATTGATCGACGACCACGGGCCAGAGCGCCTGCAAGACCGCTTGGGCCAACTCGGCATATTGGCGCCCGGCGGTGGCCGCGTCGATCAGCCCGCGCAGCAGATGCACGCCGATCCGAAAATGCCATTCGCGCGCCCAACGGCGGGTGCCATCAAGGCGCAACTCGTAATCGGCCTCTGCCGCGAGATGCTGTTGCAACATCTCGGTCAGCTTGGTCTGCCCCGGCCAGTCCGAAAAGAAATCCCCCCCGATCACCGCATCGAAGACGCCAGAGTTGCGCGACAGATGCGCGGCCAGCGCAGGCGATGTGGCGACGATATCCACCAAAAGATCGCCCAGTTGCGGATTGGCCCGCAGGAGCGAGAAAAGCTGCACCCCGGCGGGCAGGCCAGCGAGGAAACCGTCAAAGGCCAAAAGCCCTTCGTCCGGTTTGGCAGATTGCGCCAAACGGTCCAGCAGCAGCGGCTGTAGCCGCCCGAAAATATCCGCCCCCCGTTCCGAGCGCAGCGCGGGATAGCTGGGCCAACGGTCAAGCACCGAGGTGTCGAATTGATGCGCCGGGCGGGCGGCTTCGGGCTCCTCCCGCGTGGCGGCGAAAAAGCTTTCGATCAGGTCGTGCACGGCTTGAAGTCGGTTGTGAAGATCGGCCTGCAAGTCATTGACATCCATATCCATCATGGCGGCCAGACGTTCAAAATCGGCATCATTGCGGGGCAGCGTGTGGGTCTGCGCGTCCTGCACCATTTGCAAGCGGTGCTCTACCGTGCGGTGCGCGCGGTAGTGATCGCCGAGCGTTTCGGCGACCTCTTTGGGCACCCAGTTCTTCTCGGCCAGCACCTGCAACCCTGCCAGTGTCCCATGGGGCCGCAACTCCGCATCGCGGCCCCCGGCGATGAGCTGTCGGGTCTGGGTGAAAAACTCGATCTCGCGGATGCCGCCCCGCCCCAGTTTCATGTCATGCCCCGGAAGGGTGATCGGGCCGCCCAAGCCCTTGTGCTCGCGAATGGCAAGCCGCATGTCGTGCGCATCTTGGATGGCGGCGAAATCCAGATGGCGGCGCCAGACGAAGGGGCGCAATGATTGCAAGAACGCTTCCCCTGCGGCGATATCACCGACCGCCGGACGGGCCTTGATATAGGCCGCGCGCTCCCATGTGCGGCCTAGGCTTTCGTAGTAGCGCTCGGCTGCCTCCATCGCGATGCAAACGGGGGTGACCGCCGGGTCAGGACGCAGGCGCAGATCGGTGCGAAAGACGTAGCCCTGCGCGGTAATGTCGTTCAACGTGCCCGACATCGCCCGCGTCGCCTTGACGAAGGCGCTGCGGGCGGCGTGGAAATCATCAGGCGCGAAGCGGCTTTCGTCAAAGACGCAAATGAGGTCGATGTCTGAGGAATAATTCAGTTCCCGCGCGCCCATTTTACCCATGGCAAAGACAACCATGCCTGCGCAGTCGGCCAGATCGTCCATCGTCATGCCCGGCAGTTTGCCGCGTTTGATCTGTGCCGCCAGCCCCGCCCGCAGGGCCGCCCCGCAAGCGGCATCGGCGTAATCGGTCAGCGCGCCGGTCACCTCTTCCAGCGACCATGCCCCGCCCAGATCTGCCAGCGCGGTCAGAAGCGCCATGCGCCGTTTGCCCTGCCGCAGCCCATCGGCCAGCCGGTCGGGCGCAAATGCTGCCGCCGCGGCGCAATTGGCGGCCAGAGCGGCCTCGGGGTTTTCCACGGCCTCGCCAAGCCAAGCCGCTTCCTTTTCCAACAGTGCCATTAGATAGGGCGCGGTAGAGGCGGCAGCCGAGATCATCTCGCGCAGGTCCGGCGCAAGATCGGGCAAGAGCGCCGCCGCATCCTGCGCGCGTTCGCGGTGATAGATGCGGGGGGAGCGGGTGATCCGGGCGGCAAGCGATGGGTCTGTCATGGGGCCAGCTTTGCGGGCTGATCCAAGCGGCGTCAATGGGGGTTGCGGCACGGCGCGGCCTTGCTACGACTTTGGCGCGCGCCCCAGGGTGGCGCCATGCAGCAAGGGGCAGAGAATGAGCAAGAGTTTGAAACGGGTGCGCGCCACGCTGGAGGCCGCCGGGGCGACGCCAGAGATACGCGAGACGGCCCTAGCACGCACGGCGGTCGATGCGGCCACCGCACTTGGCTGTGCGGTCGATCAGATTGCCAAATCCATCGTCCTTCGCGGCGAAAACAGCGGCGCGGCGCTGCTTTTCATCACCACGGGCGCGCAGCAAGTCGATCTGGACCGCGCAGCAGCACTGGCCGGGGAACCATTGGGCAAGGCAGATGCCGCGCTGATCCGGGCGCAGACCGGCTTTGCCATCGGCGGCGTGGCACCGCTGGGCCATATCACGCCACCCCGCGCTTGGTTTGACCGAAATCTGCTGCAATTCCCGCTGGTCTGGGCCGCTGCAGGCACGCCGCACCACGTTTTCTGCCTTGAGCCGCAGAAAATGGCGCAGCTTTCCGGCGCGCAGGTTACTGATTTTACTGTCGTTTCCCAAGCAATGTAAAAAACATTCACATAGCCCCTTGCGAAAGGGCCCCGGCGTGCCGATCTATTCAATGTGAAAGACATTCACATCATCCGAAACGCCCGGGCCGGCGACAGGCCCGTCACGACTGAAAGGCTCAACAATGACGACAGTGACCACCGACCCGACCTATGCCCCCCGCCTGAGCTGGCTGGCGCGGGCCGAAAGCTGGATGGACGCACGCGGCAAAGGCGCTTGGATCGCCGCCATGGTGCTCGGCTTCATCTTCTTCTGGCCCCTTGGCCTCGCCCTTCTTGCCTATATGACTTGGAGCAAACGCATGTTCTCTTCGAAATCCTGCAGCCGCAAATCCAGCCGTGCGATGATGTCGCGCAACACCGGCAACAGCGCCTTTGACGCCTATAAGGCAGACACGCTGCGCCGTTTGGAAGAGGAACAGGGCAATTTTGAGGCTTTCCTTGAGCGTCTGCGCGAAGCCAAGGACAAGGCCGAGTTCGACCAGTTCATGGACGAGCGCGCCAAACGGGACGAGACGCCCACAAGCGCCTGATCCCACCCTGACCCCGCCTCCCGGCCCGCGCGCCGGGGGGCCTTTCGCAGGAAGCGACATGACCCAGACCCCCGACCCTGATCTACACCCGCAATTCTATGACGGCATCGCTGGCAAGCGGCTGATGGCTTGGATCGTCGATGTGACGCTTGTCATCGTCTTTTGCCTGCTGATCCTGCCCTTCACCGCCTTTACCGGGCTGTTCTTTTTCCCCTTTCTGACGCTGGTGGTGGGTTTTGCCTACCGGGTGGCCACGCTGACCAGCGGGTCGGCCACATGGGGCATGCGCCTGATGGCGATGGAGCTGCGCGACCACCGCGACCGGCCCTTTGATTTCATGACCGCGCTTTTGCACACCATCGGCTATTCGCTGTCGATGACGGTCACGATCATTCAGGTCGTCTCGGTCGTGTTGATCTGCACCACGGCCCGCCGTCAAAGCCTCACGGATATGGCGCTTGGCACGGTGCCGGTGAATCGCCGCCTCAGCCGCTAGGGTATCACGCAAATTTGCCCTTGGCGCAGCGGGGGTGGGTTGATAGCATCCCTCGATAAATGCTGGAAACCCATGCGACATACACTGCCTTTGACACCGCAATTTTATGTCACAGCGCCGCAGCCTTGCCCCTATCTGGAGGGCCGGATGGAGCGCAAGCTGTTCACCGCCCTTCAGGGCGACAATGCCGCACGCCTGAATGACAGCCTATCAAGCCAAGGGTTCCGCCGCTCTCAAAACGTCCTTTACCGCCCGTCTTGCGCCGATTGCGCCGCCTGCCTGTCGGCGCGGATCGACGTGGCGGCCTTTCGCCCCAGCAAAAGCCAGCGCCGCATTCTGAACCGCAACGCGGGGCTTGAGCGGCGCGCCACCTCTCCTTGGGCCACGGAAGAGCAATATGACCTCTTCCGCAGCTACCTCGACAGCCGCCATGCGGATGGCGGCATGGCGGATATGGATGTCTTCGAATTCGCCGCAATGATCGAGGAAACGCCGATCCGCAGTCGGGTCATCGAATATACCGACCCCGAGGCCGATAACGCGCTGGTCGGCGTCTGCCTGACGGATGTCTTGGGCGACGGGGTGAGCATGGTCTATTCCTTCTACACCCCCGACCGGCCCCGCAACGGGTTGGGGAATTACATCATCCTCGACCACATCGAAATCGCCCGCGCAGCGGGTTTGCCCTATGTCTACCTTGGCTACTGGGTGCCGGGCAGTCAAAAGATGGGGTATAAGGCCAAGTTCTCGGGTCTTGAGGTTTATATGGGCGGGCAGTGGCAAAAGATGCGCGACCCTGAGGGTTTCGTACCCGACCAGCATCCGCTCAGCAATGATCCCATTGCCGAGCAGGTGGCCAATATCACCCTGCCGGATGTCAGCCCGCGCTAAGGCGCTGAGCAAGCCTATAGATTTTGCGCGTAACCGGGGCGGGCCGTTGGGCTGCCAGATTGAATCACGTGTATAAACACACCCCGTAATTCAATAAAATTCGCCTGAGGGCAGATTTCTTTTCGAAAAGAACCCAAAATGGCGCATCCGCGAAATAAAACAGCAATCAATCCCCACCCAAGCACAAGATTTTCGCCATTTCGCTGTTGACGCCCCCCTTTCCCCCTCATAATCTCACGCCACGCTAAGAGGACCCCTGAGATGATCGACCTAGTCATTATTGTAGGACACACGCGCATGGGCCGGTAACGGTTAACCATAATCCTTCCCATGCGCCCCCGTCAGACCGGGGGTTTTTTTATGCCAAACGCCAATAACCTGCCTTACGGAGCACCCAAGATGAAACGCCAGATGACCGGAGCGAAAATGATCGTCCAAGCCCTGATTGACCAGGGTGTGGACACCGTCTTTGGATATCCCGGTGGCGCGGTGCTACCGATTTACGACGAGGTCTTTCAGCAGAACTCGATCAAACACGTTCTGGTGCGCCACGAGCAAGGTGCGGTTCATGCCGCCGAAGGCTATGCCCGCTCTACCGGGAAACCCGGCGTGGTGCTGGTGACTTCCGGCCCCGGCGCGACCAACGCGGTCACCGGCCTGACGGATGCGCTGCTCGACTCGATCCCGTTGGTGGTGCTGACCGGTCAGGTCCCGACCTTTATGATCGGCTCTGATGCGTTTCAGGAGGCCGACACCGTGGGCATCACCCGCCCCTGCACCAAGCACAACTGGCTGGTGAAAGAGACCGACACCCTTGGTGCCACGCTGCACGAAGCCTTTCATGTCGCCACCCACGGCCGCCCCGGCCCGGTACTGATCGACATTCCCAAAGACGTGCAATTTGCCACGGGCCATTACGAGTCCCCCAAACCCTCCACCTCGCGCTATCAACCGCAGGTCAAGGGCGATATGGCCGAGATCACCGAACTGGTGGCGGCGATGGAGACGGCCAAGCGCCCGATCTTCTACACCGGCGGCGGCGTCATCAACTCCGGCCCGGCGGCCAGCCAGCTGCTGCGCGAATTGGTCGATGCCACGGGTTTCCCGATCACATCGACGTTGATGGGTCTCGGCGCATACCCTGCGTCCGGTGACAAATGGCTGGGCATGTTGGGGATGCACGGGCTGTATGAAGCCAATATGGCGATGCATGACTGCGATCTGATGATCAACATCGGCGCGCGGTTCGACGACCGGATCACCGGCGTCATCGACAGTTTCAGCCCCAAATCCACCAAGGCGCATATCGACATCGACCCGTCGTCGATCAACAAGGTGATCCGCATCGACATTCCAATCGTCGGTGACGTGGGCCATGTGCTCGAAGACTTGCTGAAGGTTTGGAAATCCCGCGGCCGCAAGACCAACAGTGAGGGGCTCGCCAAATGGTGGTCCAAGATTGAGGAATGGCGCGCAAAGGATTGTCTGAAGTTCACCCAATCCGGCAAGGTCATCAAACCCCAGCACGCGCTGTCGCGGCTCGAAGCGCTGACCAAGGGTCATGACCGTTATATCACCACCGAAGTGGGCCAGCACCAGATGTGGGCCGCGCAATACCTCGGTTTTGAAGAGCCGAACCGCTGGATGACGAGCGGTGGCCTCGGGACCATGGGCTATGGTTTCCCGGCCTCCATCGGGGTGCAGATGGCGCATCCCGACGCCCTCGTGATCAATGTGGCGGGCGAAGCCTCGTGGTTGATGAACATGCAAGAGATGGGCACAGCGATGCAATTCGGCCTGCCGGTCAAACAGTTCATCCTCAACAACGAACGCCTTGGCATGGTCCGCCAGTGGCAAGAACTGCTGCACGGCGAGCGCTATTCGCAAAGCTGGTCCGAAGCCCTGCCCGATTTCGTCAAACTCGCCGAAGCCTTTGGCGCCAAGGGGATCATCTGCCACGACCCCGACGATCTGGATGACGCGATCATGGAGATGATCAACTACGACGGGCCTGTGATCTTTGACTGTCTGGTTGAGAAGCACGAAAACTGCTTCCCGATGATCCCAAGCGGCAAGGCGCATAACGAAATGCTGCTGCCGGGGGATCATGAGACCCAAGGTGTGATCGACGCAAAAGGCTCAGTGCTGGTGTGACCCGTTTTCTTTCAAAGAAAACGACCGGGAATTTTTAAAAAATTCCCGCGGCTAGATAAAAGGACAAAGACATGGCTGCCCTAAAAATCAAGAAAGGTGCGACCTCGCATTCCGCCTATAACCTACGGCCCAATTTCTCGGATGTGGTCGAAAAACACACGCTTGCAGTGCTGGTCGAGAACGAACCCGGCGCGCTGGCGCGGGTGATTGGCCTGTTCTCGGGGCGTGGCTATAACATCGACAGCCTGACCGTGGCCGAGGTGGACCACACCGGGCATCTGTCGCGCATCACCATCGTCACCAGCGGCACGCCACAGGTGATCGAGCAGATCAAGGCGCAGGTGGGTCGGATCGTGCCGGTGCACGAGGTGCATGACCTCACCGTCGAAGGCCCAAGCGTTGAGCGTGAACTGGCGATCTTCAAGGTTGTCGGCAAGGGCGACCACCGGGTCGAAGCGCTGCGGCTTGCGGATATCTTCCGCGCCAATGTGGTCGACAGCACGCTGGAAAGCTTTGTTTTCGAGATCACCGGCGCGCCGGATAAAATTGACGCTTTCGCCGAATTGATGCGCCCGCTGGGGCTGGCCGATGTTGCCCGCACGGGCGTTGCCGCCCTCGCCCGCGGGGTCTGATCGGGTTGGGAGTCAGGCTTTGAGCTGGGCCGCGCCGCATCGGCGCGGTCCCGGCTTGATCGTAAAGGGTATGATCTGAGCGCCCCCGCGCGGTTTTGCCGCCTGCGGCTCTTGCACCGCGGGCCTATCATGGCGCAGGGCGTCGGGCAGATATGACGCCGCGTCCTCCAGAACCACCCTTGGGTTATCCGCGATGCGTAGTTTGCGATGCACTGTGATGCCGAACTGTACCATGTCGCCCGGGTCGAACCCCGAACCGTGCCCCATACAGATCGCAGGCTCTTCGTAATAGGCAAGATCGCCCTGATCTTCGCACCAAAACACTGCTTTGCCAGCTGTATTATCGCTCCACAGAACTACACCAATCATAGTACCCCCCGCTTCTGATAATTGACCTTCATTCTGCGACAATCCAAAAAGGTGTAACATAGGTTAAAATGCAACGCCCGCTTGCATTTTGTGTCGGTTCCAGTAGGGTCAACCACAAATCAGCGTCACCTCTGATGCGCCTTCGCGTCAGCAGGTCAATCCTCTGGCCATAACAGCCCGTATTCTTCGGCTGCGTCGCAAATCAGAACGAGGCCGCATGTCCGCTTCCAACCGCTCCCCTTCTGAACTTCGCAGCATGTTCGGCGCCAATCTGCGCCAGTTGGCGGCGGAATATACGTCGATCTCCGATCTTGCCCGGCAACTTGGGATCAACCGTACGCAGTTCAACCGCTACCTGTCGGGCGAAAGCTTCCCCCGGCCCGACGTGCTGGCCCGGATCTGCCGCTTTTTTGAAATCGATGCGCGGGTGTTGCTGGAGCCAGTCACCGAGATTTCGCTCAACCAAGATCCGATCAACAACAGTTTCCTGCGGGACTTCCTTGGGACCGGGGTTCAGAACGTGCCCGAGGCGGATTTTCCCAGCGGCTTTTACCGCTTCGCACGGCGGTCGTTTCTGGATCACGACAGGTTTGTGACCGGGGTCGTCTACATCAAGCGCGACGGCAGCAGCACCTTCCTGCGGGGTTATGAGAGCGCGCATTCCCTGCGCCAGCAAGGGCTGCCCACCAGCCCCACGGCGCGCGAATATCGCGGCATCGTTTCGCAGCAAGAGAATGGCGTTTCCATCGTCGTATCGCGGCGTCGCACGCTGACCGGGTCGTTCAACTACCTCAACCATGTCGCTTCTTTCGAGAATAACTTTTGGGTGGGGTATGTCACCCGCACCGCGCCCGAAAGTGCCGCGGGCGCGCGGGTGACGCGGCTGACCTACGAATACATTGGCAAGGATCCCAAAACGGTGCTGCCCGCAGCGCGGCAGGCGGGATTTATCGACATCGAAGCCCTGATGCCCTATCACCGCCGCCTGCTACAGCCCGACGCGCCGTTCAACTGAGGCCCGCTACAGCCGGGGTGGCTGCGCCTGCGGATAGCCTGTCGCCTGATGCCAGCCCTGCGCCAGTCGCAACAAGCGCGCGTCGCTGCCGCGTTTGCCGATCAGTTGCAGCCCCAATGGCAGGCCGCGGCTGTCGAAACCTGCAGGAATATTCACCACCGGCAGACCGATCAAGCTTGCAGGCACCACAACCTGCATCCAACGGTGATAGCTGTCCATCGGCTGGCCATTGATTTCGGTCGGGTGCGCCATCTCGACGTCGAAAGGCCAGACCTGCGCGGAAGGCAGCACCAGAACGTCGACCTCTTCAAACAGAGCATGTGCCGCGCGGAACCAGTCGGAGCGGATGCCGCTGGCGCGCTGGATATCAGAGGCAGAGACCCCCTGCCCGCGCGCGACCTCCCATTGCGCAGCGGGTTTCAACCCGTCCTGCCGCGCCGGATCGTCGTAGATCGCCCCCAATGAGGCCGCCA
This sequence comes from Sulfitobacter sp. D7, assembly GCF_003611275.1. Classification (NCBI taxonomy): domain Bacteria; kingdom Pseudomonadati; phylum Pseudomonadota; class Alphaproteobacteria; order Rhodobacterales; family Roseobacteraceae; genus Sulfitobacter; species Sulfitobacter sp. D7. The sequence continues at coordinate 2,188,225 of NZ_CP020694.1, forward strand.
CGGCAAAGGACCGCAACGTGATCCAGCTTTCCCACAGCGCATCTGCATCAAAAGGCGCGGCGATTGGTATGACCTCATGCCCCAGCCCGGCCAAACGGTTCAATGCGGCTTCGCTCAGGTCAATGATCCCCGGCTCGCAGGGGAAGGCACCGCCCCAATCGCCCAGCCACCCCACACGCTGCGCGGGCAGGGCCGCATCGATATCCGGGGCCGTATCCGGGCCGGAGCGGGTCAGGGGTTGGCGCGGGTCGGCGCCGCTCATCACATCAAGAAGGGCGGCGAGGTCACGGGGGCTGCGCGCCATCGGCCCCAAGGTCGAAAGCTGGTGCAGAAACAGATCGCCGCCATCATCTGACGGCACCCTGCCCCATGTCGGCCGCATCCCGTAGACGTTGTTCCAGCCCGCCGGATTGCGCAGGGATCCCATCATGTCGGACCCATCGGCAACGGCGACCATCCGCGCCGCCAGCGCCGCCGCCGCCCCGCCCGAGGAACCGCCAGCCGAGCGGCCTAGGTCATAAGGGTTGCACGTCGCGCCATGAACCGGATTGAACGTATGACTGCCGAGGCCAAACTCCGGCGTGTTGGTTTTGCCGATGACGATCGCCCCTGCCGCGCGAAGCCGCGCAACAGCGGGATGATCCCGCTCGGCCGGCTGGGCACCGAAAAGCGGGGACCCTTGAGACGTTGGCAGCCCCTCTGCGTCAGCCAAATCCTTGATCGCCATGGGGATACCGTGCAGCCAGCCCTTGCGCGGGCTGGTGTCAGACGCCTCTGCCTCGGCCAGCAATGTGTCACGGTCGCGGAGGGAGATGACGGCATTCACCTTGCCATTCACCGCCTCGATCTGCGCAAGTGTCGCCTGCATCAGTTCAACCGCAGAAATCCTGCGCGCGGCCAGCGCCTCGGACAGGTCCGAAGCGTCCCAATCTAGCAAATCCATCATGTCCCCCTATTGCTACATATTATTCCATGAAGGGGGACGGCACCGGCTTAGTCGCCCTGCGCCTCGGCCCGGCTTTTGCCCGAGACCGCCAGCGCCAGCGTTGCCCCCATCAACCCATCCAGATCACCGTCGAGCACACCCTTGGTGTCCGATGTCTCGTAATTGGTGCGAAGGTCTTTCACCATTTGATAAGGCTGCAAGACATAGGACCGGATCTGGTTGCCCCAGCCCGCGTCGCCCGCGTTCTCATGCGCCTCGTTCACGAGGGCTGAACGCTTGTCCAACTCCATCTGATAAAGCCGCGATTTCAGCGCTTTCATGGCGATGTCGCGGTTCTGGTGCTGCGACTTTTCCGAAGATGTCACGACGATCCCGGTGGGATGGTGGGTGATCCGCACCGCCGAGTCGGTGGTGTTGACGTGCTGGCCGCCCGCGCCGGACGACCGGTAGGTGTCGATGCGGATGTCCGAAGGGTTCACTTCGATCTCGATGTTGTCGTCGACCACGGGGTAGACTTTTACGGAGGTGAAAGAGGTGTGCCGCTTGGCCGCAGAGTCGAAGGGCGAGATGCGCACCAGACGGTGCACGCCGCTTTCGGACTTCAGCCAGCCGTAGGCGTTGTGCCCTTCAATCTTATAGGTCGCGGATTTGATGCCCGCCTCGTCGCCCGCGCTTTCGGCCTGAAGATCGACCTTATAGCCTTTCTTCTCGGCCCAACGGACATACATCCGCGCCAGCATGCTGGCCCAGTCGCAGCTTTCCGTACCGCCCGCGCCTGCGTTGATCTCTAGGAAGGTGTCGTTGCTGTCAGCCTCACCATTCAGCAGCGCTTCGAGTTCCTTTTGGGCGGCCTTTTCCGCCAGCGCCTTCAGCGCGGCCTCGGCGTCGGAGATGACCTCCTCGTCCTCTTCCATCTCGCCCAACTCGATCAGTTCGACGTTGTCGGCCAGTTCCTGTTTGATGCCCTCATAGGTGTCGATTGCATCCACCAGCGACTGGCGCTCACGCATCAGCTTTTGCGCGGCATCAGGGTTGTCCCAAAGGTTCGGATCTTCGACGCGGGCGTTGAATTCTTCCAGCCGGTAGGGCGCGGTCTCCACATCCAGTCGCTGGGCCAGCAATTCCAGCGATTTGCTGATCTGGTCCGCGGTATTCTGTGCCTCTGCGCGCATGTGTGCCTGCCTTTGATAAGTAATGCGGCCCCGAAAACCGGAGCCGCACGAGAGATAGACCAGCCCGCCAGCGGCGGCAAGTGGGGGGAGGCAAAGCGCGCCTTCGCCCCGCCGACCTGATTAGTAGAGACCGCCCGAGCTCAGCGTGCCAAAGCTTGCCTTGGGGCCGACGGTGGCCTTTTTGCCCGTCGATGTGGTGACCTGACGCGAAGACGATGCAGCCGAGCCGCCCAGTTCCTCGACCAATGGCAGGTCCGCCCCCATGGCAAAGCCGCCATCGAAGGAGATGCCAAACAGCGGCTCTTCGCCATCGCGGAAACATTCCGACACCACATTTCCACCCGAGGCGTTATCGCTCAGCCGCGCGCCGCTGAAACGGTCGATCTTGATAAAGCGGCACTGTTCGGGGACCGCAAAGTCACCGCCGCCGTATTTCTTGATCGCCTCAGACATGAAGCGCTGGAAGACCGGCGCGCAAAGCCGCCCGCCGCCCGCGCCCCGACCCATCGGGCGCGGCGTGTCGAAACCGATGTAGCAGCCTGCCACCACGTTGGACGAAAAGCCGACGAACCATGCGTCTTTCTCATCGTTGGTGGTGCCGGTCTTGCCCGCGATCGGCACCGGCAGGTTGACCGCATTGCGGGCCGTGCCGCGTTCGACCACGCCGCGCATCATCGAGGTCAGCTGATAGGCCGTCACCGGGTCCATTACCCGCTCGCGGTTGGAAATGATCCGCGGCGCTGCGCCGGGCGCGAGGTTGATCTGCTCACAGTCGTAGCACTTGCGTTCGTCATGTTTGTAGACGGTGCGGCCATAGCGGTCTTGCACCCGGTCAACCAACGTGGGCTGCACCCGTTCGCCGCCGTTGGCGAACATCGCATAGGCCGATACCATTTGATACAGCGTGGTTTCCTGACTGCCGAGTGCATTCGACAGCAGCGGCGCCAGATCGTCATAAACGCCGAAACGCTCGGCATAGCTGCCGACCACATCCATTCCGACTTCTTGCGCCAGACGGATGGTCATCAGGTTGCGCGACTGTTCGATCCCGGTGCGCAGGGGCGCGGGGCCATAGAATTTATGCGAGGCGTTCTGGGGCCGCCAGACACCCTGCGGTGTGTTGATCTCAATCGGGGCGTCGACCACGATGGTCGCCGGGCTATAGCCACTGTCGAGCGCGGAGGCATAGACGAAGGGCTTAAAGCTCGACCCCGGCTGCCGTTTGGCTTGGGTCGCGCGGTTGAACACGCTCGCCTGATAAGAGAAGCCGCCCTGCATCGCGATCACCCGGCCCGTGTGCACGTCCATGGCGACGAAACCGCCCTGCACTTCGGGCACCTGCCGCAGCGTCCAGCGGATGAAGGAACCGTCGCTATCGGAGGTCATGCGGCGCACCAACACCACTTCGCCAACCTCAAGCAGATCGCCCGCCACCTGAGCCTTGGAGGCCAGTTTGCCGTCGTCCAAGCGCTTGCGCGCCCATTGCACATCATCGGCAGGAATCCAGTGACCATCTTGATCTTCATCGATCCCTTCGATGCCGATCCGCGCATCGCTATTGCCGACCTCCAGCACCACGGCAGGATACCACTGGTTCTCCAGATCGATGTCGCGCGGCACCCGCAGGTCCGCGAGGGCGGCGCGCCATTTCTCTTCGCTGGTCAACTGATCGGCGGGGATTTCGAACCGTGTGCCGCGCCAGATGCCCTGCCCGCGGTCATATTGCTCCAACTGACGGCGCAGCGCATTGGCGGCGATGGGCTGCATTTCATTGTCGATGGTCGCGCGCACGGTCAAACCGCCGGTAAAGAACTCACCCTCGCCGAAGTTCTCGCTGAGCTGACGGCGAATTTCATCGGTGAAGTAATCGCGCGGCGGCAGCTCGGCCTTGAAGCTTTCAAAATCACCGTTCTGGACCGAGCGCAGCGGCAGCGCCACTTCCGTCTCATAAGCCGCTTCCGAAATATAGCCGTTCTCCTTCATCTCGCGCAGCACGAAGTTCCGACGGGCCAACAAGCGGTCCTTGCGGCGCACCGGGTGGTAATCCGACGGCGCCTTGGGCAGCGACGCGAGGAAGGCGGCCTCATGCGGGGCCAACTCGCTCAACGTTTTGTTGAAATAGGTCTGGCTGGCCGCGGCCACGCCATAGGAGTTCTGCCCGAGGAAAATCTCGTTCAGGTAAAGTTCAAGGATCTTCTCTTTGCTCAGCGTCTCTTCGATGCGGGTGGCGAGGATGATCTCTTTGATCTTGCGCTCGGCCCGGCGGTCACCCGACAGCAGGAAGTTCTTCATCACCTGCTGGGTGATGGTTGAGGCACCGCGCACATCGCGGCCACGGGATTTGACCGCATCCACCGCCGCCGCACCGATGCCGCGCAGGTCATAGCCTTCGTGGGTGTAAAAGTTCTTGTCTTCCGCCGAGATGAACGCCTGTTTCACCAGATCCGGGATGGTGTTGGCGGGCGCAAAAAGACGGCGCTCCTTGGCGAATTCATCGATCAAACGGCCTTGGCCCGAGTAAATCCGGCTGATCGTCGGCGGCGTATATTGCGCCAGCGACTCATGGCTGGGCAAATCCCGGCCATACATCCAGAACACTGCCCCGATGGTCAAAGCCACCATGCCGACGCTCAGGGTCAGGGTGGTAAAAATCCCCCCGAAAAAGGACAGAACAAATCGAAACACGCGCGCGGACCACCATTGGCTAGGGACAGTTCCGAGCCTATACAGGATGCACTGGCTCGGGTCAAAACACATGGCCGCCAGCGAGGGCGAATGTTCGCCCATCGCCAAACCGGCCATATCATTCTAATTTACTTTCTGATCAAGGGCTTGAGCGCCGCATCCTGATCACGCCAGGCAACGATCGCATCCGCCATGGCGCTCACCATCGACGCGCGCCACACCGGATCGCGCAGATTGGTCAGATCCCGTTTCGAACTGAGGAACCCCACTTCGACCAGAACCGATGGAATATCCGCAGATTTCAAGACTGAAAACCCGGCACGCCGCAGCGGTCGGCTGTTCATCGGCCCGCCCGCCGCACGCATGCCTTCGACCAAAGTCGCGGCCAAAGCATCCGAACGTGGCTCGGTCTCTTGGCGGGCAAGATCAAGCAAGATACCCGCCACCTGATCATCCGAGCCGGTCAAATCCGCACCCGCGATGATGTCGGACCGGTCATGACGCGCGGCAAGATGTTCGGTCGCCACGTCGCTGGCATCATCCGAAAGGGTATAGACTGTGGCCCCGCTCGCCCCGCCCTGCGACAGGCTGTCGGCGTGAAGGGAGATGAAAAGGTCCGCCTCGGCCTGATGGGCGATGGCCACCCGGTACTCCAGCGCCACAAAGATATCATCGTCACGAGTCAGCAACACATCCACGCCCTTGCGCCGCAGCGCATCGCGCAGATCGCGGGCGAAGTTCAGCATCAGATCTTTTTCGTCCAGCCCCTCGCGCTGCGCGCCGGGGTCGATGCCGCCGTGACCGGGGTCCAACACGATGGTAAAGCTGTCCTTATCCACCGCCGCGGGCTTTGGCGGGGCGGTGAGCGCGGTGGTCCAATCGGGATCCACGGGCACGCCCGCGGCCTTGGCAAAGACCTCCGCCGCGACGGTTTCCAACGTAATTTCAAGCCGCGCCTTACCGCTGCTTGCATCCACTGGCATGCCAATTTCCGCAGGTATCATCGGTTCGGCCAGATCCGCCACCAACCGCGACCACCCCGGCTGAAACGCGCCAAAGCGCAGGGCAGAGATACGGCCCGGTTTCTTCAGCAGGTCGCCGCGCGCCACCTCTGACCAATCGGCCTCACGGAAATCGACGATCAGACGGGCAGGATCATCCAACAGGAAAACCCGAAAAGGCACCCCTTGGCTAAGCCCCACGGTCAGCTCGGTTTTACCAAACCAGCCGTCTTTCACCGCGCTCTCCACCGGATCGACCCGCGCCAGCGCGGTCAACTCCTGTGCGGCCCCGGCCACCGGCACCGCACAGACCAGCGCCACTGCCAGTCCCTTAAGAATTGCCCGCATGATTGATCACCCTGCCCGTTTTCGCCCTTCTACCACCTGCCGCGCGTGCAAACCAGCGCTCAGCGTGCGGCCATGAAGGCTTTGAGCCGGGCAATCCCCTCTTCCATGTCTGCCGTGCTGCGCGCATAGGAAAAGCGCAGCGTCTTATGCCCCCGCGCCGGGTCGAAATCGAGACCGGGGGTCACGGCGACGCCTGCCTTTTCCAGAATTTCAGCGGCAAAGGCGCGGCTGTCATCGGTAAAGCGGGAGACATCTGCATAGACATAAAACGCCCCATCGGGCGGCGCGATGTCGGTGAACCCAGCCTCTTTCAACCCGGTGATCATCAGGTCGCGGTTGCGGCGATAGACCGCCAGATTGGCCTGCAATTCATCATCGCAGTCCATCGCCGCCAGCGCCGCGATCTGGCTGGCATGGGGGGCGCAGATGAACATGTTCTGCGCGATCCGCTCAACCACGCGCACCTGATCTTCGGGGACCACCATCCAACCCACGCGCCAGCCGGTCATCGAGAAATATTTCGAGAAGGAGTTGATGACATAGCAGTCGTCGGTGACCTCCAGCGCGGTCACGGCCTTCTTGTCGTATTCGATGCCATGGTAAATCTCATCCGAGATGAAGGACATGTCATTGGCCACACAGGCATCCGTCAGCGCCGAAAGCGCAGGCCGGTCCAGCATCGTGCCCGAGGGGTTGGCAGGAGAGGCCACCAACAACCCGCACAGGTCTTCGCCCGCGAAATCAGAGGCCACAGGTTGGTAGCGGTTTTCCGGTGCGGCGGGCAGATCGACCGGCTGCATCCCCAAGGCGCGCAGGATCTGGCGGTAGCTGGGATAGCCCGGCGCGCCGATGCCCACCCTGTCTCCGGAATCAAACAGCGCGGTAAAGGCCAGCAGAAACCCGCCCGAGGATCCGGGCGTGATCACCACCCGCGCCGGGTCCAGATCCACGTTGTACCATTCCCCGTACATCCGCGCGATCCGTGCGCGCAGCGCGGGCAAGCCAAGCGCCACGGTATAGCCAAGCGCGCCTTCTCCCATGGCTTGTGTCAACGTCTCGGCCGCCCCTTTGGGCGCGCCTGTGCCGGGCTGGCCGACCTCCATATGAATGATGTGACGGCCCGCCTCTTCGGCGGCGCTGGCGGCCTGCATCACGTCCATCACGATAAAGGGATCAACGGCGGACCTGGTTGAATTGCGCATGGGCTTGCTCCTACTCTCGGCATATGCTTTCACCGCGCCTGATGCCGGGCGTCAACCCTTGGCCCCTATTTCGCAGCTTTACCGAAAGGACCGCCCATGTTCACCCGCCTCATCGCCCCCGCCTTTGCCAGCGCGCTGGCCCTTGCCGCCCCCGCCGGGGCCATGGACTTGACCGAGCTAACCGACGCCGAGCGCGCGCAGTTCCGCGCCGAAGTCCGCGCCTATCTGATGGAAAACCCCGAGGTGATCCTGCAGGCCGTTGAGCAGATGCAAAACCGTCAGGCCGAAGCGCAGATGCAGGCCGATTTTGATCTGGTCACCGCTAACGCAGATGAAATCTTTGACGACGGTTATTCCTGGGTCGGTGGCAACCCGGATGGCGACATCACGCTGGTCGAATTCCTCGACTACCGCTGCGGCTATTGCAAACGCGCCCATGGCGAAGTGGCCAAGCTGCTGGAAACGGACGGTAATATCAAATTGATCGTCAAAGAATTCCCGATCCTTGGCGATCAATCCATGCTGGCGTCGCGCTTTGCCGTGGCGACCAAACAGGTCGCGGGCGGCGATGCCTACAAGCAGTTGAACGATGCCCTGATGGCCTTCAACGGTGAGGTCTCCCTGCCCGCGCTGCGCCGTTTAGGCGAAAGCTTTGATCTGGATGTCCCGGCGATCGAAGCCAAGATGGACAGCGATGAAGTCATACAGGAAATTACCCAGACCCGCGCGCTGGCGCAAAAGCTGCAGATCACCGGCACCCCTACCTTCGTCATGCAGGATGAGATGCTGCGCGGCTACCTGCCCTACGATCAGATGATGGCACTGGTGGACGAAAAACGCGGCTAAAAATGCGCGCCCCGGCAGCCATGGCAGCTCTCGCGCTGGCCCTGCCTGTCGGGGCCGGTGATCTTCGAACGCTTGACCCCACCGCGCGTGCCGCCTTTGACATTGAATTGCGCGCGGCGATTTTGGCAAATGGCGATGTCATCGCCAAAGCCTTGGCAGCGCCACAGCCCGCGCAATCCGAAATGCGGCAATATATCCAAGACGACCTAACCCTGCTCGAACGCCTCGCCCCCGAACTTCTAGCAGGCAACGCCGTGGCGCTCTTCACCGCGCCAGACTGCGATACCTGCAATACCGCCGTCAAAGAACTAAATGAAATTACAAAGCGCTACGGGCTAACATTCATCCAACACGAACTGCCCACGCCCCAAGCCGCCCGCTGGGCCGCCGCCCTAGGGTTCGACGCCGCCCCCTTCTACGTACTGCCTGAGATGGTGCTCAACGGCCACATGCCGCCCGTGGTCCTAGAGAAATACCTCACCCCCAACCACATTAACCTTCACCACCAACCCGCTGATTAAGAACAGCTTCCAAACAGCCAAAAAGCACGCGACCCTCCCGGTTCACGCGCCCCCCATCATCTTCATCCTTTTAAAAATACCGCAGCGCACCCTGTCCGCCGCCACCCGGCCAGCGGCCCAGCCACTACCCTATTCCGCCGCTTTCACCGCTTCAGCCTCAATCTGCGCCGCGCGTTCTTCGACCTGCTCGACGATATGCTCGATCATGCCCTCATTCCCAAGCTTATGGCTCTGTTTCCCCGCGAGATAGACCATGCCAGACCCGGCCCCACCGCCGGTGAAACCCACATCGGTCATCAGCGCCTCACCGGGGCCGTTCACCACACAGCCGATGATGCTGAGGCTCATGGGCGTCTTGATATGCTCCAGCCGTTTTTCCAAGGCCTCGACAGTCTTGATCACGTCAAATCCTTGCCGCGCGCAGGAGGGGCAAGAGATGATGTTCACACCGCGATGCCGCAGGCCCAGAGATTTGAGGATCTCATAGCCAACTTTCACCTCTTCGACCGGATCGGCCGACAGAGAAACACGGATCGTGTCACCAATCCCGCTCCACAGCAGATTGCCCAAACCGATGGCCGACTTAATCGTGCCCGACATCAGTCCGCCTGCCTCGGTAATACCAAGGTGGATGGGCGCGTCAGTGGCATCGGCAAGCTGTTGGTAGGCGGCGGCGGCCATGAAGACGTCGGACGCTTTGCAGGAAATCTTGAACTCGTGGAAATCGTTATCTTGCAGGATCTTGATGTGATCCAGACCGCTTTCGACCATCGCATCGGGGCAAGGTTCGCCGTATTTCTCCAGCAAATGCCGCTCCAGCGAGCCTGCATTCACGCCGATCCGAATGGAGCAATTATGGTCCCGCGCGGCCTTGATGACTTCGCGCACGCGCTTTTCGTCGCCGATGTTGCCGGGGTTGATGCGCAGGCAGGCGGCACCGGCCTCGGCGGCCTCGATCCCGCGTTTGTAATGGAAATGAATGTCCGCCACGATGGGCACAGACACCTCGCGCACGATCTCACGCAGGGCTTTGGAAGACGCCTCATCCGGGACCGAAACCCGTACGATATCCGCGCCCGCATCGGCGGCGGTCTGCACCTGTTGGATGGTGGCGGCCACATCAGTGGTCAGCGTATTCGTCATGGTCTGCACGGTGATCGGCGCATCACCGCCCACTGGCACATTGCCCACCATGATCTGCCGGGACTTGCGACGCGGAATATCGCGCCAAGGGCGAATGGAATGAAGCGACATGAAGACACCTTTCGCGGGATCAGGGGCTATGGCCCCTACCTATTCAGCCGGGGCATCATGTGCAATGGGAAGCGACGGCCCGCGCGCTTAGCTGCCCTGACAGGGCATCGCCGCCAGCGCGGAAGGGTCAAGCGAGCCTTCCAGATCGGCGAACATCCGGCTCAGCGATTGCTCTGCCTTTGGGTCAACTGGCTGATAAAGTTCGGCCAGCGCCTGCGCGTGGAGCGGCACATTCGAAGTGACAGCACCACGCGGCCCGACAGGGCCGAAACATCCGTCTGCCATCGCGAAATAAAGCGCACCGGATTCGCCCGTCCGCAGGGAGGGCGGCTCTTCGGTGACGGGGACATCCCATGTGTCGCCCTTATTCATCACGCCTTCGAAAATCACCGTGCCATCGGCGGCGCGCACCCGCACCCATGAGGGATAGGCCGCGACCATGCGCACCTTGTCTCCCAAAGGCTCAACCACCTGCGGTTTGGGCAGATCGGTCTCGGCATTGGCAAGCATCAGGGCTTCGTCGATGGCAGCGTCGATCGTGCCATTCTCGGCCACGGCGGTGCTTGGCTCTGCCGTGGCGGGGCGGTCGGGGGTCGGGAAATTGCTGACGGAGCGCGGATCGATGGAGGCAATGGGCGCATCACGCGCCACCAACACCGGCACATCCAAAGCCTGCGGGCGATAAAGCCGGTCGAGCGCATCAGCGCGCGGGCTTTCCACGCTTTGGGGCGCAGCGGAATCGTCTTCCGCGTCTGGTGCGCGGGCCAGTGCCCCGTCCAGCGGATCAAGGTCGGACAGCACAATCGGGGTCTGATCCACCGGCGCCACCTGCACGCGCTGCACCTCTTTCAGGACGGTCCAGCCGCCAAAGCCGATAGCAGAGATCAGCGCGATCAGCACCAGCGAAGAGCCGACCGCACCGGGCTCAATCCGGCTGAGCAGCCCATCGCCCGTGGGCACGAAAGGCGTATTGGGGCGGGCGAAAAGATCGTCTTCTTTCGGGGTCTTACGTCGTTCTTCGAAACTGGGCTTTTTAACCACCGAGGCTTCGGCGGACATGCCATGTGCCACAGCGAAACCGGATTCCTTGCAGAATGCGGCAAAGGCCTGATCGGGGTCCATGTTGAGGTAGCGTGCGTAGGAGCGCACGTAGCCCGCGATGAAACCGGGCGTGTCGAATGCACCCGGGTCGCAATTCTCAATCGCCGCGATATAGGAGGCTTTGATGCGCAATTCGCGCTGCACGTCGAGCAGGGATTTACCGAGCGTGGCGCGTTCACCGCGCATGACATCCCCCAACCGCAATTCGAATGCATCGAACCCTTTGGGTTCGACTGTTTCGTCCTCAGCGGTTCTGGAGGCCCATCGCCCGATCATCAATATGCCCTGTCCCTGTTAGCCTGTAGCTTTGATCCAAACACGCCCCAACGATTCGGATGTAGCCTTTTCTTGACAAAAGGCTACCACAAGACAACGCAAAACACGAATAGCGCTGCGTTAGCCCGCAGCTTCGGCACGATTCAGCGCACAATGAGACCAGAGCGTGTCCATCCCGCGAACAAGCGCGTCCATTTCCTTGGGCCCATGCACCGGCGACGGCGTGAAGCGCAGCCGCTCTGTACCGCGTGGCACGGTGGGGAAGTTGATGGGCTGGACATAGATGCCGTGATCTTCGAGCAGCATGTCCGACAGCAGCTTGGTATGGACCGGGTTGCCCACCATGACGGGCACGATATGGCTGCCGTGGTCGATGATCGGCAATCCCAACCCCTTGAGCCGCAGTTTCAGCGCCTTGGCCTGCTGCTGGTGCTTTTCGCGCAGTTCCGGCGCGCGTTTGAGATAGGCAACCGAAGCCGCCGCCCCCGCCGCCACGGCGGGCGGCAGCGAAGTGGTAAAGATGAAGCCCGGCGCATAGGAGCGGATCGCGTCGCACATCTTGGCAGAGGCCGCGATATAGCCGCCCATGACGCCGTAAGCCTTGGCCAGCGTACCGTTGATGATGTCGAGCCGGTGCATCAGGCGGTCACGCTCTGCCACCCCTGCCCCGCGCGGGCCGTACATGCCCACGGCGTGCACTTCGTCGATATAGGTCAGCGCGCCGAATTCATCAGCCAGATCACAAATCTCTTCGATGGGGCCGAAATCACCGTCCATGGAATAGATCGATTCAAATGCAATAAGCTTGGGCGCGGCGGGGTCATCGGCCTCCATCAACTCGCGCAGATGGTCCAGATCGTTATGGCGGAAGATGCGCTTGGCCCCGCCATTGCGGCGCACCCCTTCGATCATGGAGGCATGGTTCAGCGCGTCGGAATAGATGATCAGCCCCGGAAACAGCTTGGGCAGCGTGGAAAGCGTGGCATCGTTGGCGATATAGGCCGAGGTGAACAGCAGCGCCGCTTCCTTGCCATGCAGATCGGCCAGTTCGGCCTCAAGCTGTTTGTGGTAAACCGTTGTGCCAGAAATATTGCGCGTGCCGCCAGAGCCCGCCCCGGTCGCGCGCAGGGCCTCTTCCATTGCTTCGATCACAACGGGGTTTTGCCCCATGCCAAGGTAGTCGTTGCCGCACCAAACGGTGATATCTTGCTGCGATCCGTCGGGCTTGGTCCAGACCGCATGGGGGAACTGGCCGTTGCGACGTTCGATGTCGATGAAGGTCCGGTAGCGGCCTTCGTCATGCAGGCGCGCAATCGCCGCGTCGAGCTTCTCGTTATAGTCCATTGCGCGTCTCCATCTTTTGGCGCGAACAGGAAGGGCCCCTTCCATATTCAGCTTTTAGAATGATTACAGATCCAAGGCCGAAGCTTCAATCTCTTATCCAGAACCCGCTGCGGGACGAACTGTCGCAGGTAGGAGCGCGGATTTAGGCACAGTTTCGATTGTCTGCTTGTGTTTTCGGGCGCTTTCCTGTCTTCAACAGGAAACCCAGAAAGGGGCCTTAATTTGCGCGCCGATCCTCACCCCCAGCAGGACCAACGCCTGCGGACACTCTATAATTATGAGATCCTCGACACCCCGCGCGAGGCGGAGTTCGACGAAATCGTCGAGCTGGCAGCCGAGATCTGTGAGGCGCCCATTTCGGTGATCAACCTGATCGACAAGGACCGCCAGTGGTTCAAAGCCGAGGTTGGGCTGAACGCGCGCGAGACGCCGCTTGAGACCTCACTGTGCTCTCATGCGATTCTGGAAGACCCTTTCGTTGAGATTCCCGACACGCTCAAAGACCCGCGGATGGCGGACAACCCGCTGTGCACCGCGGGTGACGGGCTGCGCTTTTACGCGGGCGCCCTGCTGGTGGCGTCGGACGGGATGCCGCTTGGCACGCTGTGCATCCTTGACAACAAACCGCGACAGCTGACCGCGCTGCAACGCAAGGCCATGTCCGTGCTGTCCCGTCAGGTGATGAAACAGCTAGATCTTCGTATTGCCCTGCGCCAGCAAGAAGTGCTGATGAGCGAGGCCGATCACCGGGTGAAAAACTCGCTCCAGACGCTATCGGCAATGGTCCGGCTGCACAGCCGCCACTTGGACGACGAGACCACGGTCGATGTGCTTGACGGTATCCAACGCCGCGTCAACGCCATGGCAACGCTGCACGGTGAACTGCAATCCGTGCGCGGCCGCGATGAGGTCGATGCACAGAAATACCTCGACAAGGTGGTTGGGCTTTTGCGCGAAACCGCACCGGGGCATGTGAAGATCAACTACAGATCAGACCCCGTCGTCCTGCGCTCGACTGCGGCGTCTTCTATGGCGCTGATTATAAGCGAGTTCGCAGCCAATTCGATCAAACACGCTTTCCCCGACGCCACGCCCGGCCACATCGAGATTGACCTGAGCCTGCGCGACGGGCGTTTTATTCTGTCTTGCAAAGATGACGGCATCGGCGCGGAAAACGAAGGCAAGCGGCGGGCCGACAGCATCGGGCAAACCTTGATGGCGGCGGCGGCCTCGCAGTTGAATGCGCAGGTGGATCACCGTCTCACGCCCGAGGGCAGCCGCCTCTCGCTCACGTTCTGAACACTGGCCCCGCGGCCACTGGACACGCCCTGCCCGCCTGATACCTTCGCGCCAAACTCACAAGCGCAAGGAATTTAAGCCATGTCCCTCGACGATGTTCTCGCCCGGATCGACGACGATCTGCCCGCCGCCACTGACCGTCTGCTAGAACTGCTGCGCATCCCGTCGATCTCAACCGATCCGGCCTATAAGGCCGATTGCAACCGCGCCGCCGATTGGCTGGTCGCGGACCTTAAATCAATGGGGGTAGAGGCCGAAAAACGCGCCACGCCGGGGCATCCGATGGTTGTGGGGCATGTGGGCGAAGGCAAGCCGCATCTGCTGTTCTACGGCCACTATGATGTGCAGCCGGTCGACCCGCTGAACCTTTGGGACCGCGACCCCTTCGATCCGGCGGTAGAGGACACCGACAAGGGTCGCGTGATCCGGGGCCGTGGGGCCGCTGACGACAAGGGCCAGTTGATGACCATCATCGAGGCCTTGCGCGCATGGAAAGAAGTGAAAGGCGACTGGCCGTGTCGCATCACCTTCTTCCTCGAAGGCGAAGAGGAATCCGGCTCGCCGTCGCTTGTCCCCTTCATGGAGGAAAACGCCGAGGAGTTGAAAGCCGATGTGGCGATGATCTGCGACACCGGGCTGTTTGAGAGCAAGACCCCCGCCATCGTCACCATGCTGCGCGGGCTTCTGGGCGAAGAGCTGACCGTCACCGCCCCCTCCAAAGACCTGCATTCGGGCATGTACGGCGGCATTTCGATGAACCCGATCCGTGCGCTCAGCAAAGTGATCGCGTCGCTGCATGACGACGAAGGCCGCATCACCATCCCCGGCTTCTATGACGGCGTGCCGGACCTGCCCGAGGATCTGGAAGCGCAGTGGCAGGGGCTGGCCTTTGACCATGCCGCCTTCCTCGGCGACGTGGGTCTCAGCAAACCCGCAGGCGAACAGGACCGCACCCCGCTTGAGATGATCTGGTCGCGCCCGACTTGTGAGGTTAATGGCATCTGGGGCGGCTATACTGGCGATGGATTCAAAACGGTCCTACCGTCCGAGGCGCACGCCAAGATCAGCTTCCGTCTTGTCGGCACGCAAGACCCGCTCGCCATTCGCGAGAACTTCCGCAAGATGGTGGCCGAGATGCTGCCAGAGGATTGCACGGTGGCATTCTCAGGCCATGGCGCGAGCCAGGCCTCGGGCGTGGAAATCGGCCATCCGATGTTCGAACCCGCCCGGCAAGCGCTCAGCGACGAGTGGCAGGTGCCTGCGGCCTATATCGGCTGTGGCGGCTCGATCCCGATTGCGGGGCATTTTCAGAAGATTCTGGGCACTGAGCCGATGTTGATCGGTTTCGGCAAGGACGATGACCAGATCCACTCCCCGAACGAGAAATACGACATGGAGAGCTTTCACAAAGGCATCCGGTCTTGGGCCCGCATCCTTGATGCGCTGACCTGATCCCACCGGCGATCGGGCCTGCCCGGTCGCCAATTGCACCCCACTTGCGATCGGGCCTGTCCGGTCGCCAATATGCCGCCTTGGGCGATGCAAACCTACGGCGCGCGCCACCAGTGCGACCGCTTTGGTCGCAGTGTATGTCTACTATAACGAAGGGGAGAAAGTGGCGCGGTTGACGGGGCTCGAACCCGCGACCCCCGGCGTGACAGGCCGGTACTCTAACCAACTGAGCTACAACCGCGCGATGTGGGCGGAATAGGCCAAGGGGCGCGGGCCGTCAAGCGCATTCGCCCGAGAAAATGCGCTTTGGGAAAAGAAGTTTCGCGCGGTATTTTGTGGGGGCTGGAAACGAAAAAAGGGACCTCGAAGAGGTCCCCTTTTCAGGCAGCGGTGGCGCGGTTGACGGGGCTCGAACCCGCGACCCCCGGCGTGACAGGCCGGTACTCTAACCAACTGAGCTACAACCGCCCGCTGCACTCTCCAGGTCGCCCCGGAGCGTTTGGGTGTTCTATGGTGAGGGCGCTCTGCCGTCAAGCGCGGTTTGTGCGAAAATATGAAAATTTCGCAAGTTGTTCTTGGGGCGTTTGGGGGCCGGCTTCGCGGCTTCAGATCCCGCGATGTTCGCCGAGGGTTCGGGGCGCTTTGATCGGATTGGTCGCTGCTGTTCAGAGGGTCGGGCAGCGGAATGGCATAGCTTTCTTAGCCAGCCACATTACACCCACAAGAATGGTGCATGGGGGCTGCACCAAGACGCTGCACAAGCTGCACAGGCAGTTCTTCTTAGTGGCCGATAGGACATCTCTTAACGGGAGGGGAGTGTTGGGCCGTAAAAGCCTCGAACTCCCGACCCAGACTGACCGCGGAGCGGACGGGCGTCGGTCGGGCCTACCACTGCGGCAGTCGATCACAACAAACAAATACGTGGGGGAGGTGGTGGGTCGTGAGAGGCTCGAACTCCCGACATCTTCGGTGTAAACGAAGCGCTCTACCAACTGAGCTAACGACCCGACTTGGACCTCATAGCGCAAGGTGGGGGCGGGCTTCAAGCCTATAATGTCAGCCTTTTTTGCTCACCTTTCTCAAGTCGGAACACCACCCCCTGCCCGCCTTGCATGTCCCGCAGCGCGCTTGGCGCGCGGTCCAGTAAAATAAGGCGTAGCATGCGCGATGTGATGCCATGTGTCACCAGCACATGAGGCCCGGTCAAACTGTCGAGAAAGCTGCGACAGCGCTCATAAAGCGCCGCGAATCCCTCGCCATCGGGGGCATGTTCGTAAAGATCATAGGAATCACGCGCGTCTGGGGTTTGCCGCAACAATGTATCGCGCGACTTGCCTGCCCATGCGCCGATGCCGATCTCACCCAGTCGCGGGTCCGTCGCGACCGTCATTCCCAGCCCCGCTAGCGCAAGTTCCGCCGTGGCCACAGCCCGCCCCTGCGGACTGCTGAGCGCAGAGAATCCTGCCATATCGCAGCGCTTGAGAATCGCATTCTGTGCGGCGGCCTGCGCACGGCCCGTGTCGGTCAGCGGAGAATCGAAATGCCCTTGCAGTCGGTTGGCGAGGTTCCATTCCGTCTCACCATGACGCAGGATATAGAGCGTCGGGTGGCGGCTCATGCAGGGCATTCCAGAACGCTTTCTGTCCCGTTCTCCAGCAGATAGACGCAGCCCTGCCTGTTGCTCAGCCCCCCCGCTGCGGCCAGATCAAGGCCGCGCACCTCCGCCCGGAGCACCTGCCCCCAGAGCCCATGGGCAACCAGCACGGTGGGCGCGATCAGGCTATCAAGCAGCGCGCGGATCCGCCCGCGAAACGCCGGCAGCCCCTCCCCGCCCGGCGCGGCGGCGTAGATGTCCAGCGGCGCTGGATGGCGCGCGGCGAGATCGGGATTGGCGGCAAGAATCTCATCACGGGTGAGCCCCTGCCACGCGCCTGCATGGATCTCCACCAGACGCGCATCCGTTTGAAAAGACGCCCCATCCAGTGCAATCCGCGCAGTCTGCTGCGCACGGCCAAGCGGAGAGACGAGAATATCGGGCTTTTGCGCAAGGACCGCCGGCATCACCTGCGCCTGCTGGGCGGCCTCGGCGATGCCCTGATCGGTCAGCGGTGAATCGAGATGGCCCTGCAATCGGAACGCGCGGTTCCACTCGGTCTGCCCGTGTCGCAGGAACCAGATTTTGGGATGTGCCGACATGCTCTCTCCGCCGTGTTGTCCGTGGTATGGCCATTGATTGGATAAGGACCACCGCAGGACGGGGAAGGCAAGCCTGCCCGGTGGCTGGGATCATGCGCAGATGAGCCAGAGTGCCGTCACGCGGGACTGCCGATTGAATTTATTCAAAACGTAGGAAAATGGTGGGTGATAAGAGATTTGAACTCCTGACATCTTCGATGTGAACGAAGCGCTCTACCACTGAGCTAATCACCCTTGCGGGGCGAAGTAGCCAATTGCGGCGATGCTTGCAAGAGGGTTTGGCGCAAAAACTGTAGCGGAATGCGGTACGGCCTATCTCCTGCTAAAACGAAAAACGCGCGCCTCAAAAGGCGCGCGTTTGGGGGCGTTTTGATAGGCCAACCGGCTTAATGCGTGGTGGTCGCGTCCACGCCAGCGGCACGGGCTTTGATCGCGGCAGCCTCGGCGGCCTCTTGGGCGGCTTCGTCCCAGTCGATCGCCTTTGGCTTGCTCACCAGCGCATGCTCCAGCACCTCAGAGACGTGGTTTACCGGGATGATGGTCAGCCCTTCTTTGACGTTATCCGGGATGTCCGGCAGGTCTTTCTCATTCTCCTGCGGGATCAGCACCGTGGTGATACCGCCGCGCAGGGCCGCGAGAAGTTTCTCCTTCAAACCACCGATCGGCATGGCGTTACCGCGCAGCGAAACCTCGCCCGTCATGGCGATGTCGCGCCGCACGGGGATCTGCGTCAGCACCGACACGATCGAAGTCACCATCGCCAGACCGGCCGAGGGGCCGTCTTTGGGCGTGGCACCGTCGGGGACGTGCACGTGGATATCCAGCGTGTCGAACTTCGGCGGCTTGATCCCGATCTGCGGAGAGATCGAACGGACGTAAGAGCTTGCCGCGTCGATGCTTTCCTTCATCACATCACCAAGCTTGCCGGTGGTCTTCATCCGGCCCTTGCCCGGCAAACGCAGAGCTTCGATCTGCAACAACTCACCGCCCACGGAAGTATAGGCCAGCCCGGTGACGACGCCGATCTGGTCTTTCTCTTCGGCCAGACCGAAGCGATGCTTGCGCACGCCAAGGAAGTCTTCGAGGTTGTCGCCGGTCACGGTGACGTTCTCAGCTTCCTTTTTCACGATCTTGGTCAATGACTTACGTGCCACCTTGGCGATCTCGCGCTCAAGGTTCCGCACGCCAGCCTCGCGGGTGTAGTAGCGGATCATGCCGGTCAGAGCGGAATCCTCAATTTCGAACTCCTTCTTCTTCAGACCGTGGTTCTTGACCTGTTTGGCCACCAGATGCTGCTTGGCGATCTCGCGCTTTTCGTCCTCGGTGTAGCCCGAGAGCGGGATGATCTCCATCCGGTCCAGAAGCGGCCCGGGCATGTTGTAGCTGTTCGATGTGGTCAGGAACATCACATTCGACAGATCGTATTCCACCTCCAAGTAGTGGTCTACGAAGGTGCCGTTCTGTTCCGGATCAAGCACTTCGAGCATCGCGGAAGCCGGATCGCCACGGAAGTCCTGCCCCATCTTGTCGATTTCATCGAGCAGGATGAGCGGGTTCGTGGTTTTCGCTTTTTTCAGCGCCTGAATGATCTTGCCGGGCATGGAGCCGATGTAGGTCCGACGGTGGCCGCGGATCTCGGACTCGTCACGCACACCACCCAGCGAGATGCGAATGAATTCGCGCCCCGTGGCCTTGGCGACCGACTTACCCAAAGATGTCTTGCCGACGCCCGGAGGGCCGACGAGGCACATGATCGGGCCTTTCATCTTGGACGAACGCTGCTGCACGGCAAGGTATTCGACGATGCGTTCCTTGACCTTATCCAGGCCATAGTGATCGTCATCCAGCACCTTTTGCGCACGGCTGAGGTCTTTCTTGACGCGCGATTTCACGCCCCATGGGATCGACAGCATCCAATCAAGGTAGTTGCGCACAACGGTGGCTTCGGCAGACATCGGGCTCATGTTCTTGAGCTTTTTGATCTCGGCATCGGCCTTTTCGCGGGCTTCCTTGCTCAGCTTGGTCTCGGCCACGCGGGCTTCGAGTTCGGCCACTTCGTTCTTGCCGTCTTCGCCATCGCCGAGTTCCTGCTGAATGGCCTTCATCTGCTCATTCAGATAGTACTCGCGCTGCGTGCGCTCCATCTGGGATTTGACGCGGGTCTTGATCTTTTTCTCGACCTGCAGCACGGACATTTCGCCCTGCATCAGCCCGTAAACTTTCTCAAGCCGCTCAGAAATGCTCAGCGTTTCCAGCAGGTCTTGCTTTTGCTCGACTTCGATACCGAGGTGACCGGCCACGAGGTCGGCCAGACGTGCAGGTTCGGCGCTTTCACCAACGGCGGCGAGCGCTTCTTCAGGCACGTTTTTCTTGACCTTGGCGTAACGCTCAAACTCATCCGCCACAGTGCGCAGCAGCGCCTGTGTGGTGGCCGCGTCGCCCGGCATCTCTGTGAGATACTCGGCGCGGGCCTCAAAGAAGTTGTCGTTTTCAAGGTATTCGGTGATGCGCACCCGCGCCTGACCTTCGACCAGCACTTTGACGGTGCCATCGGGCAGTTTCAGCAATTGCAGCACATTGGCCAACACGCCGGCCTTGTAGATGCCAGCGGTGTCGGGATCATCCTCGGCGGGGTCGATCTGGCTCGACAGCAGGATCTGTTTGTCGTCTGCCATCACCTCTTCAAGGGCGCGGACGGATTTTTCGCGGCCAACGAAAAGCGGCACGATCATGTGGGGAAACACGACGATGTCGCGCAGCGGAAGCACCGGATAGGATGCGTTCAGTGGCTCTAACATGCTCAATTCCTTATCTTAGCAAGACATCCGGGCCCCTGTTATAGGCGGCCTCTGACATCCCCTTTTCTGGACAGGACATGTGTGCATCCCATCCGCCTGTTTCAATCCCTAGCGGGGTATTAGGCCGCCATCATCGCGCTTCGGCGGGGTGGAGGCAAGCGCGCGTTGGGGTGATTTCGCCCCAATTCCACGCGCGGCGTCACGGGGCACCGCATGGGCGCCCCGTAATTGATCCCGTAAATGATCAGGCGTCGGCCTGTTCCAGTGTCGGATAATCGGTAAAGCCTTCGCGCCCGCCCCCGTAGTAGGTATCGGTATCGCCCTCGTTCAGCGGCCCGTTCATCTGCCAACGACGCGGCAGATCGGGATTGGCGATGAAGGGGCGGCCCACGGCGATCAGATCGGCCTTGTCATTGCCCACGGCCTCAATCGCCATCTCACGGTCATAGCCGTTGTTGGCCATATAGGGCCCCTCAAAGAGCGCGCGCAGGGCGGCGATGCTTTCGCCTTCGTCCAGCTCACGCGAGCCGCCCGTCGCGCCTTCGACGAGGTGCAGATAAGAGAGGTTGTAACGGTTCAGGCCTTTGACGACATATTCAAACGTTTCTTGCGGGTTGGCGTCTTCGATCCCATTGGCGGGCGAGAAGGGCGAGAGCCGCAGCCCCACACGCTCACCACCCCAGACCTTTGTCACAGCATCCAGCACTTCGAACAGCAACCGCGCGCGGTTTTCCACACTGCCGCCATAGGCGTCATCGCGTTTGTTGCTGCCGGTTTTCAGGAATTGATCCAGCAGATAGCCATTGGCCCCATGCACTTCGACCCCGTCGAAACCGGCTTTTTTGGCCATTTCGGCGGCATGGGCGTAGTCCGCGACCAGACGCGGCATCTCATCCATATCCAGCGCGCGCGGCTCTGAAGTATCCTCAAACCCGTTGGCGGTAAAGGTTTTTACCCCCGCCGCGATGGCCGAGGGTGCGACAGGCTTGCCGCCCTCAGGCTGCAGGGAGGTATGGCTGATCCGGCCCACGTGCCACAGTTGGATCACGATGCGCCCACCTTCGGAATGCACCGCATCGGTCACTTTGCGCCATGCGGCGACTTGGCCTTCGGTATGGATGCCGGGGGTTTGGAAGTACCCTTTGCCCTCGGGGCTGATCTGGGTGGCTTCGGTGATGATGATGCCCGCTCCCGCGCGCTGGCGGTAATACTCGACATGCATGTCCGAGACTTCGCCAGTCTCGTTATCTGCACGGTTGCGGGTCAGCGGGGCCATCACCAGACGGTTGTCGGCCACAATCTCACCGGCGGTGAAGGGGGTAAATAGCTTCTCGGTCATATTCGGGCCTTTCCTTGCAATAGACTGTGCAAGGGCACCTAAGACCCTGCCGCAATGCAGCAAGGACCGTCAGCACAATTTCGCGTGAGAATACGCCGCCGCCCTGCCCTTAGAGCGGGTCGATATCGCCCTGCTCGCGCCCTGCGTGGAAGTCGGCCTGCCACTGGGTAAAGCGGCCCGCCGCGATGGCCTCGCGCATGCCCGCCATGATGTCTTGGTAGTATTGCAGGTTGTGCCATGTCAGCAGCATCGACGAGATGATCTCTTGGCTGCGGAAAACATGGTGCAGATAGGCGCGTGAGTAGTTTTGGCAGGCCGGACAGCTGCAATTTTCATCGAGAGGGCGCGGATCGTCCATGTGCCGCGCGTTCTTGATGTTGAGCACGCCCATCCGGGTGAACACCTGCCCCGTCCGGCCCGACCGGCTGGGCAACACGCAGTCCATCATATCAATGCCCCGCGCCACGGCGCCCACGATATCGTCAGGCTTGCCCACGCCCATCAGGTAACGCGGTTTGTCTTCGGGCAGCATGTCGGTGGCGAAATCAAGAGTAGAGAACATCGCCTGCTGCCCCTCGCCCACGGCCAGACCGCCGACGGCATAGCCGTCAAAACCGATCTCGCGCAGCGCCTCGGCGCTCTCTTGGCGAAAGTCTTGCTCAAGCCCGCCCTGCTGGATGCCGAAAAGCATGTGACCGGGCCGATCTCCAAAAGCCTCCCGGCTGCGCTTGGCCCAGCGCATCGACAGGCGCATGCTTTCGGCAATGCGGTCGCGGTCGGCGGGCAGCGCGGGGCATTCGTCGAAACACATGACGATGTCGGAGCCAAGCAGTTCCTGAATCTCCATTGAACGTTCCGGCGTGATTTCATGTTTTGAGCCGTCGATATGGCTTTTGAAGGTCACGCCACGCTCGGTCAGCTTGCGCAGCCCGGCAAGGCTCATCACTTGAAAGCCGCCACTGTCCGTCAGGATCGGCCTGTCCCAGTTCATGAATTTATGCAGCCCGCCCAAGGCGGCCACACGTTCCGCCGTGGGGCGCAGCATCAGATGGTAGGTGTTGCCCAGCAGGATATCAGCGCCCGTCGATGCCACGCTTTCGGGCATCATTGCCTTGACCGTCGCCGCCGTGCCCACGGGCATGAAGGCGGGCGTGCGGATGTCGCCGCGCGGGGTCTGAATCACGCCGCTGCGTGCCTTGCCGTCCTGCGCA
This sequence comes from Sulfitobacter sp. D7, assembly GCF_003611275.1. Lineage (NCBI taxonomy): Bacteria > Pseudomonadati > Pseudomonadota > Alphaproteobacteria > Rhodobacterales > Roseobacteraceae > Sulfitobacter > Sulfitobacter sp. D7. Next base: position 2,211,216 of record NZ_CP020694.1, read on the forward strand.
TGTTTGGTGAATCCGGTGCTGGTCATACTCTGGCCCTCTCTGGCTGCGACTGGCGCGATAAACCAGTGGCGAGAAACATGCAATAAAGGTAAAATAGCGAGGATTGCGTAAAAATGATATCATTCAAAGGATTACGGCCTTGCCCCTCGAAGACATCCTGATCGGCCTTTTGGAGAATAACCTCGCTTGGCTTTTGCTGGCCTTGTTGGTCGTGATCCTGATCCTGAAATCGGTCAAGATCGTCCCGCAATCCGAACAGCATGTGATTGAACGCTTTGGCCGTCTGCGCGCGGTCTTGGGCCCGGGGATCAACATGATCGTGCCGTTTATCGATCATGTGGCGCATAAAATCTCGATCCTAGAGCGGCAGTTGCCTACCGCCAGCCAAGACGCCATCACCCGCGACAACGTGCTGGTGCAGGTCGATACCTCGGTGTTTTACCGCATCACCGAGCCGGAAAAGACCGTTTACCGCATCCGCAACGTGGACAGCGCAATCTCAACCACCGTGGCGGGGATCGTCCGCGCCGAGATCGGCAAGATGGACCTCGACGAGGTGCAAGCCAACCGCAGCCAGTTGATCACCACGATAAAAGCCAGCGTCGAAGATGCCGTGGACAGTTGGGGCATCGAAGTGACCCGAGCCGAAATTCTGGACGTGAACCTAGATGCCGCCACCCGCGCCGCCATGATGCAACAGCTCAACGCCGAACGCGCCCGCCGCGCACAAGTGACAGAGGCCGAGGGCAAGAAACGCGCCGTGGAACTGGCCGCCGAGGCCGAGCTTTATGCTTCTGAGCAGACCGCCAAGGCGCGGCGCATTCTGGCCGATGCCGAAGCCTATGCCACCCAAGTCGTCGCCGCGGCGATCAACGAAAACGGGCTCGACGCCGCGCACTACCAAATCGCGCTGAAACAGGTCGATGCGCTGAATGCCATGGGCAAGGGCGCGGGCAGTCAGACCATCCTTGTCCCCGCGCAGGCGTTAGAGGCCTTTGGCGATGCTTTCAAACTGCTCAGAGGGAAAGGCTGATGGCGGCTTGGCTGGCACTCTGGTGGGTCTGGGTCTGCGTGGCCTTGGCACTTGGGGTGATTGAGCTTTTGCTGCCCGGTTCGATCTTCCTTGGCTTCGCGCTCGGCGCGCTTGGCATGGCAGTGGTGGTTGCGTTTTGGGCACCGGCCAATGTGGCCTTGATGCTGGCGATCTTTGCGGTTCTGTCGCTCATCGCTTGGCTGGTTCTGCGGGCGGTTTTCAAACGGCAGTCCAGCGGCGCGCGGATCGTCACCCGTGACATCAACGAAAACTAAACGCCCGCAAATGGCATGAACAAGCGTGGCGCAGCCTTGAATTGCCCGAACCCCCGCTACATTGCCCTATCCATGCAGCGGCTTGCCCTACTCCCACGCGCTTTCGCGTCTGTAATTCCTCGTTTTCTGGGGGCCTTTGTGCTGGCGCTGGCAATGCTCGGTGCCGCCGCCTCCGGACAGGCGCAAGAGGCATGGTTTGAAACGACCGAGCTGAACCCCGGCCTGCCGCCCCCGCCCGAGACACTGGACCGGGGCACGCCGATGGCCGCGCTGGAAAGCTTTATTTACCTGACGGACAATGGCCACTACTCCGACGCGGCGCATATCCTTGACTTGTCGGACCTGCCCCAAGCCGATCAGGCCGTCATCGGGACTGAACGCGCCTTTCAGCTTTCGGTCTTGATGGAGCGCAAGGTCGTCGTGCCATGGCGCAAACTGGCGGACCGGCCCGACGGTTGGCTCTCTGGCTCGGCCGAGGATAACGACACCGGGCGCGTGCGCCGCTCGCTGCTGATCGACCGGTTAGAGCTGGGCGGCCATGATGTGCCTTTGCGGCTCAACCGGATCAAACCCGGAGAGGACGCCGAGCCCGTCTGGGTCTTCTCGCGCCAGAGCATCGACAACATTCCCCATCTTCACGCGCAATACGGGCCGACGGAGCTTGAGACGATGCTGCCCGACTGGCTGCGCATCCGCGCCTTTTGGGGCATGTATCTTTGGGAAGTGCTGTTTTTGCCCCTGCTCTTGGTGGGGGCGCTGATGGCTGGCTGGTTCGCCTTTGGCATCATGCGCCGTCTGGGCGAAGTGGCCAAACGGCGCTGGATGCGCTTTATGTTGCGGTCTTTCCGCTGGCCTGCCGCCATCGTGCTTTGCGCCACGATCATCGGCACGGCCACCAGCCGCGTGCTGGTGGTATCCGGCTTCATCGACGCGGTGCTCAGTCCGATCTTGCTGATCGCCTATGTGACCGCAGGCACCCTCGCCATCGTCTTTACCTTTGACGAGATTTTCGACCGGATCAGCCCCAACAACGCCTATGAGCTTGCCGACCCGATGAACACGCATATGCGGTCCATTGCCACCACAATCGCCGCTGCCCGCAAAGGGGTGATCGTGATCGCGGTGCTGGTGGCCTCTGGCGTGATCTTGGTCTCAAGCAATGCGGACAACACTCTTGGCCTGTCGCTGCTGGCCTCTGCCGGTGCGGTGACCATCGTACTGGGTTTCGCTGCGCGTGAAGTTCTGGGCAATATCCTTGCCTCCATCCAGATCGCGCTGAACCGTTCCGCCCGGATTGGCGACCAGCTGATCTTTGAGGGGCATTTTTGCACGGTAGAGCGGATCCACTTCACCTACGTGCAACTTTTGAACTGGAACGGTACCCGTCTGATCGTTCCGGTCAGCTATTTCGTCTCTGATGCGTTTGAGAATTGGTCGATCGAGGACCACGCCATGGTACGCCCCATCATCCTGACCCTGTCACAGAATGCCGATGTGGCGGCGCTGCGCCGGGTGTTCTTTAATCTTTTGGCCCAAGAAGACCCCAATGACGTCAAACCGATGGACAAGGCCAAGGTCCATGTGCTTGAGCAAGACGCATTCGGCATCAAAGTTCGCTTTGAACTGCCCACCGACAATGCGGCGACCTTTTGGGACATCGAATGCCGGGTGCGCGAAGAACTCCTCGCCGCCGCGGCGCGGATGGAGAAAGAAGACGACGTCCGCATGTTGCCCCCCGCCCCCGCGGATATGGGCAAACCGTAACACAGCATCGCTTGAAGCGATCCCTGCCGCAGGTTAGGCAGGCAGACCAATCACCCAAGGAGCAGGCAATGGATAAACTGACATTCGGCTGGGAAGAATGGGTGGCCCTGCCCGATCTTGGCCTTCCCGCGATCAAGGCCAAGGTTGACACCGGCGCGCGCACCTCAGCGCTGCATGCCCACGATATTGAGGTTTTCGGCCCCGCCTCCAAGCCCAAGGTCCGTTTTAACGTGCATCCGATCTCGGGGCGCGATGATATTTCCATCACCTGCTCTGCGCCGCTCATTGACCGGCGCGAGGTCACCTCCTCCAACGGCGAATCCGAGCATCGTTTCGTGATCGCGACCACGATTGAAGTGAACGGCCAAAGCTGGCCCATCGACGTGACCCTGACCAACCGGGCAAGCATGACCAGCCGCATGTTGCTGGGCCGTCAGGCGCTAACCGAGCACATCAACATCTCGGCGACAGAGCGGCGTTTGCAGCCGGACCTGAACTATGACGTTTACCACACAGCCAGCCTGCGCCATACAGCACCACAGCGTGCCCTGCGCATCGCGGTGCTCAGCCGCGAAGACAATTACTCGACCCGCCGTTTGGTCGAGGTCGGCGAAGCCCGTGGCCATGTGGTTGAGGTGATCGATACCACGCGCTGCTATATGGCGATCAACCAGCTGGCCCCCGAGGTGCATTACGACGGCAAGCGCCTGCCCCGCTATGACGCCGTGATCCCGCGCATCGGCGCGTCAATCACCCCCTATGGCACCGCCGTGATCCGTCAGTTTGAGACGATTGGCACCTATTGCGTCAACGGCTCTGCCGGGATCACCGCCAGCCGCGACAAACTGCACGCGCATCAGGTTTTGGCGGCGAAAAAGATCGGCATGCCGACCACCGCTTTTGCTGCATCGCCCAAGGACACTTCAAACCTGATGGCTTTGGTGGGCACCGCACCGCTGATCGTAAAGCTGCTGGAATCGACCCAAGGCAAGGGCGTCGTACTGGCCGAAACCAAAAAGGCTGCCGAGAGTGTGATCGACGCCTTCCGGGGTCTGCGCGCCAACTTTCTCGTGCAGGATTTCGTCAAGGAAGCCGCCGGCGAAGATATCCGCTGCCTCGTGGTGGCGGGCAAGGTTGTCGCCTCCATGAAACGTACCGGGGCGGAGGGCGACTTCCGCTCGAACCTGCACCGGGGCGGTTCGGCCAAGGTGGTACGGATCTCGAAAGAGGAACGCGACACTGCCGTGCGCGCCGCGCGGGCCTTTGGCCTTGGCATCGCCGGGGTCGACCTGCTGCGTTCGGAAAGCGGCCCAAAGGTGCTTGAGGTCAACTCCTCCCCCGGGTTCGAAGGGATCGAAAACGCCACCAAGAAAGACATCGTCGGTAAGGTCTATGATGAGATCGAAGCCCGTGTGAAGCCGCAACCTGCGCGGCGTCGCAAAGGGGGCTGACCGGGGCGGCCCCTCGCCCTCAGGGCGTCGGGCCACTTTACGCCCCGCCCCGCAATCCCTATATAAAACGTCGAGAATGATGCGAGGCAAGAGATGACCGAACAGACCCAACCGCTCGAAGGGACACCGCTGATTGCGCCCTCTTCCACCGATCACCCGCTTTATGAGCAGGTCGTCGAGGCTTGTCGCACGGTCTATGATCCTGAAATCCCGGTCAATATCTACGAACTGGGGTTGATCTATACCATCGACATCAATGATGAAAATGAAGTCGACATCAAGATGTCACTGACCGCTCCGGGCTGCCCCGTCGCAGGTGAGATGCCGGGCTGGGTTGCGGATGCTGTCGAACCGCTCGCTGGCGTCAAGCAGGTCGAAGTGGCACTGGTTTGGGAACCGCCTTGGGGCATGGACATGATGTCTGATGAAGCCCGGCTTGAACTGGGCTTCATGTAAGCCCAGTTTCGCAGAGCGAACAATAAACGCCGTCGATGCAGGTCATCGGCGGCGTTTTTCTTTGGCCGCGTCGTGCCGAATGGGGGCGCGCCGGATTGTTCATTCGACTGACATGATCCGGTCGTGAAACCGTTACACAGCCCCCCCATAGAAGCGCCAAGAACTTCATTCACGAACGGATAACATTATGCGAACCCTTGTTTCTCTCGCCGCTCTGGCCCTCGCGCCCGGCATGGCGTTGGCCGAAGCTCATTCTGCAGCGACACCGGTCGAATACGGCCCCCGCCCCGCCTATCTGGTGGATAAGCTGCCCGAGGGCGACCTGAAGGACAAGCTGGCCTCTTGCATGGGTCAAGACGCCGCCAAGTCCGATTTCTCCATCGGGCACCGGGGCGCGCCGCTGATGTTTCCCGAACACACCGTGCAATCCAATGTCGCCGCCGCGCGGATGGGCGCGGGCATTCTGGAATGCGACGTGACCTTTACCGCCGATCATGAATTGGTCTGCCGCCACGCGCAGAACGATCTGCACACCACTACGAACATCCTCGTCTCTGATCTGGCCGAGAAATGCACCACCGGCTTCACCGCCGCGTCGGGCGACACGCCAGCCAGCGCCGAATGCCGCACCTCTGACATCACGCTGGCAGAGTTCCGCACCCTGACGCCCAAGATGGACAGTGCCGACAAGACCGCCACCACCGCCGAAGACTATCAGGGCGGCGTCGCGAACTTCCGCACCGAACTTTACAGCGACAAAGCCGATCTGATGACCCATGCGGAATCGATCGACCTGTTCAAATCCTTGGGCGCCAAATTCACGCCCGAGCTGAAATCCCCCTCTGTCGAGATGCCCCATGACGGTTTCTCTCAGGAAGACTATGCGCAGAAACTGGTTGATGAATATGTCGCTGCGGGCATCCCGGCCTCTGACGTTTGGCCGCAGTCCTTCAACCTTGACGATGTACTCTACTGGGTTGAGAACACGCCCGAATTCGGCAAACAGGCAGTTTATCTGGTACAATGGTCCGACGGTTTCGATGAGCAAAACGCCGAGACATGGGCCGAGGATTTCGCCGATCTGAAAGCCAAGGGCGTCAACAACCTCGCCCCATCGCTCAACATGATGCTGACCAACAAAGAGGGCGAAATTGCTGGCTCAGATTACGCCATGGCCGCGAAAGAAGCAGGCCTGACCCTGATCGCTTGGACGCTGGAGCGTTCCGGCCCGCTGGCCTCCGGTGGCGGTTGGTATTTCCAGTCGGTCAACGATGTTGTGAAAGACGACAGCGACTATCTGGTGGCGCTGGATGTGCTGGCCCAAGACGTGGGCGTGGCCGGTGTCTTCTCCGATTGGCCCGCAACCGTGACCTATTACGCGAACTGCATGGGCCTCTGATCCGCGCCGCGCGTTGGATCACCCTCAGGGCCGCCCCATCTCGGGCGGCCCTTTTCGTTGGCCGGGCTTGCATGGATTTCGCCTTCCTGCGACATTGCGGGAAACAAGGGGCAAGCCATGGAAACTTGGGCAATTTTTACCGGAGATATCGTGAAATCCTCCGCGATGGGCCGGGCGGAGTTGGATGCTGTTTTCGCACGTCTCGAAGACGCCGCCGAGGCCCTGACGACATGGCAAGGCCAGTCCAGCCGCATGACCCGCTTTCGCGGTGACGGCTGGCAAATGGCTGTAGCGCCAAAGTTCACCCTCCGCGCGGCCCTCGTTCTACGCGCCGCCGTGCGCCGCTGCGGCAAGACCGCAGACACCCGTTTTGGCATCGGAATAGGCGAGGCGCATTTCGCAGGCGACGACCTCGCTCGTGCCGATGGGGCGGCGCTGGTTCGTTCCGGTCACGCCCTCGACGCCATGCCCCGCGCGCGGCGCATGCATGCCCCGGATGCCACCCTCGCGTTGCGTGCAGCCCTCCCCCTCGCCGACCGGATCGCAACCGGTTGGACCAAGCGCCAAGCCGATGTCGCCTATTACATGCTGGCCCCTGAGCCGCCCGTGCAAGCGGAGCTCGCGCAGCGGTTTGGCCTGACGCAGCAGAGTGTTCAGGGCCACGTAGACGCGGCGGGGATAGATGAATTGCGAGAGGTTTGCGACGTGGTAGAGGAACAAAAAACAACCCAATAAAGCTGTTATCAACTATTACAGCCAAATATGCCTGTACACCCTCTTGAGAAAGAGCCTTGCCACAGCCCGCTGCGGCTTTTCAAATAACAACCACCCCCAACAGCCGGACCCCTTATGACCGAACAGGCCATCGCCACCGCCCTCGCTTGCCTGCTCGCCCATCTGTTGGCGGATTTCGTGTTTCAGACCAACGCGATGGTCGCCGCCAAACGCAAACCCCACATACTTCTGCTGCACGGTGTCATCGTCTTTGCCGCGACTGCGCTGGCCCTCGGGGGCAGCCTCCTCCCAGTTGGCCTTCTCGCCCTCGCCCATGTCGGGATTGATGCGATCAAAACCTACGCCGTTCCAGAGCAGCACCGCGAGCGGCTCTGGCCCTACCTCACCGATCAAGCGGCCCATCTTGCGACCATCGCGGTCTTCACCCTTTATACTCCAGAGGCTTTTGCCATTGGTCTCTGGGCTGCTCACAGCACAACGCTCATTCCGCCTGCCTTCTTCCTTGCGGGGCTGATCACCGCCACCCTTGCAGGCGGGCCTGCGGTGGGCGGCTTGATGTTGCCCCACAAAGCGCAAGCTCAGCCCGACGGCTTGGAGAACGCAGGCAGGGTCATTGGTCTGCTGGAACGCGCGCTTATCTTTCTGATGGTCATGATCGACGAGCCTACGGGCATCGGATTTCTCATCGCGGCAAAGTCGATCCTGCGCTTTGACACGGTGAAAAAGAACCAGAAAATAAGCGAATACGTCATCATCGGGACGCTGGCCTCTTTCGGTTGGGCGCTCATCGTGGCCTTTGCTACGCTGGCGGCAATGAATTCCCTTTGACGGCTTGAGATCACCGCCCCGCATCCCTATCTTGGCCGCATAGGAGAATTTGACATGTTTGGCATTCCCGGCAAGCAAGCCGTCACCATGACCCCCAAAGCCGCTGGCCAGATTGCAAAACTGATGCAATCGGCGGGCCACGCAGGGCTGCGCATTGGCGTCAAGAAAGGCGGCTGTGCGGGCATGGAATACACCATGGATTACGTCGAAGCGACTGACCCCAACGATGAGGTCGTCGAACAGGACGGCGCGCGGGTGATGATCGCCCCGATGGCGCAGATGTTCCTCTTTGGCACCGAAATCGACTATGAGACAACGCTGCTCGAGTCCGGTTTCAAGTTCCGCAATCCCAATGTGACCGAAGCCTGCGGCTGCGGCGAATCCATCAAGTTCGACGAGAGCTTGGGCGCGAAGTAAGCGCGCCCGTCAGGCCCACGGCCTTGACGAAAGGCTGCGGGCCTGCGAACTGATCTAGCAATATCAACAGATCAGGACGGATACGATGCGCCCCAAAATCGCCGCCGGCAACTGGAAGATGAACGGCACCGCCGCCTCTTTGGCAGAGCTTCACAGCCTTGCCACCGGCCTGCCCGAAAACCCGCCGCAGGTCGTGATCTGCCCACCCAGCACATTGTTGTTCCGCGCCACCGATGCGACCCATGGCAGCCCGATTCAAATCGGCGCGCAGGATTGCCATACCGAAGGTGCAGGTGCCTATACCGGTGACATCTCCGCCACGATGGTCGCCGACAGCGGCGCCACCCATGTGATCCTCGGCCATTCTGAGCGCCGCGACGCCCACCGGGAAACCGACGCCGACGTGCAGGCCAAGACCTGTGCCGCCTGGGCCGCTGGTCTCACCGCCATCGTCTGCATTGGCGAGAGCGAGGCCGAGCGGGACGCTGATCAAACGCTCGACGTCATCGGCGGGCAACTCGACGGCTCCCTCCCCGATGCGGTTGATGCGGAAAATACCGTGATCGCCTATGAGCCGATCTGGGCCATCGGCACCGGTAAAGTGCCCAGCATCGCACAGATCAAAGAAGTACATGACTTCATCCGCACGCGCTTGATCGATCGTTTCGGTGCAGAGATCGGCGATGCGCTTCCCCTGCTCTACGGCGGCTCGGTCAAGGCCGCTAATGCTGTCGAGATTTTCGCGGTGGAAAACGTCGACGGCGCGCTTGTGGGTGGGGCCAGCCTCAAGGCCGAAGACTTCGCGCCCATCGTGGCAGCGCTCGCGCAGTCCTAAAACAACCGGGGCGGGCAGTGGTGCCCCGCCCCGCGTTCTTAAAGCGGTAGCATCGTCGTCGACTTGATCTCTTCCATCGACAAAAGCGCCGTAACGTTGTGCACCTTCACCTCTGAGATCAGCGCCTGATAGAACACGTCATAGGCCCGCGCGTTCTTGACCCGCACCTTCAAAATATAGTCGATATCCCCTGCCAAACGGTGCGCTTCCTGCACCTCGGGCCGGTCTTTCAATGCCTGCAAAAACGCCGCCTGCCACGCCGCCTCATGCTCTGACGTGCGGATCAGAACGAAAAAACACGCCTCGAACCCAAGTGCCTCTGAATCAAGCACAACCGTCTGCTGGCCAATCACCCCGGCCTCGCGCAATTTGCGGATCCGATTCCACACAGGCGTCTTCGAAGAGCCTACTTCGCGAGCGATATCGTCCAGCGATTGGCTCGCATCCCGTTGCAGCTGCGCCAAAATCTTCCGGTCGGTCTCATCAATTCGGACAGTCATTCTCTTCTCTCTCGTCCCGGCAGGACGTTCATACTCAACCTACGGCCATAGCGAACACATGTTCTTATCTGCGCCAGCAACTAGCCAATTATCGGGAATATTTCCTATATAAGAGGTCACGTCAAACAGAATACAGGGCGCATCATGGATCACTTTCCCATCTTCCTCGCCACGAGCGAGCAAAAGATCCTCCTTTCCGGCGGCGGCGAAGCGGCGCTGGCCAAGTTGCGCCTGCTGATGAAGACCAAAGCTGCGCTGCATATCTTTGCGCCCGACCCCGCGCCAGAGCTTGTCGAATGGCAGGCGGCGGGCAAGCTGACCCTGCACCGCCGCGCCCTCACTGCCACCGACCTGCCCGGTGCACTATTGTTCTACGCAGCCGATGAAGATGACGCGCTGGATGCCGAAAACGCGGCCCTTGCCCGTGCCGCTGGCGTGCTGGTCAACATCGTCGACAATCTGCATGATAGCCAGTTCATCACCCCCGCCATCGTCGACCGTGACCCGGTGACCGTGGCCATCGGCACCGAAGGCGCCGCCCCGGTGCTGGCCCGCGCCATCAAAGCCGACTTGGAAGAGCGTCTGCCCGTCACCCTTGGCCCGCTCGCGCGGATCGGCAAAGGCTTTCGCAAGCTGGCCGACGCCCTGCCCATGGGCCGCGCGCGTCGCGACTTCTGGCGTGAGTATTACTTCTCCACTGGCCCCCGCGCCATGGCCGAAGGCAAGGACACCGTGCGCCCGGCGTTGAAAGACCTGTTGCAGACCCACCTCGCCCGCGAAGCCCGCGACGGCCATGTGGCTTTCGTTGGCGGCGGCCCCGGCGATCCGGAACTGCTGACCCTCAAAGCTCGCCGCGCGCTGGACGAAGCTGATGTGGTGATCTACGACCGTCTGATCAGCCCCGAAATCCTCGAACTCGCCCGCCGCGAAGCGCTGATGATCGACGTGGGCAAAGAGGGCTTTGGCCCCTCCACTGCCCAAGATCACATCAACGCCCTGCTGGTCGAACACGCCCAGAGCGGCGCACAGGTGGTACGGCTGAAATCCGGCGATGCCACCGTCTTTGGCCGCCTTGACGAAGAGATCGACGCGGTCGACGCCCATGACATCGGCTGGCACATCGTGCCCGGCATCACCGCCGCCTCTGCCGCTGTGGCGGGCATCGGTCAAAGCCTGACCAAACGCGGCCGCAATGCCTCGGTCCGTTTCCTGACCGGGCACGACATGAAAGGTTTCGCCGATCACGACTGGGCCGCCCTTGCGCGCCCGAATGAAGTCGCCGCGATCTACATGGGCAAGAAATCCGCCCGCTTTGTCCAAGGCCGCCTGCTGATGCACGGCGCCGACCGCGCCACGCCCGTGACTGTGATCGAAAACGCCTCGCGCGCCGATCAGCGGGTGCTGTCCACCACGCTCAACGATCTGCCGCGCGATCTGGCCGATGCCGAAATGACCGGCCCCGCGCTCACCTTCTACGGCCTCGCCCCGCGCGCCGCCGTCCAAGCTGCCACCCAAACCCCGCTAGAGGAGCTGGCCTGATATGCCCAAGCCTTTCACCCCCAAGGTCATCACCGCCAATGCGCTGCTCGAAGGCGACGTTGTCTACCAAACCGCCACCGGCTGGACCCGCAGCCTTTCCGAGGCCGAAGTGCTGACCGATGAGGCCGACGCCGATCTGCGCCTGATCGACGCGCTCAGTCAGCAGGATCTGGTCGTCGGCGTCTACCTCGCTGATGTGGCCCCCGAGGCCAGCGGCCCCAAGCCCACACACTTTCGCGAAGAGTTCCGCGCCAAAGGCCCGTCGAACTACGCCCACGGCAAACAGGAGACCCTGTGATGTATAGCTATACCGAATTCGACGACAAATTCCTCGCCGAGCGCAACGCCCAGTTCCGCGCCCAAGTCGAGCGCCGCATCGACGGCTCGCTCACTGAGGATGAGTTCAAACCCCTGCGCCTGATGAACGGGCTCTACCTGCAACTGCACGCCTATATGCTGCGTGTGGCGATCCCCTATGGCACGCTGAGCAGCGCGCAAATGGACAAGCTCGCCTTCATCGCCGAGAAATGGGACAAGGGCTACGGCCACTTCACCACGCGCCAGAACATCCAGTACAACTGGCCCGAGCTGCGCGACGTGCCCGACATGCTCGACGCGCTGGCCGAGGTGAACCTGCACGCCATCCAAACCTCCGGCAACACGATCCGCAACGTGACCGCCGACCATTTCGCCGGTGCCGCCGCCGATGAGGTCGCCGATCCCCGCCCCGTGGCCGAGTTGATCCGCCAATGGTCCACCGACCACCCCGAGTTCCAGTTCCTGCCGCGCAAGTTCAAGGTCGCCGTCACCGGTGCCGCCGCCGACCGTGCGGTGATCAAAGCCCATGACATCGGGCTGCGCATCGTCGAACGCGATGGCGAACAGGGCTTCGAAGTCATCGTCGGTGGCGGCCTTGGCCGCACCCCGATGATCGGCAAGGTGCTCTATGATTTCGTCAGTGCCGACGACCTGCTGCCCACGCTCGAAGCCATCGTCAGCGTCTACAACGTGCTGGGCCGCCGCGATAACAAATACAAAGCGCGGATCAAGATCACCGTGCACGAAAACGGCATCGAAGACATCCGCGCCCGCGTTGACGCGCAATACGCCCTGATCCGCAGCCAATTCACCGGCGTGGATCAACAAGTGCTGTCGCGCATTGAATCCGATTTCGCAGCACCCGAGTTCAAAACCGCCTCCCTCGCGGCCTACGAGTCTGCTTATACCAACGATCCGGTCTTCCGCGCATGGGCCGATACCAACCTCGCCGAACACCGCGCGCCGGGCTATGCCATCGTGTCGATCAGCCTCAAGGCCCACGGCGCCACACCGGGTGATGCCACAGCCGACCAGATGCGCGTGATGGCCGACCTCGCGCGCCGCTTTGGCCATGACGAGCTGCGCATCAGCCACGAGCAGAACGTGATCCTGCCCCACGTGCACCGCAGCGACCTGCCCGAACTGCATGCCGCGCTGAAAGAGGCCAAGCTGGCTACTGCCAACATCGGCCTGATCTCGGACATCATCGCTTGCCCCGGCATGGACTATTGCGCGCTGGCCACCGCCCGCTCGATCCCCATCGCCCAAGAAATCGCCACCCGCTTTGACGAGCTGAAGCTGGAGCATGACGTGGGCCCGCTCAAGATCAAGATCTCGGGCTGCATCAACGCCTGCGGCCACCACCATGTGGGCCACATCGGGATCCTCGGCCTCGACCGCGCGGGCGTGGAGAACTACCAGATCACCCTTGGCGGCGATGGCACCGAGGATGCGAGTCTTGGCACCCGCACCGGCCCCGGCTTCTCGGCCGAGGAGATCATTCCGGCCATCGAACGCCTTGTTTTGGGCTACCTCGACCTGCGCAACGATCCTGCAGAGACCTTCTTGCAAGCCTACCGCCGCCTCGGCCTCGCGCCTTTCAAAGCGGTGCTCTACCCCGAGACGGCCAATAAGGACCGGGCCAATGCCGCTTGACACCCCTGAACTTCATCCTTTCTCAAATACCGATGCGCCGCCCCCCGAGGGGCTGCGCGCGGTCGAGGAAAAAGTCGCACGGCTCAACGCGGACCTGCGCCACCACGGGGCGACGGATGTCATCCGCCGCGCCTATGCCGAGATCGAAAACCTCACCCTCGTCTCAAGCTTTGGCGCGGAATCGGTGGCGCTCTTGCACCTTGCCTCAATGGTGTCGCGGGATATCCCGGTGCTCTTTATCGACACCGAGATGCTCTTTGCCGAAACGCTCGTCTACCAGCAGGAGCTGAGCGAGCGGCTGGGCCTGCGCAAGGTCACCACCCTGCGCAGCGAAGAGATCGCAGCACAGGATCCCGATGGCACGCTGCACCAGTATGACACCGACGCCTGCTGCGCATTGCGCAAAACGCGGCCCTTGCAGAACGCGCTGGCGGGGTATGACGGCTGGATCACCGGCCGCAAACGCTTTCAATCCGGCAGCCGCGCGGCCTTGGAGTTCTTTGAAGTCGAGATCCCCGACGATGGCGCTGCCCCGCGCATCAAGGTGAACCCGCTGGCCTATTGGGCAACCTCGGATGTGGCCGATTACATCACCGAGAACCGCCTGCCCCGGCATCCGCTGGTGGCCAAGGGCTATCCCTCGATCGGCTGCGCACCCTGCACCTCGCCCGTGGCACCCGGCGAAGACCCGCGTGCCGGGCGCTGGCGCGATCAGAACAAAGAAGAATGCGGCATCCACTTTGTGAACGGCAAAGTGGTCCGAACAGGAGACAAATCATGAGCGTACTCGTAACCGACACAGGTTTCACCGCCGACGACTGGACCCATGGCTATTGCGAGGATGGTGCGGCGAATGATTGCCGCGCCGTCGATCTGGCCTCTGACGCCGATGCCCATGCCCTCTCCCTCGCCCCGGCGCTGGAGATGATCCGCGTCGATTTCCCCTCTTTCGCGGATGGGCGCGGCTTTACCATCGCACGTGTCCTGCGCCTGCGGGGCTACACGGGCCGTTTGCGCGCCCGCGGGCATGTGCTGGCCGACCAATACGCCATGGCCCGCCGCGCGGGTTTTGATGAGGTTGAGATCGACGATGATCTGGCCGCGCGTCAACCTGAGGACCAATGGCTGGCCCGCGCCGATTGGCAGGCCCATGACTATCAGTCCCGCCTTCGCGGAGCCTCCCCACAGGCAGCGGCGGCCAAATAGGCCGCTTCATTGCCCTCCCCCATTCCTTGCCATAAGTAGAGGCCGCAAACCGATTTGCGGAAACCATGATGACCGAGCAGAGCACAGTGAACCAAACCGCCGCCAAGCCCGTCCCGACGTTGCCCGACGCCCAGACCGTAACCTCTGTCACCCACTGGACGGATCAGCTTTTCTCGTTCCGGGTATCGCGGCCCGCGTCCTTGCGCTTCCGCTCGGGCGAGTTTGTCATGATCGGCCTGATGGGCGATCCGCACCCCGAGACGGGCAAACAAAAACCCCTGCTGCGCGCCTATTCCATCGCCTCCCCCGCGTGGGACGATGAGCTGGAGTTCTACTCGATCAAGGTGCAGGATGGCCCGCTGACCTCGAAACTGCAGCACATCCAGCCCGGCGACCAGATCATCCTGCGGCCCAAGCCCGTGGGCACGCTGGTGCATGACGCGCTGCTGCCGGGCGACCGGTTGTGGATGTTCGCCACCGGTACGGGCTTTGCCCCCTTTGCCAGCCTGCTGCGCGAGCCTGAGACCTATGAGAAATTCGATGAGGTCATCGTCACCCACACCTGCCGCGATGTGGCGGAACTGGAATATGGCCGCCAGTTGATCGAAGGGCTGAAGGCCGACGAACTGATGCAAGAGCTGATCGGCCCCGAAAACCTCGCCAAGATCCGCTATTACCCGACCACCACCCGCGAAGAGAGCCCCAAGATGGGCCGGATCACGAACCTTTTGCAGGATGGCACGGTGTTCAAAGATCTCGGCGTGCCCCAGATCAATGCCGCCCACGACCGCGCCATGGTCTGCGGCAGCTTGGGCTTCAACAAGGATATCATGGAGATCCTCGAAGGCTTTGGCCTCACCGAGGGCGCCAATTCCGACCCCCAGCATTTCGTCGTGGAAAAGGCCTTTGTGGGCTAACCCAGGTTAAGCCTTACGAAAGGTCGCAGCGTTACAAGTGAGTCGTCGGCGCTGCTTTGCCGACGCTCTGGCAGAACCCTGCGCATCCCAAAAACGCCCCCTTCCGCTGCACTGCGGCAGGGGTTAGCTGACGCCTTGCGAGCGCGGGGGACTGCCGCGCAAAACGCAACCACAGGCGAAAGGCACATCATGACGAGCACTGGGACCCCGACCCCAAAGAAAGTCTCCGATCTGGCAACTGAAAAGGCCGATCTGTCCAGCACAGCGCTGATTGGTATTTTCGGCAGCGACGCTACGCCCGGCGCGCTGATCCGCGAAGGCGGCGGCAAAATCTCCCGCGTTGAAGTGGGCGACCAAGTCGCTGGCGGCGTTGTTGCGGCCATTGGGCAAGGCACATTGGTGCTTTCCAGCCGCCGCGGCAACAAAGTGCTGCGCCTGCCGCAGGGCTGAGCGGCTCAAGGAGGCGCGACACCGCGCCTCTTGACCTGCCGCCCGGGGCAGTGCACATCGCGGGCATGAGCAAGACAGCATTGATCACCGGCGCGTCGCGCGGCCTTGGGGCCGCTCTGGCAGAGGCTTTGGCCCCCACCCATCACATCATCGCCGTCGGTCGCACGACCGGCGCGTTGGAAGAACTGGATGACCGTATCCAAGCCGAGGGTGGCAGCGCCACACTGGCCCCGATGGACATCACCAACGCCGATGCGATGGCGGTGCTTTGCCGGGGCATCCACGACCGTTGGGGCGGGCTTGACCTCTGGCTGCACTGCGCCGTGCACGCAGCCCCACTAACGCCCACCGATCACATTGACGCCAAGGATATGGAGAAATCCATCGCGGGCAATGTCACCGCCACGGCGCGGCTGATCACCTTTGTCTCCCCGCTTTTGGGGGCAGAGGGCACGGCGGTCTTCTTTGATGATCCGCGTGCTGGCACGAAATTCTTCGGCAGCTACGGGTCGACCAAGGCCGCGCAGATCGCGCTGGCGACCTCTTGGCAGGTTGAAACCGCGCAGATCGGCCCGCGCGTGCATATCCTCACCCCCGACCCGATGCCCACTGCCACCCGCGCGCGTTTCTTTCCCGGTGAAGACCGCGCAGCGCTCAGTGACACCGCCACGCAGGCCGCTGCGGTATTGGCGCAACTGTCGGAAAACTCCGCCTTGTGAACCGCGCGGCACCGGCGCGCTGCGCTTGCCGCCGGTCCGCCCCTCGCCTATCAAGGCAAAAAGGGGCCTTTCATGCGTATTTTGATTACAAACGATGACGGCATCAACGCGCCCGGTCTGGCCGTGCTGCGCGCCATTGCCGAGGAATTGGCCGGGCCCAAGGGCGAGGTCTGGACCGTCGCACCCGCGTTTGAGCAATCCGGCGTCGGCCATTGCATCAGCTACACCAAACCGATGATGATTTCGCAATTGGACGACCGCGTCTTTGCCACCGAAGGCTCTCCCGCTGACTGCGTCCTTGCCGCGATCCACGACACGATGACCGCCGCGCCCCCCGATCTGGTGCTTTCGGGCGTGAACCGGGGCAACAACGCGGCTGAAAACGCGCTTTACTCCGGCACGCTCGGCGGCGCGATCGAGGCGGCCTTGCAGGGTCTGCCCGCCATCGCCCTGTCGCAATACTACGGCCCCGCCAACCGCGATCTGGCTGATCCGTTTGAGGCCGCAGCCCAGCATGGCGTCGAGACCTGTCGCCGCATTTTGGAGCATAGCCCCAGCGAAGAAGCGGCCTATGGCCTTTTCTATAACGTGAACTTCCCCCCCGTCGCGGGCGCCGATGTGCGCGGCATCCGGCTCGCCCCTCAAGGCCGCCGCCCCGCCACCGGGTTCTCCACCGAGGCGCATCTGTCGCCCTCGGGCCGCCGCTTTTTGTGGATCAAAGGCGGCGACCAGCGCGTGCAGACAGCGCCCGGCAGTGACGCCTGCGTGAACCTTGATGGCTATATCTCGGTCACCCCAATGCGCTGTGACCTGACCGACCACGCGGCGCTTGAAACATTGTCGGGCATCAACGGATGAACGAAGAGCCGATCTCTGAGGCGGAGCGCAAGATGCAGTTCCTCTATGCGCTGCGCTCCAAGGGCGTGACCGATGCGCGCGTGCTGACAGCGATGGAAGCGATCGACCGCGGCCCCTTTATCCGCGGCCTCTTCGCCAGCCGCGCCTATGAGGATATGCCCCTGCCCATCGCCTGCGGTCAGACCATCAGCCAGCCCTCTGTCGTGGGTTTGATGAGCCAAGCCTTGCAGGTGTCGTCGCGCGATAAGGTGCTCGAAATCGGCACCGGCTCGGGCTATCAGGCCGCGATCCTCAGCAAGCTCGCGCGGCGGGTCTATACGATCGACCGGCACCGGCGCTTGGTGCAAGAGGCGCGCGGCGTGTTCGAGGCGATGGATCTTAACAACATCACCGCGATCACCGCCGATGGCAGCTTTGGCCTAGCCGAACAGGCACCCTTTGACAGGATCATCGTGACCGCCGCCGCCGAAGACCCGCCCGGCCCCCTGCTGGCCCAGCTCAAAGAAGGCGGCATCATGGTGCTGCCCGTCGGCCAATCCGACACCGTCCAACACCTCATCCGCGTGCGAAAGACCGCTGATGGGCTGGAATACGACGAATTGCGCGCCGTGCGCTTTGTCCCCCTGCTGGAAGGCTTGGGCAAGGACGGCTAATAGGTTAGAGAGACACGGACAACGCCCCTTACCGTCTGGGGCGAAGATGAGGACTTGCAGATGCGCCAAACACGCTTGCGCCGCCCCATGCGGCTGACCCTAATGGCCGGGACCAGTGCGATACTGCTGGCAGGTTGCGAAAATCAGCCACTGGATTACGATATGCGCAGCACCTTTGGCGATGGGTTTTCCACCGCCGAAGCGGCACGCGGCCCCTTGGCGGACCGCCCCAAGCCCGACGCCCGGGGCGTGATCGCCTACCCCAATTATCAAGTCGCCGTCGCCCGCCGTGGCGATACGCTGAAAGACGTGGCCGCGCGTGTCGGGGCCGACAGCGGCGAACTCGCACGCTACAATGGCATTGATCCGGGCGTCCCGCTTCGCCAAGGAGAGATCATCGCCCTGCCCCGGCGGGTCGCCGAACCTGCCCCCGGCACCAATGGCGCCGTCGATATCACCACCCTTGCGGGCAGCGCCATCGACCGCGCCCCGGCGACGCCGAGCGTGCAAACGCAAAGCCTGCCCCCTGCAAGCACCGGCACCACCGCGCCGCAGCCCACAGCGCCTCAGCCTACCGCGCCGCAATCGGCGAAAGAGCCGGTGCGCCACCGGGTCGAGCGTGGCGAGACCGCCTATACCGTTGCGCGCCTCTATAACGTGCCGGTCAAAGCGCTGGCGGAGTGGAACGGCCTCGGCCCCGATTTCGCGATCCGCGAGGGGCAATTCCTGCTGATCCCGGTAGAGAAACAAGCGCCCCCGCGTCAGGCGACCAACACCGCATCCAGTGCCGCCGCCTCGCGCCCCGTGCAACCTGTCACCAGCGCACCCGGCGCGGGCAGCCCCACGCCGACGCCTCCTTCGGCGGCCAAACCGCTGCCGCAGGATGAGACGGCGAAACCATTGCCACCCAAAGTCGAGCCGAAAGAGCCTGTGGCCGATGTCGGCAAACCCACCGCCCCTGCAAAAACGACGAAGATGACACCGCCGGTCCAAGGCTCCATCATCCGCGCCTATTCCAAGGGCAAGAACGAGGGCATCAACATCAAGGGCAACCCCGGCGGGCCGGTGAAGGCCGCCGAAGGGGGCACCGTGGCCGCGATCACCAAAAGCGCCGAGGGCATTCCGATTGTCGTGGTGCGCCACCCGGACAACCTGCTCACGGTCTATGCCAATGTGGACGGCGTGAATGTCGCCAAGGGCGATACCGTCAGCCGGGGCCAGCAGATCGCCAAACTGCGCGGCGGATCGGAATCGCATGTGCATTTCGAGGTCCGCAAGGGCTTTGAGAGCGTCGATCCGACGCCCTACATCCAGTAATCAAACAAAAAAAGGCCCGCAGAACTTGCGGGCCTCTTTGCTGAAGCACCAGACAGGCGCGGTCACCCTCCTGAGACGGGAACGCCCTTTCTGCCAGCCAAATCCACGAAATACTGCCATGCCACCCGGCCCGACCGCGCCCCGCGTGTGGCCTGCCATTCGACAGCCTCTGCGCGCAGGGTGTCGTCGTCGATTTCTACGCCGAAGGCATCGCAATAGCCGCGGATCATCGCCAAATACTGGTCTTGATCGCAGGGATGGAACCCAAGCCAAAGCCCGAAACGATCGGAGAGAGAGACCTTTTCCTCGACCGCCTCCGAAGGGTTGATCGCACTGCCCCGCTCATTTTCGATCATGTCGCGCGGCATCAGATGACGGCGGTTCGAGGTGGCGTAGAGCACCACATTCTCGGGCCGCCCTTCGATGCCGCCATCCAGCACCGCCTTCAGCGACTTGTAATGCGCGTCATCATGGCCAAAGCTAAGGTCATCGCAAAACAGGATAAACCGCTGCGACGCCCCGCGCAGCAGTGTCAGAAGCCGCCCGACCGAGGGCAGGTCTTCGCGCTGCAATTCGACGATGCGCAACGCTTCATGTGATGCCTGAACATCTGCGTGTATCGCTTTGACAAGACTGGATTTCCCCATGCCACGCGCACCCCAGAGCAGCGCGTTGTTCGCAGGCAGACCCGCCGCGAATTGGCGGGTGTTGGCCAGAAGGGTATCCCGCGCCCGGTCGACGCCAATCAACAGCGGCAGGTCGATTCGCGCGACCTGCGGCACCGGTACCAGACGGTCGGGGTCGGTGTGCCAGACGAATGCGGTCGCGGCGTCAAAGTCCGGGGCGGACAGCGGCGCCGGAGACATACGCTCCAGCGCCGCTGCGATACGGTCCATCGGATCGTCGATCACAGCAGGTCTTCCTCGTCTTCCTCGTCTTCGTCGTCAAAGTAGCCCTCTTCGCGCAGCTTCTCGTCGCGCTTTTTCTCGACCCGACGCACGAGGAAGATCGAGATTTCGTAAAGGCCGTAGACAACAACAAACAAGATCACCTGCGTGATCACATCTGGCGGCGTGACAAGGGCAGCCAACACAAGGATCGCCACCACGGCATATTTGCGCACATTGCCCAGACCTTCGGAACTGACCAGCCCGGCCTTGCCCATCAGGGTCAGCAGCACGGGAAGCTGGAAGCACAGGCCAAAGGCCACGATGAACTTGATCGTAAGCGAGAGGTATTCCTGCGCCGAGCCTTGGAATGCGATGGCCGCGATGCCGTTCTCACCCTCTGGCCCCTCACCGACGAGCGTACCCGCCTGCTGGAACCCAAGGAAGAAATCGAAGGCCAGCGGCGTGACGACGTAAAAGGCAAAGGCCGCACCAAGGAAAAACATCACCGGCGAGGAGATCAAAAAGGGCAGAAAAGCGCCCTTTTCGTTCTTGTAGAGCCCCGGTGCCACGAAGCGCCAAAGCTGGTAGCTGATGAAGGGAAAGCCCAGCACCAAACCACCCAAAAGCGAGATCGAAATCGCAACGAAGAAACCTTCTTGCAGTTTGATCAGGATCAGCCCGCAATCCTCTTGGCCCCGTTCCGCCATGGCCGAACACAGCGGTTCGGTCAGGAAGTTGAAGATCGGGTTCCAGACGGTAAAGCAGATCACCATGCCGATGATAAAGGCGATGACCGAATGGATGAGCCGCGTGCGCAGTTCGGCCAGATGTTCGATCAACGGGGCCGAGCTGTCGTCGATCTCATAGTCGTCGGAGGCGCTCATTTAACTTACTCTTTTTTCGCAGCGGGTTTGGCTGCCGCTGGCTTTTTGGCAGCAGGCTTTTTCGCAGCGGGTTTCTTGGCAGCAGGCTTTTTCGGCGCTGCTTTGGCCGGCGCTGCTTTGGCCGCTGCTTTGACCGGCGCCGCTTTGGGTGAGGCCGCTTTAGCAGGCGCCGCCTTGGCTGGTGCCGCGTCTTTCTCGATCACGGGCCGTGCCGGTGCAGCTTTCGCAGCTTCGTCCCGGGCCGGGGTCGCGTCAGACAACTTCGCCTCTGCCGCCTCGGCCTGAGACATGGCTTCTGCCGCTTCGCGCTGCTTGCGCTCGGCTGCGGCGCGGGCGGTGCTGGCTTGGATCTTCTTCACATCCTCGGCCTTTTGCGCCGCCAATTTGCCGGTCTCGCTCTCGGGGTCGAAGTTGGTCAGCGAGCGGGTCGCGTCCTTCACCTCATCCATGGCGCTGCCCAGCGGGTTGGTCGCGGTTTTTAGCGACTTGTTCAGCGACGACGACATCTCGCGCATGCCGCTTTCGTCGGCGGCGTCGTTCATGGCCTGACTGAATTCACGCGCCATGCCCTTGGCCTTGCCCACGAATTGCCCAACGCGCCGAAACAGCACGGGCAGGTCCTTGGGGCCGACCACGATCAGGGCCACCACGCCGATGACTAAAAGTTCCGTCCAACCCAGATCGAACATCGGGTTACACCCGGTCCTTGTCGGCCTTCAGGTCGGTCTTGGGATGCGTGCCCTGATCGGCATGCTCGGGCAGGTCGGCATGGTGCACTTCGTCAACATGTTTGATGTCGTCGCTGCGCTTGGTCTCTTCTTCGCCTTCGCTGATGCCCTTTTTGAAGCTAGTGATGCCTTTGCCAACTTCACCCATAAGCGAGGAAATCTTGCCGCGGCCGAAAAGCACCAGCACGACAACCGCGATCAGCAGCAGGCCCGGCAGTCCGATATTGTTCAACATGTCTGTTCTCCCATCATGTTTGGCGCAAATCATGCAGCGCCGTCCTGCCTGTGATAGCGGGCGGCGGCAGGACCATGAAGGGGCAAAGCGGCGGATGGGCGGTGCTGCGGGCAAAGGACTGCCAATTTTCGGGCGTGCAATTCCTCTTATGACATGTTTTTGTCAGGAGCGTCAGGAGGCGTCATGGTGTCAGTGAAAACCGAAGATCGGCTCGTGCGGTTGATCGACAGGCTGCGGGATGGGCGGCTGCACCGGGCCGAGGATTTGGCCCGGCTGTTTGGCGTCTCCCCCCGCACGATCTACCGCGATATGGGCAAGCTCAGCGCGGCGGGCCTGTCCATCGTCGGAACGCGGGGCGAAGGCTATCGGATCACCCCGGCGATCACCCTGCCCCCGCTGACACTAACCCCGTCTGAATTGGAGGCGCTGAACCTCGGCCTTGCTGTCGCGGCAGAGGTTGGAGACCCCGCCTTGCAGGGCGCGGCAGAGACATTGGCCGCCAAGTTCGACGCGGTCTTGCCGACCGAGACCATCGCCGAGGGGGCCGCTTGGTCGCAGGCGCTGACGGCGCAGGGCAAGGCCACACGGGTTTTTGCCCATCTGCCGGTGCTGCGCGCCGCGGTGCTGGCGCGTCAGAAGCTGCGGATCGGGGTCGCGGGGGAAGAGACCCGAGTGCTACGGCCACTGAAGGTTGAGAATTGGGGGCGGTTTTGGATGCTGACCGCCTGGTGCCAAGATGAAAAGGGATTTGCTACCTACGCGATCGATCAGATCGAGAGCGCCGAGGCCTTGCCAGAGCTGTTCGTCGACGAGCCGGGCAAAACGCTGGCTGACTACCACCCCTAGCCCTGAATCACGGGCGCAGGTCCGCTTGGCTGGCCCAGACCGCCCGGACGGTCTGCCCCCCGGCTCAGCCCTTCAGTTGCCAACCGGTCTGCAGCGGCAAGAACGCCTCGACACTCGCCTGCGCGATCACGATGGTATCCTGCCCCGTCGGCACGTTCAGCCCGCCCTTCACGGCACGTACCTCGGCCCGGCCACGCGGCAGATTGGCCACCAGCGCGTCAACATCCACCTTTTCTGGCTCTTGCACCGCCACGGTGACCTGCACACGCATCTGGTCCGGTGTCACGTCAAGCGCGCCGAAAAGCGGCAGAGAGGAATGGCGCAGGGCATCCTCGATCGCGCGGGCGGCGGCTTTGGTATAGTCCATCCCGTGCAGATCGTTGCCCATGCCCATTTCGATGATGATCCGCTGCTCAGTCATCGGCAGGCTCTATGTCGAAACCGACGGAAAGGGCCACATTCGCCATGACGGTCGGGTTCCCCTCTCCTTCGGGGCGCGGCACATCCAACCCGCCGTGATGCAGGTTCACCGTCACCTCACCATAGGGAAAGACCGCGCGCAGCGCTTCGGCATCGACCAGATCGGGCCGTTGCACGCCCACGTCGAGGATGATCCGCATGGCGGACCTATCGAAACCAAAAAGCTCTGCCAGATTGATCGAGTTATGCCACAGCGCATCCTGCACCGCGCGTGTCGCGGCCTGCGTATAATCGGCGCGGCGCAGGGACGACCCCATGCCGAATTCTACCATCAGGGGCTTCATGCCGTCACCGGAAAAACAAAGCAGCGGTCGCGGCGCACGGTCAGCCACATGACGGCGCCGGGTTGCGGCAAAAAGACATTCGGCACCGTGGCCTTGAGCCGCGATCCGTCCTCTTCCAACACAAATTCAACAAGGCTTTCGTTCCCCATAAAGCGCGCGCGTTCCACCACGGCGCGGGCCGGTGTGCCATCGGTCGCCGTGGGGCGTGGGCCTTTGCCTGCACGGTCAAAGTCGATGCGCAGGTGTTGCGGGCGAAAGACAATATTTACCGGCGTGCCATCGGGCACCCCCGGGGCAAGGAATTGGCCAAAGACGGTATCGGCCAGCGCCCCGGTCACCGTGGCCTCAAGCACATTGGCATCGCTGAAAAATGCGACAGAGGCGCGATCGACGGGCCGCGTATAGACGTTATAGGGCGCGCCCTGCTGGACGATCTTGCCGTCGCGCATCAGCGCAATCTCATCGGCCATGCGCATCGCCTCATCCGGCTCATGAGTGACCAGCAGAACGGCAGTGTCCTCTTCTTTCAGGATGCTCAGGGTCTCATCGCGGATGCCGTCGCGCAGACGGTTGTCGAGGCCGGAAAAGGGCTCGTCCATCAGCATGATGCGCGGCTGCGGCGCCAGCGCACGGGCCAGCGCCACGCGCTGCTGCTCCCCGCCCGAAAGCTGGTGCGGATAGCCGTCGATATAGCGCAGCAGGTCCACCCGTTCGAGCAATTCCTCAATCCGCTTGCGCTTCTCGGCCTTGGTGCCTTTCTTGAGGCCAAAGCCCACGTTATCGGCGACGCTCAGATGCGGGAACAGGGCGAAGTCCTGAAACATCAGCCCAATCTCGCGCCGCTCTGGCGGGACGCGAAACATGGTGTCGCAGATCAGCTTGCCATCGACATGGATCGTGCCGCTGTCTTGCATCTCAACGCCCGCGATCATGCGCAGCGTGGTGGATTTGCCGCAGCCCGAGGGGCCGAGCAGACAGGTCACCTGCCCCGGCATGATCTGCAAAGACACGTCATCGACAACCTGCCGCCCGCCATAGGCGCGGCGCAGATTGCGGATTTCCAGTCGGGGGGTGGGGTCACTCATGGAAACTGCGGTATCCGATCAAATCACTCGGAAACCCAGCTATCAGCCTCGCCGCGCCCCCGCAAGCACCGCTGCGAACCCGGCCAGTAGCACGATCACGCAAATTACCAACAATTGCTCGTATTTATGCCCCTCGGGCAGAAGGGCCGCCACCGGCGCCCAGCCGCGCGCGAAATAGGCCGCAGCCCCGAGCATCGCGGCGGCAAAGGCGGCGAGGTAACTCCAGACCGCGATGCGGCGCCCCGCCACCAGCCCCACCAGCAGCACCGGGGTAAGGAACATCGACGCGGTGCCACTGACCGCCACGGCATCGAAAAGCGTGGCATTGCCCCAAAGCGTCAACAGCGCACCAAGCGCCATGAACCCCGCCATCACCAGCCGCCCGCCCCTCAGGCTGCGCGGCGCGATGCGCCATTCTTCGACCATCAGCCGCGCGGCCGAGGCCAATGCGGAATCGAGCGTCGACAGCGCCGAGACGAGCAGCGACAGCATCAGCGCCACGAAAATCCAGCCCGGAAACATCTGCCCCCATGTGCCGATCAATTCGCCTTCATAGGCCGCACCGGTCAGGCTGGCTTGGATGCCGAAAAAGCCAAAGCCGATGATGCAGAGTGTCGAAATCCAAAAGGCGTGCAGGAAAGAGGCCCGCGTGGTTGCCTCATCCGCCAGAAAGCCGCGGTCCATCATCACCGGATCATGGGCGGGGTAGGAGAAGACCTGCAACAGGGCGACCGCCAAAAGCACCCAACCGTTATAGGGCCCCGAGACGCCCGGCGCACTCAGCACCGCGCCAAGCTCGAACCCCGGGCTCAGCAGCAGCGCACCGAGCGCGAGGCCGAAAACAACAAGAAAGACCAGCATCTGCACCACATCCGTGCGCAGCGCGGCGGAAAGCCCGCCCCATGCCGAATAGCCAAAGCCGAGCGCAGCGACGATCAGCACCGCCAGCGTGCCGGACCCCGGCCAGACAGCCTCGAAAATCAGCGCAACGACCAGCAGATTGGCAAAGACCTCGGACAGCAGCCGCAGCCCGATCACGAGGTTATAGGCCGCCGTGCCCGAACGCCCGAAATGCCCACCCAGCCAGTCCTGCACCGACCGCGCGCCGCCCCGGCGCAGATGCCCCACGATAAAGCCGCCCGTCAGGAATGAGCCATAATAGGCCGCATAGGCCAGCGTGCCCGCGATGCCGTAGAAATAGCCCAAGATCGCGGCGTTCATCAGGCTGCGGGCAAAGATCCATGTGGTGACTTGGCTTAGCACCAGCACCCAAAGCCCCGGCGCACGGCCCGCCGCATTGGCGCCGCCGAAGAACCCTTCGACCGTTGCGCGACGCGGGGCCACCAGCAGGCTGGCAAGGATTATGGCCGCGAAAAGAAGGACAAGAACGGTGGTTTGCATGCGGACGGACCTTTTGCGAAAAGCTGACCCTCAAGGGTTAGCCGCCGCCCTCAATCCCCGCCAGCGCTGAAACCGCTGCTGTCAGGAATGTGATCCGATGCGAAGCGCAATGGCCGGGACGCGCGCCCCGGCCAAGCTCTGCTTACATGGTGAGATTGGTGCCGCCGCCATCCAGCAGCAGGTTCTGGCCCACGATGAAGCCCGCGTGCTGCGAGCAAAGGAACGCACAGGTCGCGCCGAATTCATCACGGGTGCCGTAGCGGCCTGCGGGAATGCCCGCCTGCCGCTCGGCGCGGGCCTCGTCCAGCGTGATACCCTTGGCCTTGACCACACCCGCATCCAGCGAATCCGCGCGGTCGGTGGCATGGATGCCCGGCAGCAGGTTGTTGATCGTGACCCCCTTGCCCGCGACCTGACGCGCGGTGCCCGCGACATAGCCCGTAAGCCCGGTCCGTGCCGAGTTACTCAGCCCCAAGACAGCAATCGGCGCGCGCACCGACTGGCTGGTGATGTTCACGACCCGGCCCCAGCCGCGCTCCATCATGCCGGGCACCAGCGCTTTGATCAGCGCAATGGGGGCCAGCATATTGGCATCGAGCGCCTTGATGAAATCTTCGCGGTCCCAGTCATGCCACATCCCCGGAGGCGGGCCACCCGCGTTGTTGACGAGAATGTCACAGCCCTCGGCGGCCTTGATGACCAGCGCCTGACCCTCTTCGGTGGCCACATCCGCCGCCACGGTGACGACTTCGACGCCATAGTCCTGACGGATACGTTCTGCCGACGCCTCAAGCGCCTCGGCGCCGCGTGCGTTCATCACAAGGTTGACCCCTGCCGCCGCAAGAGCTTCGGCGCAGCCAAGGCCAAGCCCTTTGGATGAGGCACAGACCAGCGCCTTCTTCCCCTTGATTCCCAAATCCATTTTGCGATTCCTCCTATGCATTTGCATATGCCTACCACGCCCTGCGGCCAATGCCAGCAAATCACCCGAGCCTTGACCCATCCGGGCCACAATTCTACCTTATCCCGCTGGCGAAAGCCCTAAAGCCAAAGGCCCGTCATGTCCCGCACCCGCACCGCCCCCGCACAGAACATCGCCGTCTACCGCGCCGGGCAATTTTGCGCGAGCGACGGGGCGAATATGGGCGATACGCTGGGTTTTGCCGCTGAATTGGTGCTGGATGACGTCTATGAGCTGGACCGTGCGGCAGAGCCTTTGCGCCTGTCCCTGCTGACCCTGCCGGGGGATCAATTGCAGCTTGCCGAGGATACCGGCGTGGGCAGCCCCGGTGCTGAGTTGCATCTCGACAGCCTGCTCACGCTGATGTCGCCCGACGGGCAAACCCAAGAGGCGCTGCTGCTGGTCGAGGTTGATGGCAAGGGCCACGCGGCTGAGGTGTACCTTTTGCCGCTAGGCCCGCTGACACCGCAAACGGGCTACCGTATTGTGGGCATCGACACCCAGACCGCACGTCAGAAATTCGGCCAACTCGCCTGCGTGTCCTTCACACGCGGCACCCATATCTCGCTCAGCACCGGAGAGTTGCGCCCCATCGAAGACCTTCGCGTCGGTGACCGTATCCTAACCCGCGACGACGGCGTTCAAACCCTACGCTGGATCGGTCAAAGCACCCTGCGCGCGGTGGGCGAATTCGCCCCGATCCGCATTCAGGCAGGCACGCTGAACAACGAACATGACCTGATCGTCAGCCCCGACCACCGGCTTTTCATCTATCAACGCAGCGATGAGATGGGTGCGGGCCGGTCCGAATTGCTGGTGAAGGCGCGGCATCTGGTGAACGGTGACAGCGTGACGGTGCAGGACGGCGGCTTTGTCGATTACTTCCAACTGCTCTTTGACAGTCATCAGATCATCTACGCCGAAGGGATTGCCGCCGAATCCATGCTGGTCGACAGCCGCACCCGGTCGGTGCTGCCGCCGGAAATGGCCGCGGCCTTGGGCGAGGTGATCCCAGGCCACTCCGATCTGCCCCATGCCGGGCTTGATCTGGCCGAGGCGCTGCTCAACCGTCCTGATGCGGCGGCGCTGCTGCGCAAAGCCTCTACCCGTTAAGGTGCCTCAACGGCATAGTGAAACTCTTCCCGGACGATTTTGCCGTCTTTCACGTGGTAAACGCCGATCTCTTCCATCTGAAAGCGGTCGCCGCTTTGCTTGTCGGTGGCGTCGACCTTGAAGACCGCGCTGAACTGCTCATCGCCGAAATAAAACGGGCCAGAGACTTCACTCGCGTGCTCTTCCATCGCGTTTTCCCACCAGTCGTGTTTGCCGTGGATGGCCTTGATCCCATGCGTCTCACGCCCCTGCCCGCCCATATCGGCGGCCTCTACGGATACGGCATCTTCGGCATATAGCTTATCAAGGTTCTCGCGCACTTTGGCCGCACCGGCACGGCAGCCGTTAACCAACTCTTGTGCAATCTCTTTCAGTTCCATCGCAAATTCCTCCATGTACCACTTATGTTCTCATGTTAGGCCGAGAGCCGATTCGCAGCAATGGCCAGATTGCGCCCGGTCGCGGCGCAGCCTATATGGGGCGGATGTTGGACACGCCGCAAAACCGCCCCGCCCTGCCCGCCGAGATCGCGCGTCGTCGCACCTTTGCGATCATCAGCCACCCTGACGCGGGCAAGACCACGCTGACTGAAAAGTTCCTGCTGTTCGGTGGGGCCATTCAGATGGCTGGCCAAGTGCGCGCCAAGGGCGAAGCGCGGCGCACGCGGTCGGACTTCATGGCGATGGAAAAGGACCGGGGCATTTCGGTCTCGGCCTCGGCCATGTCGTTCGATTTCCACAGCGGTGACACCAACTACCGCTTCAACCTCGTCGACACGCCGGGCCACTCGGACTTTTCGGAGGATACCTACCGTACGCTGACGGCGGTGGATGCCGCCGTGATGGTGATCGATGGGGCCAAGGGTGTGGAAAGCCAGACGCAGAAGCTTTTCGAAGTCTGCCGGATGCGCGACCTGCCAATCCTGACCTTCTGTAACAAAATGGACCGCGAAAGCCGCGACACCTTTGAGATCATTGACGAAATCCAGGAAAACCTTGCCATCGACGTGACGCCCGCAAGCTGGCCCATCGGTGTGGGCCGCGATTTCGTGGGCTGCTATGACATGCTGCGCGACCGTCTGGAACTGATGGACCGCGCCGACCGGAACCGCGTGGCCGACAGCATCAAGATCGAAGGGTTGGACGACCCCAAGCTGGCCGAACACGTCCCCGCCACCCTGCTGGAAAAGCTGCGCGAAGACCTTGAGATGGCGCGCGAATTGCTGCCGCCCTTGGACCTCAAAGCGATGCACGAAGGCACGCTGACGCCGATCTGGTTCGGCTCTGCGATCAACTCTTTCGGGGTGCGTGAACTCATGGAAGGCATCGCCAAATACGGGCCAGAGCCGCAAATCCAAGCCGCCACGCCACGTCAGATTTTGCCCGAAGAAACCAAGGTCGCGGGCTTTGTCTTTAAGGTGCAGGCCAACATGGACCCCAAACACCGCGACCGGGTCGCCTTTGTGCGCCTTGCCTCGGGGCATTTCGAGCGGGGCATGAAAATGACCCATGTCCGCACCAAGAAGCCGATGACGATTTCCAACCCGGTAATGTTTTTGGCCTCAGACCGCGAATTGGCCGAAGAGGCTTGGGCCGGTGACATCATCGGCATCCCCAACCACGGGCAGCTGCGCATCGGCGACACGCTGACCCAAGGCGAAGCGCTGCGCGTCAGCGGTATCCCCTCCTTCGCGCCCGAATTGCTGCAATCGGTCCGCGCGGGCGATCCGCTGAAAGCGAAACACCTTGAGAAAGCGCTGATGCAATTTGCCGAAGAAGGTGCCGCGAAAGTGTTCAAACCCTCCATCGGCTCGGGTTTTGTTGTGGGCGTTGTTGGACAATTGCAGTTCGAAGTGCTCGCCAGCCGGATCGAGTTGGAATACGGCCTGCCGGTGCGGTTCGAGCCGTCGCAATTCACCTCGGCTCGCTGGGTGAATGGCACGAAACAAGCCGTTGATAAGTTTACCGAAAACAACAAACAGCACATCGCCCATGACCACGACGGCGACATCGTATACCTAACCCGCCTGCAATGGGACATCGACCGGGTTGAGCGCGATTACCCGGACGTGAAACTTACCGCGACCAAGGAAATGATGGTCTGAATTAGCCTCTCCGCTATGGGTCGTAAGCCTTGATTTCGCGCGCAATCATGGCATTCTGGACCCAACCGGGGAGACGCGATGACGACGACGACGAAATGGGGGCTGGTTGCCACAATTTTGGCCCCCGCTGACGAGATTAGACGCTTTGCCGCCTACCATCTTGAGGCAGGTGCGCATCGGCTCTATCTATTTCTCGACGCTGAGAACCCAGAGGCTTTCGACAGTTTGAAAGCCCACCCCAAGATCCGCGTCGTCACCTGCGATGATGCCTATTGGCAAAAGCTCTGTGGCAAACGCCCGCAAAAGCATCAGGTCCGCCAAAGCCAGAACGCCACCCGCGCCTATAACCGCGCGGATGATGTGGATTGGCTGATCCATATGGATGTGGACGAATTCCTTGTTGCCGAGCGCCCTGTGGGCGAGGTGCTCGCCGCCCTGCCCGCGGCGCAAAAGATCGCCCGCATCCGCCCGATGGAGGCTTTGGCAGGCGATGCGACAGCCTTCAAATCCTTCATTCCAAACGGCCCGCAGAGGGCGCAGATCGTGTCGGAGCTTTATCCAACCTATGGCGAATACGTCAAAGGGGGATTCTTGAGCCATTTGGCCGGAAAGGTCTTTGTCCGCACCGGGATGGCCGACGTTCGCCTTCAAATACACAACGCTTTTCAGAATGACGCGATGATTGAGGGGCCAGAGCAGCAGCCCGGCATTGATCTGGCACATCTGCACGCAAAAAGCTGGCCCGACTGGCTGGCCGCCTATCGCTACCGGCTGGAAAAAGGCTCTTACCGTTCCGATCTCGCCCCCAACCGACCCCGTGATCGCGGCGGGCTGTCGATGCATGAGCTTTTTTCCATGATCGAAGCCGAAGGGGGTGAGGCGGGATTACGCGCCTTTTTCAATGAGGTCTGCGCCGACACCCCCGAGTTGCGCGCGACCCTAAAGGCGAAGGGTTTGCTGCGCCTTGCTGATCTCGACCTTGATGCAAAGGTGTCGCGCCATTTCGCAAGTTAAGCGCCTGAGAGGTCAAGTGTTTGACGGCTGGGCCGCAACTTGCTATGCGCTTTCGCAACATGCCGCGGCATATGCCGCCCCTTGGGCCATTCGGGCCGGCTTGTATTGCTGCCGCGGGCCAAGTCAGTGTCCGCTCAACCCGGACGCACATGACAAAATTTACCGATCTAAACCTGAATGCCAAGGTCCTCAAAGCTGTTGTAGAGGCTGGCTACGAATCGCCCACACCTATTCAGGCGGGCGCTATTCCCCCCGCTCTCGAAGGCCGCGACGTCTTGGGCATCGCCCAGACCGGCACCGGCAAGACCGCTAGCTTCACGCTGCCGATGCTGTCGCTTCTGGCTCGGGGCCGCGCTCGTGCGCGGATGCCGCGCAGCCTCGTGCTCTGCCCCACGCGGGAATTGGCCGCACAGGTGGCCGAGAACTTTGACACCTATTCCAAGCACCTCAAGCTCACCAAAGCGCTGCTGATCGGCGGCGTGAGCTTTAAAGAGCAAGACAAGCTGATCGACAAAGGCGTCGACGTGCTGATCGCCACACCGGGCCGCCTGCTGGATCATTTCGAGCGGGGCAAGCTGATCCTCTCGGACGTGAAAGTCATGGTCGTGGACGAAGCCGACCGGATGCTCGACATGGGGTTCATCCCCGATATCGAAAGGATCTTCGGCCTCACGCCCTTCACCCGTCAGACGCTGTTCTTCTCGGCCACCATGGCGCCAGAGATTGAGCGGATCACCAACACTTTCCTCAGCAATCCTGAGCGGATCGAAGTGGCACGTCAGGCCACCACGAGCGAGACCATCGAACAGGGCGTTGTCATGTTCAAAGCCTCGCGCAAGGACCGTGAAGCCACCGAGAAGCGCAAGCTGCTGCGTCTGCTGATCGACGCCGAAGGCGAGAAATGCACCAATGCGATCATCTTCTGCAACCGCAAGATGGACGTGGATACCGTTGCTAAGTCGTTGAAGAAATACGGCTATGACGCCGCCCCGATCCACGGCGATCTTGACCAAAGCCAGCGGACCAAGACGCTCGAAGGTTTCCGCAATGGCGAGCTGCGTTTCCTCGTGGCCTCAGACGTTGCCGCGCGTGGCCTTGATGTGCCGAGCGTGAGCCATGTCTTCAACTTCGATGTGCCCAGCCACGCCGAGGACTACGTTCACCGTATTGGCCGCACCGGCCGTGCGGGCCGCAACGGCAAGGCGATCATGATCTGCCAACCCCGCGACGACAAGAACTTTGAAGACGTCGAGCGTCTGGTGCAAAAGGAAATTCCGCGCATCGAGAACCCGCTTGGCAACGCCAAACCAGCAGAAGAAGCGTCTGACGCCCCGGCCAAGACCGATGACAAGCCCAAGCGCACCCGGTCGCGCAGCCGTAAGTCGGACAAACCACAGGCAGACAAGCCACAGGCTGAGCAACCGCAGGCCGACGAGCGCCAAACGGATAGGCGCCCAACGGATAGGCGCCCAACGGATAAGCCCCAGACGGATAAGCCTCAGACGGACAAACCCGTTGAGACCTCCAATGAGGCCAAGCAACCGCAGGCCGAGGCACCGAAAGATGCCAAAGCCGATGTGGCCCCAGAGCGCGAAGCCGAAAGCGCGCAGGGCGGGCGCAAATCTCAGCGCGGCGGCAACAATGACAAACCTTCGCGTGGTCGGGGCCGGAATGACAAACGCGGTGGCAACGACAACCGCGTCGTCGGGCTGGGCGATCACACGCCTGACTTTATCGGCCTAAGCTTCCGTGAGCGCATCTGAAACCAGCCCCACGCGGGCATGAATTCGCCGCTGATCCCTGCCGGGATTGGCGGCTTTTTCATCTGTGCTATGTGAGGGGAAACCTCTCAGATAGGACCATCATGCTGCGCCCTGCTCTCTTCGCCCTCACCCTTGCCCTGACCGCCCTTATCTCTGCCCCCGCCAGCGCCGAGCGCTGCCGGGCCGAGGTCAACGGCGCCGAAGTTGTCGTAGAGGCCGAGAATTTCGCCAATTTCGCCGAGGAAGTCGGCGCCCGCGAACGGCTGATAAATTGGCCCGCGCGGAAATGGAGCAGCCTTTGGGGCGCCCCACCCGCCTGTGACAGCGGGGTGCTGTTCGACTACCTTGCCACCACTGTGCCGCTCGACCAGATCGACGGCTACTGCCTGACCGCCACGCCCGAGGATGGGCATTTCCTGATCCCCGGCGCGCGGAACTATCGCGGCTATTGCAAAAAGACCTTTTGCGAACGGGTGAACACCACCAAGGAAGAGACCGTCGAGATCAGCAAGAACATCGCACGATCCGCGGTCGACACCATCAGCCAGCCGGACAACCTACGCGCCGTGGCGCATAAATCCGGGGCCTTCATTTTGACGGGAGGGGCATCTGCACTGAGCGCCAATCTGGCGACTACAGGCACGACGCTGGCCACCGCGCTATCGACCCCCGCCGCCCTTGCGGCCACGGGGGTAAGCGTGGTCGCAGTGGGCGGCGCGGTCTATATGTGCAGCGGTGGGGAGGAGGTCAGCTCAGACGGCTGACCACCACGGTGACTTCGGGTTTCTTGCCGATTTCGTCATAAGACGACTGACGTGCGACCTTTTTCAGACCGTCGTTCAGCTTGTCGTCATCCCGCAGGGTGGCGGCTTTCTGACGGTTCAGCCACTGGCTGAGGTCTTGTTCCAGCACATCCACAAGCGGTGCATTGGACCGGCCTGTCTCCGGCAGACCCATCAGATCAACCCAAGGCTCGCCCAAGGGCTCATCATCCGCATCCAAAATCATGGTCACGGTGGCATGGCCGTTCAGCGCCATGCGGATACGGTCGCGGATCACACCATCCAGCGCGCCGACTTGAACCGACCCGTCCAGATACATGCGGCCCGTGTCGACATGTTCAACCACCTTGGGCTTGTTGCCCGACAGGTCGATCATCATACCGTTCACGGCCAACACGCCGGTGATGCCCTTGGCATTGGCAATCTTCACATGCTCGCGCAGGTGACGGTGCTCGCCGTGCATCGGGATCAGAACCTGCGGTTTGACGATCGCATGCAGCGTCTCAAGGTCAGGGCGGTTCGCGTGGCCCGACACGTGGTAGAGACCCGAGGAATCATCCACCACATCCACACCCTTTTCAGAGAACTGGTTGATGATGCCGATCACGCCGCGCTCATTGCCCGGGATGGTCTTCGACGAAAAGAGGAACAGATCGCCCTCTTTCAACTCGATGCCCTGATACTTCCCCCGTGCCAGTTGCGCAGAGGCCGCGCGGCGTTCACCTTGGCTGCCGGTGACCAGCAGCATCAGGTTCTCGCGCGGAATCGCCCGGGCATTTTCGGGAGAGATGACAGGCGGAAAGTCTGTCATCACACCGGTCTGGATCGAGGCTTCGACCATGCGGTTCATCGCACGCCCCAGCAGAACGATCGACCGCCCTGCCCGTGCACCCGCCTCTGCCAGCGTTTTGACCCGCGCGACGTTGGAGGCAAAGGTCGTGGCGACGACCATGCCCTCGGCACTGCTCACCAGCTTTTCGATCTCTGGCCCAACGGTCGCTTCCGAGCGGCCGGGATGAGCGGAGAAGACATTGGTGCTGTCGCAGATCAGCGCATTGACGCCATCCTTGCAGACCTCTGCCCAGAGTGCGTCGTCGAAGGCTTCGCCGACGCCGGGCGTGCGGTCGATCTTGAAGTCGCCGGAGTGGATCGTGCGCCCCTCGGGCGTGTCGATGACCATGGCCGAGGATTCAGGAATCGAATGCGAGATCGGCAGGAAGCCCACTTTGAACGGGCCTGCGGTGATCTGCTCTGGCCATGCGCTTACCGTGGTGACCGCATCTTCGGGGTGGCCGTGTTCAGACATCTTCCGACGGGCGATATTGGCGGTAAAGGCGCGCGCATAGATCGGCGCTTTCAGCACCTCATAGGAATGCGCGATGGCGCCAATGTGGTCTTCGTGGGCGTGGGTGATAAAGATCGCTTCGATCTGATCGCGACGCTTCTTCAGCCAAGAGATGTCGGGCAGGATCAGGTCCACGCCCGGCGTGCTGTCCATGTCCGGAAAGGCCACACCGATGTCGACGACGATCAGCCGTTCTTTACCGGGCTTGCCGTAACCGTAGACATAGGCGTTCATGCCAATTTCACCCGCCCCACCGAGGGGCAGATAGATAAATCGTTCGCTGCTCATATTATTCAGCTTTGTCCTTATTATAATCGTGGATCACGGTCAGGCCGTGCATCGTGAGTTCATCTTGATAATCATCGAACAGGTCGACTGCCTGCTGAAACAGCGGTGCCAGACCCCCCGTGGCGATAACGCGCATGGGTCTTGCACGTTCCGCCCTTATGCGCTCACATATCTCACGAACCAGTCCGACATAACCCCAAAAGACACCAGACTGCATGCAGGCCACCGTATTGGTGCCGATGACATGCGGCGGTTTGGAAATATCGACATGCGGCAAGGCCGCGGCGGCGCTATGCAGCGCCTCTAGGCTGAGGTTCACCCCCGGCGCGATCACGCCGCCGATATAAGCCCCATCATCGGCCACCACGTCAAAGGTCGTGGCAGTGCCGAAGTCCACCACGATCAGGTCACCGCCATAAAGGTCATAGCCTGCCACGGTGTTCACCAAACGGTCGGGCCCGACCTGCGTGCCCGCGTCCACGCGCACGTCGATGGGCAGCGCGCAACCGGGTTTGCCCACCACGAAAGGGCGCGTGTGAAAGTAGCGATCCGCAAGAACGCGCAGGTTGAACACCACCCGTGGCACGGTTGAGCTGATGATCATATCGGTGATGTCGGCGTCGATATTTTGCAGCCGCATCAGCGTGTTAAGCCAGACGTAATATTGATCCGCCGTGCGTTTCCATTCGGTCGAGGTGCGCCAAGTGGCGATAAACTCTTCCCCGTCCCAGATAGAGAACACGGTATTGGTATTGCCGCAGTCGATTGCCAGAAGCATGGTGCCTCCCCTCCCCCAGATTTTAGAAAAACACATCCGCTGCGGTGATGGGCACCGCGCCGTCGCGGGTGCGCAGGATCAGATTGCCTGCGCCGTCTACATCTTCGAAAACCCCGGTGATCTCATCGCGCATGGTGCGGGCGGTGATGACCTCTCCGAGCCGCGCGGCATGGGCGAGCCATGCGCTGCGGATTGTGCTGAAACCATAGGTCGTGAACTGCTCTTCGAGACCGGCATATTCCCGCGCAAGCACGTCGAGAAAATCCTCGGCGCTCACATTGCCCCCCGCCTCACGCAGTGTCACCGCTGGCAGGGCGCGGGCTTCCAGCGTGCTGGCCTCGGGCCCATGAGCAAGGTTCACGCCGATGCCGATGGCCAGATGGTCGCCCACACTTTCGAGCAGGATACCCGCCACCTTGCCGCCTCGCAGGAGCACATCGTTCGGCCATTTTAGGGCAAAGGCATCCTCGCGCCCGGTAACCCCGACGAAAGAGCGGTAAAGTGCCAGCGAGGTCACGAAGGACCGCAGCGCGGCGACGCCGGGCGGCTCTTTGCGCGGCATCATCAGTGTGGCCGCGAAATTGCCGCGCGGCGTGGTCCAACTGCGGCCCCGGCGGCCCCGGGCGGCGGTTTGCTCCAGTGCGAGAATCCAAGTCGGCGCGGTCAGCTCATGCTGTAACCGCGCCGCCTCTGAGAGGGTGGAATCGAGCGTGTCATAGACGCGCCGGCCATAGCCTTCCGGCCAGTGGCTCATGCGCTGGTCCGGGCGATCGTCCGCCGCACCGCTCAGTTCACCAGCGACGCCGCAGCCGAGGCGGCCATGCCCTCGACACCGAACATATTCGCGATGCCGACGATCATGATTACAGCTGAGGCCATCAACACCACGGTCAGCACGCCGCCGTTCTGATGATCCAGCGTGTCAGAGCGCTCTTCGCCGAAGTACATGTAAAAGACGATCCGCAGGTAATAATAAGCGCCGATCACACTGGCGATTACGCCCGCCACAGCGAGCCATGCCATATTGGCCTCATACGCCGCGCGCAGCACATAGAACTTGCCGAAGAAACCCAGCATCGGCGGCACGCCCGCCAGGCTGAACAGCAGCACCAGCATCGCCAGCGCCCGGCCCGGATTGGTCTTGGCATACATATTGAGCAGGGTGATATCGGTCACCGGCGCGCCGTCTTTCTGCATCAGCAGGATGAAGGCAAAGGTGCCGAGGTTCATGGTGACATAGATCGCCATATAGACCAGCATCGCCTGCACGCCAAAGGCGGTGCCCGCAGCCAAGCCCATCAGCGCATAGCCCATGTGGGCAATCGACGAAAAGGCCATCAGACGCTTGATGTTGGTCTGACCAATCGCGGCGACAGAGCCGAAGAACATCGACAGCACCGACAGAAGCGCCACGATCTGGCTCCAATCGCTGACGATCTGGCCAAAGGCGTCATGCATGACCCGTGCGAACAGGCCCATGGCGGCGACTTTTGGCGCTGTGGCAAAGAAAGCCGCGATCGGGGTGGGCGCACCTTCGTATACGTCCGGTGTCCACATGTGGAACGGCACGGCCGAAACTTTGAAGGCAAGGCCCGAAATCAGGAAGACCAGACCAAAGAGCAGCCCGAGCGAGGTGCCGCCGGTTTGCGCCGTGGTGATGATGCCCGCGAAAAGCGTGGTCCCGGCGTAGCCATAAACGAGCGACGCACCATAGAGCAGCAGGCCCGAGCTAAGCGCGCCGAGCACGAAATACTTGAGGCCCGCCTCTGTGGATTTGACCGAGTCGCGGCGCAGCGATGCCACGACATAGAGCGCTAGCGATTGCAGCTCCAACCCCATGTAGAGCGCCATCAGGTCGCCTGCACTGACCATCATCATCATGCCGACCACGGCGAGCGAAACCAGCATCGGATATTCAAACCGCAGCAAACCGCGCAGTTTCATATAGCTTTCGGACATGACCAAGACAGCCGCCGCCGAGAGCAGGATCGCCACTTTCGCAAAGCGCGCAAAGCTGTCGTCGATGAACATGCCGTGGAAGGCGATGTTGGTGGTGCCGTCGCCGGACATGGCCACCCAAGCAGCCAGCAGCACCATCACCACCGCGGTCACCCAGACGAGCACCCCGGCGGCCTTGTCTTTCGACGTATAGACCGCGCCAAGAAGGCCAAGCAGGGCAAACCCCGCAAGGACGATCTCGGGCAGAATGATGTTCAGATCAGCGGATATCATGCGCCAAGTCCTTCTTAATGCGAGGCATCGGCGGTCTGCACAGCGGTATCAGCCGCCTCCAGCGCCATGTCGTAATTGTCAACGAGAGCAGCCACCGACGGCCCGATCATATCCAGCACCAGCGCCGGATAGACGCCCAGGATCAGGGTCATCGCTACCAGCGGCGCAATGATCCATTTCTCACGTGCGGTCATGTCGGTGATCGCCTTGAGGCTTTCTTTGATCAGGTCGCCCATCACCACGCGGCGATAGAGCCACAGCGCGTAGGCCGCCGAAAAGATCACGCCCGTGGTCGCCACTGCCGCCACCCAAGTGTTCACTTGGAAGGTCGCCATCAGCGTCAGGAATTCCCCCACGAAACCGGATGTGCCCGGCAGGCCCACGTTCGCCATGGTGAAGAACATAAAGACCAGTGCATAGGCGGGCATCCGGTTCACCAGACCGCCATAGGCGTCAATGTCACGGGTGTGCATCCGGTCATAGATCACGCCAACGCTGAGGAAGAGCGCGCCAGAGATGAAGCCGTGGCTGATCATCTGGAAAATCGCGCCATCAATCCCCTGCTGGTTCGCCGCAAAGATGCCCATGGTCACGAAACCCATGTGTGCGACCGAGGAATAGGCGATCAGCTTTTTCATGTCCTGCTGCACCAGCGCCACTAGCGAGGTATAGACGATGGCAATGGCCGACATCCACAGGATCAGCGGCGTCATCACCTCGGACCCGACGGGGAACATCGGCAAGCTGAAGCGCAGGAAGCCGTAGCCGCCCATTTTCAGCAGGATCGCCGCCAGCACCACAGAACCCGCCGTCGGGGCCTGAACGTGTGCGTCGGGCAGCCATGTGTGCACTGGCCACATCGGCATCTTGACCGCGAAGCTGGCAAAGAAGGCGAGGAACATCAGTGTCTGCATGCCGCCAACGACTTGGATGCCCAGAAGCTCAAAGTTCTCGGACCCGAAGTTATGCGTGAGCAGGCTGATTTCACAGCCGCCGATGCAGGTTGTGCCCGCTTCGGTAAACATCGCTACCATCGCAACCAGCATCAGCACCGAGCCGAGGAAGGTATAGAGGAAGAACTTGAAGCTCGCGTAGATACGCTCTTTGCCGCCCCAGATGCCGATGATCAGGAACATCGGGATCAGACCGGCCTCGAAGAACAGGTAGAACAGCACCAAGTCCAGCGCCATGAACACGCCAAGCATCAGCGTTTCCAAGAGCAGGAAAGCGATCATGTATTCTTTGACACGGTGCTCGACATTCCAGCTTGCTGCAATGACCAGCGGCATCATGAAGGTGGTCAGCATCACGAAGAGGATCGAGATGCCGTCAACGCCAAGGCGATACTTCAGACCGAGCAGCCAATCGGCCTCATCCACGAATTGGAAGTCGGTGTTGGACGGGTCAAAATCAAAGAGCACAAAAAGCGAGATCAGGAAGGTGACCGTCGTGGTGATGAAGGCCAACCATTTCGCGTTGCGCCCGGCAGCGGCATCGTCGCCCCGCAAGAAGACCGCGAGGATCAGTGCAGCGAAGGCCGGAATGAATGTGATGATTGAAAGCAGATGCGTATCCATCAGTTCGCTCCTCCGCTCATCGTCATCCATGTCACCAGAACGGCGATGCCGATCACCATGGCGAAGGCATAGGTGAAGATATAGCCCGTCTGTGCCTTACCCGCGAGGCGGGTGAAGAAGGGGATGATCCCCATGGCGACGCCATTGAGCGTGCCATCGATCACAGTGCCATCGCCGCGTTTCCACAGGAACCGGCCGATCGTTTTGGCGGGACGCACGAAAATCACGTCGTAAACCTCATCAAAGTACCATTTGTTTTTCAGGAACAGGTAAAGCGGGCGTTGGTTTGCCGCCAAACGTCCCGGGACGGTCGGGCTCCAGATATAGAACCACAGGGCCATGACCAGACCGGCCAGCATCGCGATAAAGGGCGAGACCTTAACCCAAGTCGGGGCGGCGTGCGCGTCATCCAGCACGTGGTTGTCGGGCGCAAAGTAAAGCGCCCCCTCACCCGGTGCACCGCCAAAGGCTTCGTGATGCGCGCCCGCGTCCTGCTGGCCTTCGACCAAAGCGTCGGCTCCATGATCACCGTCGGCCGGGCCAGTGGCACCGTGGTCATCCTCGGCCCCTTCGACATGGGCGTCGCCGCCTTCGGCCATTTCAGCCATCGGGATGCCGTAGAATTTGCCAACCTGATCTGCATGGCCAAAGAAGCTGCCGTACCAAACCATCCCAGCAAAGACCGAGCCGAGCGCCAGAACGCCAAGCGGGATCAGCATGACCATCGGGCTCTCGTGGGCGTGCTCATGCGTGTGCTTGTTGCCACGCGGTTTTCCGAAGAACGTGAGGAAAATCAGGCGCCAGCTGTAGAAGCTCGTCATCGCCGCAGCGATCACCAACATCCAGAAGCCATACATTGACCCACCGCCCCAAGCGCTTTCGATGATCGCGTCTTTCGACAGGAAGCCCGCGAAACCGATATGCGTCAGCGGGATGCCAACACCGGTGATCGCCAATGTGCCGATCATCATCGCCCAGAAAGTATAGGGGATTTTCTTACGCAGACCGCCGTAGTTGGTCATGTCTTGCTCATGGTGCATCGCGTGAATGACCGAGCCCGCGCCCAAGAACAGCATCGCCTTAAAGAAGGCGTGGGTGAACAGGTGGAACATCGCCGCCGAGTACATGCCGACGCCAGCCGCCACGAACATATAACCAAGCTGTGACATGGTCGAATAGGCAATCACACGTTTGATGTCGGTTTGCACAAGGCCGATGGTCGCCGCGACAAAGGCGGTCGTCGCGCCGATCACCGTGACAAAGGCCATCGCTTCGGGTGCGAATTCCATCACCGGCGACATGCGGCAGACAAGGAAAACACCCGCGGTCACCATGGTCGCCGCGTGGATCAGCGCCGACACCGGGGTCGGGCCTTCCATCGCGTCGGGAAGCCATGTGTGCAGGAACAATTGCGCCGATTTACCCATCGCGCCGAGGAAGAGCAGGAAGGCGATCAGGTTCGCCGCGTTCCAATCGTTCCATAGGAAAGTCACCGTCTGCTCAGCCAAGTCGGGCGCTGCGGCAAAGATATCGTCAAAGCGGATCGAGTCCGTCAGCATATAGAGGCCGAAGATGCCCAGCAGGAAAGCAAAGTCCCCCACCCGGTTGACGACAAAGGCTTTCATCGCCGCGGCATTGGCCGACGGCTTGCGGAAGTAGAAACCGATCAGCAGGTAGGAGGCGACACCGACGCCCTCCCAACCAAAGAACATCTGCACGAGGTTGTCGGCTGTGACCAGCATCAACATCGCGAAGGTAAAGAACGACA
This sequence comes from Sulfitobacter sp. D7, assembly GCF_003611275.1. Classification (NCBI taxonomy): domain Bacteria; kingdom Pseudomonadati; phylum Pseudomonadota; class Alphaproteobacteria; order Rhodobacterales; family Roseobacteraceae; genus Sulfitobacter; species Sulfitobacter sp. D7. The sequence continues at coordinate 2,253,100 of NZ_CP020694.1, forward strand.
GATAGGCGAAGAACCGGGGGCGATAGCTCTCGTTATCGCGGAAGTTCTCATCGTGGGCCATGTAGCCGAAGGAGTAGAGGTGAACGAGGCTCGATACCGTGGTGATGACGATCAGCATCAGCGCGGTCAAACGGTCCATGCGGATCGCCCAATCGGTGCTCAGCGTGCCGCTCTCGATAAAGCGCAGGATCTGGATTTGCTCGGTCGGACCGTCCAGCGTCAGGAACACCACCCAAGAGAGGAAGGCGGCAAGGAACAGCAGCCCCGTGGCGGTCCACTGGGCGGCCTTCTCACCGATGATCTTCCAGCCGAAACCGCAGAGGATGGCACCCACAAGCGGGGCGAATAGGATCGTGGTTTCCATTGCCTCAGCCCTTCATCACGTTGACATCTTCCACCGCGATCGAGCCACGGTTGCGGAAGAAACAGACCAGAATGGCGAGGCCGATGGCAGCCTCCGCCGCAGCGACGGTGAGCACGAAGAGTGTGAACACCTGCCCCGTCAAATCACCAAGGAAACTGGAGAAGGCAACGAGGTTGATGTTCACCGCGAGCAGCATCAATTCGATGCTCATCAGCAGGATGATCACGTTCTTGCGGTTCAGGAATAGCCCGAAGATGCCGATGACAAACAGCGTCGCCGCCACTGTCAGGTAATGCTCAAGTCCGATCATGTCGTCCCTTACGTTCCCGCCCTTTGATGGGCTTTGGTCGCGCCCCATTTGATGGGGCTTTTAGTATCACTTTGCCCCGGCTGCCACCGGGATTGCCGAGGCTTTAGCCGATAAAGCTGCGGCCACCGAAAAACACGACGATCAACACCACGACCAGTACCACGATTGTTGCTCTCGACATTTCGACGTCCCTTTTCTCTTTGGTTCAGTCGTTTTCATTCAAAGAAAACGGCTACGGAATTTTTAAAAAATTCCGGTGTTTACAGGCCCTGCCCAGACTTCACGTCGCGCAGTTCCATCGCCTTGGCCGGGTCGCGCATCATCTGCGCCACCACGTCTTGGCGTTTCACGTCCTTGCGGTGCCGCAGAGTCAGCACAATTGCCCCGATCATCGCCACCAGCAGGATCAGGCCCGCCAGTTGGAACAGCAGGAAGTAACGATCATAGAGCAGCAGCCCAAGCGCTTCGGTATTGAACCGCGCCGGATCGATCGCATTGGCCCGCAGGCTCTCCGCAGCCGCACTCTGCTCCCATGCACCAAAGGCCATGACAAATTGCATCAAGATCACCAAAGCGATCAGCAGCGCCAGCGGCATATAGCGCGCCATTTCGGCCTTTAGCTCGGCGAAGTCCACGTCGAGCATCATCACGACGAAGAGGAACAGCACCGCCACCGCGCCGACGTAAACGATGACCAGCAGCATCGCCACGAACTCCGCCCCCAGCAGCACGAAAAGCCCCGCCGCCGAGAGGAAGGACAGGATCAGCCAGAGCACCGAATGCACCGGATTGCGGCTGATCACCGTGAACAGTCCGCCGGTGATGACGCTGATCGCGAAGAGGTAAAATGAAAAGACCGTCATGCGCCGTCTTCCTTCTTGGTATCTTTTTCTTCGTCAAGAACCGACTGCGCCAGTTCCAGCGCCCGTGTCATCGCCGGCAGCCCGGCAAAGACCGACATCTGGCTAATCGTCTCGACGATATGTTGTTTGGTGGCTCCCGCCTCACGTGCGTGGCGCACGGTCTGGCGGAGGGCCATATCATTCTGCGCGCCCTGCATGGTCAGCCCCGCGAGGGTAAGCAGCAGCCGCGTCCGCGCGTCCAGCCCGCCCTTGTTCACGGTGTCGCCGAACCAGAAGTCCATCATGTCCTTCGGCATCGTGCCCATCATCGCCTCGAACCCTTTGGGCGAAAAAGCATCCATCGCTGGAAAGGCTTTCGCCATTTCCTGCGCCTGCTTCATCATCGCATCAAAAGGGTTCTTGGGATCACTCATCGGTAAGGTGCGTCCATCTCAAGGTTGCGGGCAATCTCGGCTTCCCAGCGTTCGCCGTTGTCCAAAAGCTTGGCCTTGTCGTAATACAGCTCTTCGCGGGTCTCGGTCGAGAATTCGAAGTTCGGGCCTTCGACAATGGCGTCCACTGGGCAGGCTTCTTGGCAGAAACCGCAGTAGATGCATTTGGTCATGTCGATGTCATAGCGCGTGGTGCGGCGGCTGCCGTCCTCGCGTGCTTCGGCGTCGATGGTGATCGCCTGCGCGGGGCAGATCGCCTCGCAGAGTTTGCACGCGATGCAACGCTCTTCGCCATTGGGATAACGGCGCAGCGCGTGTTCGCCGCGGAAACGGGGCGACAGAGGCCCCTTTTCATGCGGGTAGTTCAGCGTCGTTTTCGGCGCAAAGAAATAGCGCATCCCCAGCATGAACGCCTTGGCGTAGTCTGCCAGCAGGAAATACTTCGCGGCGCGGGTGTAGTCAGTCGTCGCCATATCAGCCCCCTACGGTCCAGCGGGCGTAGATGCCCCAGAACCAATCGAATTTTGCAGCGAATGCCACGAAGACCACCCAGAACAGCGAGAACGGCAGGAAGACTTTCCAACCCAGCCGCATCAGCTGGTCATAGCGGTAGCGCGGCGTGATTGCCTTGACCATGGAGAACATGAAGAAGACCATCAGCATCTTGATGAACATCCAGAAGAAGCCATCGGGCAGGAACGGCACCGGCGACAGCCAGCCGCCGAAGAACATCAGCGACACCAGCGCGCACATCAGCACCACGGCCACCAATTCGCCGATCATGAAGAGCAGGAAGGGCGTGGAGGAATATTCCACCTGATAGCCCGCCACCAGTTCCGATTCCGCTTCCGGCAGGTCGAACGGTGGGCGGTTGGTTTCCGCCAGCGCCGAGATGAAGAACAAGATCAACATCGGGAAGTGCGGCAGGAAGTACCAGTTGAACAGACCCCAGTCGCCATCCTGCGCCGCCACGATGGACGTGAAGTTCATCGAACCGGTCGAGAGGATCACGCCGATGATGATCAGGCCGATCGACACTTCGTAGGAAATCATCTGCGCGGCAGAGCGCAGCGAACCAAGGAAGGGGTATTTCGAGTTCGACGCCCAACCGCCCATGATCACGCCGTAAACCTCAAGCGAGGAGACGGCGAAGACATAGAGGATGGCCACGTTGATGTCCGACAGGATCCAGCCTTCGTTAAAGGGGATCACCGCCCAAGCGATCATCGCCATGACAAAGGAAATCATCGGCGCAAGGAAGAAGACCCCCTTGTCAGCGCCCGCCGGGACCACCACTTCTTTAACGATATATTTAAGAAAGTCGGCAAAACTCTGCAGCAGGCCGAAGACGCCCACGACGTTGGGGCCGCGGCGCATCATCACGGCGGCCCAGATCTTGCGGTCGGCATACATGAGGAAGGCCAGCGCCAGCAAAAGCGGTACAACCAGCAGCAAAACCTGCCCAACCGTCAGCAGGGCAATGCCCAGCCCGGTGTTGTAAAAGAAATCAGCCATAAGTCCTCACACCGTCGGAATGCCGCGTTCCGCGCATTGAAACGCGGTCACTTCGGCATCAATTGTCTTCAAGCCTTTCGGCAGGCTCGGCGAGATTGTGTAAACAGCATCTGCCCGCCATATGCCACCCTCTTCGGTGACATTTGTCCGCACATGACGTGCAAAACCGTAGCCCCGGATCAACGTGTACTGCGCTGCAGCACATTCGGCGTAATCCGACACGTCTTGGTTCGATAACGCCTTGGTCATCGCCACGTTGAACTGCACCAAATCACCATCCAAAAGCTGGGTCTCCACCCCCTTGTAGTCGGGGATGAAATCCTCGGCCACCGGCACCTGCGGTTCGCAGGCGGCCAGCAGCATCAAGGGGGCCAGCATCATGGCTCTCACTCCGCCGCCATCGGCTCGGCCCGGCGCGCGGCGGCCAGAGCCGAAAGTTCCGCCATCAACTGGCTGGCCCGTGCGATCGGATTGGAGAGATAGAAGTCGCGCACCGTCGGCGCAAAGGACGCATCGCCCAATTTGCCTGCGGGCAGTGCGTTCCACTCGTTTTCCGGCACCACATCGACATCAGCCAGATGTGGTACGGCCTTTGTCAGCTTGCGGCGCAGCTGCGCGATGGAATCATAGCCCAACTGCGCGCCCAGCTCAGCCGACAGCGCCCGGAGAATCGCCCAGTTTTCCTTGGCCTGACCGGGCGCGAACCCGGCGCGCTGTGCCAGTTGCGGACGGCCTTCGGTGTTGACGAACAGACCCGGCTCTTCGGTATAGGCCGCACCCGGCAGGATGATGTCGGCGCGGTGTGCGCCGCGATCGCCATGGCTGCCTTGATAGATCACGAAGGGCCCAGCACCGATTTCAACTTCATCCGCGCCGAGGTTATAGATCACCTCTGCCGCGTTCACGTCGTCCATGCCGTTTTCGGCTGTGGCACCAATATCCATCGCACCCACACGCGCGGCGGCGGTGTGCAGGATCATCAGCTTGCTCTTGGTCTTTTCGGCCAGTTCCATCGCCTTCGCCAGCACGGCTTCGCCATCGGCTTCGCGCAGCGCGCCTTGGCCGACAACGATCACCGAAGGCTGCTCTAGCACTTCGTCGAAATCACTGCCCATCAGCTTGTCGAGGGTCGCGCGGTCATTGCCCAGATGGTGATGCGGGTAGGTCAGATCAGCGGCTTCTCCGATCAGGCCAACCTCTGCCCCATTGCTCCACGCTTTGCGGATGCGCGCGTTCAGCACCGGCGCTTCAACCGCTGGGTTACAGCCGATCAGTTGGATCATCTTGGCGCTATCAAGGTCTTCGATCCGCGCGTTGCCGACATAGCCGAAACGGTTGTCCGCAGGCAGCTTCGCCCCATCGGTGCGGCATTCGACGACACCGCCCTGCCCTTCGATCAGTTCTTTCAGCGCAAAGGCGGCTTCGACCGATGACAGATCACCGACGAGACCGGCAAGCTTCTTGCCTTTCATCGCAGCGGCTGCGGCATTCAGCGCCTCGGGCCAACTGGCTTTGCGCAGCTTGCCATTCTCGCGGATGTAAGGTGTGTCCAAACGCTGACGGCGCAGGCCGTCCCAAACAAAGCGCGTCTTGTCGGAAATCCACTCTTCGTTCACACCGTCATGGTTGCGCGGCAAAAAGCGCATGACTTCGCGGCCCTTGGTATCCACGCGGATGTTGGAGCCAAGCGCATCCATCACATCGATGCTCTCGGTCTTGCTCAATTCCCACGGGCGGGCAGTAAAGGCGTAGGGCTTGCTTACCAGCGCGCCGACGGGGCAAAGATCGATGATATTGCCAGACAGGTTGCTGTCGATCAACGAGCCGAGATAGGTCGTGATCTCTGCATCCTCGCCCCGGCCCGTCTGGCCCATGACGTGCTGGCCTGCGACTTCGGTGGTGAAGCGCACGCAGCGGGTGCAGGAGATGCAGCGGGTCATATGGGTCTCGACCAGCGGGCCGAGATCGAGGTCTTCGGTCGCCCGCTTCGGCTCGCGGTAGCGCGAGAAATCGACGCCGTAGGCCATCGCCTGATCCTGAAGATCGCATTCGCCGCCCTGATCGCAGATCGGGCAATCCAGCGGGTGGTTGATGAGAAGGAACTCCATCACCCCTTCGCGGGCCTTTTTGACCATGGGCGAGTTGGTTTTCACGACCGGCGGCTGGCCCTCGGGACCGGGGCGCAGGTCGCGCACCTGCATGGCGCAGGAGGCGGCGGGCTTGGGCGGCCCGCCGACGACTTCCACAAGACACATCCGGCAGTTACCGGCGATCGACAGACGCTCGTGGTAACAGAAGCGCGGCACCTCGATGCCAACCTGCTCGCAGGCCTGAATGAGCGTCATCGCCCCTTCGACTTCGACTTCCTTACCGTCGATGATGATCTTGCGGATATCGCTCATAAGCTCACTTTGCCTTCAGTAACGAACCGATCCGGCTCGATTTTTGAATCTCTTCGCGTCCAAGCGCACAATAGCTTTGCGGGTCCGAAGTATCGACCCCCTTGGCCTTGAAAAACGCGGCGCCCCGCGCTCTCATGCGCGCTTTTTCAGCGTCACTATCAATATAGGCGTCGATCTCGGCGTCGGAGTAGCCCAGATCGCCTGCCTTGCCCTTCAAGTCCCATGCCATCTTGACCGCGCGCAGCATCCGCGCGCTGATGTCGGGGCAGTTTTTCCGGATGATGTCGGCCACGCCCATGTCCAAAAGCGCGTCGTCAATCGCGGCCACTTCGCGCAGCGGCGGTTTGGCGGCTGCCGGTGTCACGGTGGCGGCGGTCAGGCTCAGGCCCATCACGGCGATCATCAGGGTGCGCATATCAATTCTCCTTCATGCAGCGGGCCGGAACGGCCCGTCTGACAGATGGAGATTGGGGGCTATGATATTCAATATCACCGCCCCTTTGGGCCGCAGCCCCGCGATATGTCGCCGATGCGATCACTGGGGGCAGCGCCCCTGAAACGTCAGCGCGCCGCCATCAAGCCGCAGCGTGCCCGTCGGCGCATCGGGGCCTATGGTCCAGTCGATGTCTGAACTGCCGTAGTTGCCGACGCAGTATTTCACCGCCTCATAGCGCGCCGCTGCGCGGGCGCCGTCGATGGATTTTCCTGCATCCTTGACCGTCACCTGAAATACGTCGCGCTGGCCATCCACCTTGCGCAGCTTAGTGCTGAAATACTGCCCGTCAAAGGCAACACGCTCGCCATCATTGGCACAGCCTGCCAGCAGGGCGCTGACCGTCAAAACCGTCAAAGCATATTTCATAGACCTACTCCGCTGCGCCATGGGCCCGGCTTTGCCGACCGCCCCCGCGCCTATTGTGGACGGGCGCGCCTGACACGCGCCCGCTATCGCCGCTCCTGCGCCAAGCGTCAAGCCATCGGGCCTGCCGCCGCGCAGGGTTTCACTCTGCCGCGACCGCGCTGACACGGCCCGTGCGCTTGTGTTTGATCCGATCTTCGATCTCATCCCGGAAGTGGCGGATCAGACCTTGGATCGGCCAAGCCGCCGCATCGCCAAGCGCGCAGATCGTGTGGCCTTCGACCTGTTTGGTCACGTCGAGCAGCATGTCGATCTCTTCGGGTTCCGCATCGCCGGAAACCAGACGGTCCATCACGCGCATCATCCAGCCGGTGCCTTCGCGGCAGGGCGTGCACTGGCCGCAGCTTTCGTGTTTGTAGAACTTCGACAAACGCCAGATCGCTTTGATCACGTCGGTCGAGTTGTCCATCACGATCACCGCCGCCGTGCCGAGGCCGGAGCGTTGTTCGCGCAGATAGTCAAAATCCATGATCGCGTCGCGCATGTCTTTGCCGGGGATCAGCGGCACCGAAGAGCCGCCGGGGATAACGGCCTTGAGGTTGTCCCAACCGCCGCGAATGCCACCGCAATGTTTTTCGATCAGCTCTTCAAAACCGATGCTCATCGCCTCTTCAACAACGCAAGGGTTATTGACGTGGCCCGAGATTGCAAAGAGCTTGGTGCCCGCGTTGTTGGCTCGGCCAAAGCCCGCGAACCACTCCGGCCCACGGCGCAGGATGGTCGGCACCACAGCGATGGATTCGACGTTGTTCACGGTGGTCGGGCAGCCGTAAAGCCCCGCGCCCGCCGGGAACGGCGGCTTCATGCGCGGCATGCCCTTCTTGCCTTCGAGGCTTTCCAGAAGAGCTGTTTCTTCGCCGCAGATATAGGCACCCGCACCGTGGTGCAGATAGATATCGAAGTCCCAGCCGGATTTGGAGGCGTTCTTGCCCACCAGACCAGCCTCATAGGCTTCATCAATCGCAGTCTGCAACGCTTCTCGCTCGCGGATATATTCGCCGCGCAGGTAGATATAGCAGGCGTGGGCATTCATCGCGAAAGAGGCGATCAGGCAGCCTTCGATCAGCGTATGCGGGTCGTGCCGCATGATCTCGCGGTCTTTGCAGGTGCCCGGCTCGGATTCGTCGGCATTGACCACCAGATAGGACGGGCGGCCATCGCTTTCCTTGGGCATGAAGGACCATTTCAGCCCCGTTGGGAAGCCCGCCCCGCCCCGGCCCCGCAGGCCAGAGGCTTTCATCTGGTCCACGATCCAATCGCGGCCTTTCTGGATGATTCCGGCAGTGCCATCCCAATGGCCGCGCGACTGCGCGCCTTTTAGGGTGCGGTCATGCATGCCGTAGATATTGGTAAAAATGCGGTCTTTGTCCTGAAGCATGATGCCTACCTTTGGTTCTCACGGCTGGCCCGGCGGGCCTGCCACATTTGATATATCACGACCATCGCCCAGAAAAGCGCGGCCAGTGCAGCAAAATCGAAGAGCAGCGCATAGCGCCCCGGCAGGCCAAGCGCCGGGCCCGCCCATTGTATGGCCAGCCACAAACACATGGTCACGGCAATGACCAGCCCTGCGGTGCGGCCCTTACGGGCAAGCGCTCTGTCTTCGGCTTCGCTCATGTCTCTCTCTTACCCCGTCAACCTTTCGCCTTGCCGTCATTGGCAAAGGCTTTGGCTTGACCGATCCAATCATCGCGTCGGATGCGGCCCTTGAACCGCAGACGGGAGTCGACCCAGTCGATCTCATCCCCCTGAAGGGCTGCGATCTGATCGAAATGGAAGATGCCCAGTTCATTCAGGGTCTGTTCCAACTTCGGCCCGATGCCGCCAATCCGCTTAAGGTCATCTGCCCCGCCCGCACGCGGCGCGTCGAGCAACGCGGGTTTGCCATCGGTAGAATGGCTATCGGTCGCGGGCACTGGTGCAGGCTCGGCCTTCGCAGGTTCGGCGGGCGCCTCGACGACCTCTTGCGGGGTCTTCACAACAGCGGGCGCTTCTTCGGCCTCGATGACCTGTTCTGGTGCGGCTTCAACGGCAGCGGTATCGGCCACGGGCGCTGTCGGCTCCTGAAGCGGTGTTTCCTTAGAAGGCGCGGAAGGGGTTTCGACGGCCTCCTTCGGGGGCGTCACTACAGCAACTGCTTCTTCCGCCTTGGCGACCTGTTCCGGTGCCGCCTCAACGGCAGCAGTATCGGCCACGGGCGCTGTCGGCTCCTGTGGCGGTGTTTCTTCAGCGGGTTCAACCGGCGCGCTTGCCTTGCGCGCCGCCCCGATCCCGGCGTCCCCCGCGGGGACTGAACCCACAGCAGAAGAAACGCTTCCCGATGCCGTCGAAGCCCCTGCGACCGATGCAGCCGCCGCGCTGCGCGTGCTGTCTTGGGGGGCAGCGGCGGGCACGTCTTTGCACAGCAGGGTCAGCGCCAGATAGCCCACGATCACCGCCACCAGCACACCGGCCACGATCGACATCAACAGCCCCCAGATGCCAAAGGCCAGCAATAGGAATGCCACCAGCAAACCGGCACCGGAACCCAGCCACCAACAGCGCTTGGTGCAGGCCTCTCGTTCCGAAATATCCGTCATGACTGTCCTTCTCTCCCTTAATGCGGGCGATGCGGCTTATGGCTTTGCGGGGTGGTAATGGTGCCGTCCTTGGCCCGTTGTGAAATCTCCGTCTTTAGTCTTTGGCGAGGCGCGCGGCCTGCTCTGCCCAATTGTCGCGGCTGACGCGACCTTTGAACCCTTCGAGGTTCTGATCAACCCAAGCGACCTCTTCTGGGCCCCACTGGGCGATCTGGTCAAAGTGGTAAAAGCCCATGCCGTTCAGCATCTGCTCCAGCTTCGGGCCGACGCCTTTGATCTTTTTCAGGTCGTCCGCACCGCCCTCACGGGGGGCGTCCAACTGGGCGGGCTTTTGGCCAGGCGTCGCGGGGGCGCTGGTTTCGGCCTTTGCCGCATCGGCACTCTCGCCCTTGGGGTCGCGTTTGGAGCGTGGTTTGCTCTTTGACGTGGCTTCGGCTTCTTGTTCGGTGACGCCGGTTTTGTCGGTGGCCTCGCCCTCGGCGGGACGCGGCTCTTCGGCTTCGACCTCTTCCACCGTTTCAGGCTGCGGCGCCTCGGGCTGGTTTTGCCACGGGGTCAGCAGCGGCACTTCGGTGCCGTCGATGCGTTTGACGGTATCGCCGATGTCCACCGCAGCCTGCACGCTGGCGTTGTATTGCGTGCGCCCGCTTTCGTGGTCCGTGAGGCTGGTCAACCCGCCCAAAGGCTCTGACGCATAGCGCCCGTTCTGCGGGCCGGGTACCGGCACGCGCCCATCGCTCAGCTCATCAAGGATTTCATTGAGCCGCGCGGTGGTCAGGTCTTCGTAATAGTCTTTGCCAATCTGGGCCATCGGCGCGTTGGAGCACGCGCCAAGGCATTCGACTTCTTCCCACGAAAAACGCCCATCCGCCGACAACTCATGCGGTTTGGCGGCAATGCGTTCTTTGCAGACGGCGACCAAATCCTCGGCCCCGCAGATCATGCAGGATGTGGTGCCGCAAACTTGGATATGTGCCACGGAACCAACAGGTTGCAGCTGAAACATGAAGTAGAATGTCGCCACTTCCAGCCCGCGGATATAGGCCATGCCCAGCATTTCCGAGACATGTTCAATCGCCGCACGGGTCAGCCAACCCTCTTGCTCCTGCGCGCGCCACAGCAGTGGAATAATCGCGCTGGCCTGACGGCCCTCGGGGTATTTGGTGATCTGCGCTTCGGCCCATTCTTGGTTGGCGGGCGTGAAGGCAAAACTGTCGGGCTGGTCAGGGTGTAGACGGCGGAGCATTAGTTCGAACCTATGGTCAGGCGGAGGCCAAAAGCGCCTCCGGCGTAAATTTCTTCAAAATGGAGCGATGCGGCCTGCATCACCGGTCGATCTCTCCAAAGACGACGTCCATGGTGCCGATGATCGCGGCCACATCGGCCAGCTGATGGCCGCTGGCCACATGGTCCATCGCCTGCAAGTGCAAGAAGCCCGGCGCGCGGATCTTAGAGCGGTAGGGTTTGTTGGAGCCATCGGCCACGAGATAGACACCAAACTCGCCTTTTGGCGCTTCGACCGCACAATACACTTCGCCCTCGGGCACGTGGAAACCTTCGGTGTAAAGCTTGAAGTGGTGGATCAGGCTTTCCATGTCGGTCTTCATCGCGGTGCGCGATGGCGGGGTGATCTTGCCACGGGCGAGGATATCGCCCTGCCCTTCGGGGGCGCGCAGTTTTTCGATCGCCTGCTGGATGATGTGGGTCGACTGGCGCATCTCTTCCATGCGGCAGAGATAACGGTCAAAGCAGTCGCCGTTCTTGCCCACGGGGATTTGGAAGTCGAATTCGTCATAGCATTCATAGGGTTGCGAACGCCGCAGATCCCACGCCAGCCCCGAGCCGCGCACCATGACGCCGCTGAAGCCGTAGTCGAGGATTTCCTGCTCGGAGACGATGCCGATGTCGACGTTCCGCTGTTTAAAGATCCGGTTCTCGGTCAGCAGCTCGTCGATATCGACCATGAATTTGGTTAGGAATTGCGCGCACCATGTTTCGATATCGTCCAGCAGCGCTGGCGGCAGGTCTTGGTGGACACCACCGGGACGGAAGTAGGCCGCGTGCAAACGCGCGCCACAGGCCCGCTCGTAAAAGATCATCAGGCTTTCGCGCTCTTCAAAACCCCAAAGCGGCGGGGTCAGCGCGCCCACGTCAAGCGCCTGCGTGGTGATGTTGAGAAGGTGGTTCAGGATGCGGCCAATCTCGCAGAACAGCACCCGGATCAGCGAGGCACGGCGCGGCACAACGGTGCCGGTCAGCTTTTCGATGGCCAGACACCAAGCGTGCTCTTGGTTCATCGGTGCCACGTAATCAAGCCGGTCGAAATACGGCAGGTTTTGCAGGTAGGTGCGGCTTTCCATCAGCTTTTCGGTGCCACGGTGCAGCAGGCCGATATGCGGATCGCACCGCTCTACCACCTCGCCGTCAAGCTCAAGCACCAGACGCAGAACACCGTGTGCGGCAGGGTGTTGCGGGCCGAAGTTGATGTTGAAGTTGCGGATCTTCTGCTCGCCGGACTCAAAGTCGGTCGACCCGTCGTCAAAGGCTTTTGTGCGAATGTCGCCGTCCATTACCGTTTCTCCAGTTCTTGCAGCTTCATGCCCATCCACCACAGCAAGGCGATCGTGCCCAGCGGGATCAGACAGGCCGCCGCCCAGTATTTATTAATGCCAAAGAACGGCAGCAGCTTGACCATTGGAATGGCCGTCAGCGCCGAGAGGATCAGCCAGCCCAGCCCGCCCATTACTTCGCGTCCTTGCTCACATTGCCATCGGGCGCGGATTTGTCATCGCCGGGCAGAATGTAATCGGCCCCTTCCCAAGGCGACATGAAATCGAACTGGCGGTATTCCTGCACAAGGCTCACCGGTTCATAGACCACGCGCTTGGCGGCTTCGTCATAGCGCACTTCGGTATAGCCCGTCGTCGGGAAATCCTTGCGCAGCGGGTGGCCGCGGAAACCATAATCGGTCAGGATGCGGCGCAGGTCCGGGTGACCGGAAAACAGGATGCCGAACATGTCGAAGACTTCACGCTCAAACCAATCGGCACTGGGGTGTACGCCTGTGATTGACGGCACCATATCCTTTTCCCGCGCGGTAGCGCGCAGGCGGATGCGGTGGTTTTGGTACATCGACAGGAAGTGATACACCACGTCGAACCGTTTCGCACGGCCCGGATAATCCACCGCCGTGATGTCGACCAAGGTCGAGAAACGGCAGGTCGGGTCGCCCTTGAGGAACTCAACAAGGCCCGCGATATTCGCCAGCGCCACGTCCATGTTCAACTCACCCTTGGTGACATCCCATCCCAGCACACAATCGGGCCGCTTGGCTTCGATATAGGCCCCAAGTTCCTGCAGTTGTTCGCTCATCGCAAATCTTCCTTCCACGCGCCGATCAACGCCATCTCACTGTCCCACGCCTTTGGCGCGTTGTCCTTCTGCCTGCCCCGATCCGGCGCAGGCCCTTGTCTTAGCGCACAATCGTCCCGGTGCGGCGAATTTTACGCTGCAACTGGAGGATACCATAAAGCAGTGCTTCCGCCGTCGGCGGGCAGCCGGGCACATAGACATCAACCGGTACGATCCGGTCACAGCCGCGCACGACCGAGTAGCTGTAGTGGTAGTACCCGCCGCCATTGGCGCAGGACCCCATTGAGATCACATAGCGCGGCTCTGGCATCTGGTCGTAGACCTTGCGCAGCGCCGGGGCCATCTTGTTGGTCAGCGTGCCCGCGACGATCATGAGGTCCGACTGGCGCGGAGAGGCACGCGGCGCGGTCCCGAAACGCTCAAGGTCATAGCGTGGCATTGAGCTGTGCATCATCTCAACCGCGCAGCAGGCCAGGCCAAAGGTCATCCAGTGCAGTGAACCGGTGCGCGCCCAGTTGATGATGTCTTCGGTAGAGGTCAGCAGGAAACCCTTGTCCTGCAACTCGGCATTCAGGCTCTGGGTCGCGAATTCAGGATCAGGCCCCGCACCGTATTGACCGTAGGCTGCTGGCGCAGAAGCACCGGATTTCACCCGCGGGCTTTGGTGGCCATCGCCCATCACCGGGGTGACCAGCGCGTCATCATTTACTGCCATTCCAGCGCTCCCTTCTTCCATTCATAGGCGAAGCCAGCCGTCAGCACGCCCAAGAACACCATCATCGACCAAAAGCCCACCATGCTCACCTCTTTAAAGGCCACGGCCCAAGGGAAGAGAAAGGCGATTTCGAGATCGAAGATGATGAAGAGGATCGACACCAGATAGAAACGCACGTCAAACTTCATCCGCGCGTCATCAAAAGCGTTGAACCCACATTCATAGGCCGAGACCTTTTCCGGGTCAGGATTGCGCACGGCCACGACCACAGCGGCGAGGATCAGCACAAGGCCAAGGCCAATCGCCACGGCCAGAAAAACGAGGATGGGCAGGTATTCCCGCAGCATGTCGTCCAAGGGGATGCTCCTTTCGCGGTGCGCGGCATGAGGCAAAGGCCAAAAGCCCGCGCAGACAAACTTGGAACGGGTTTAACTCTGCCCGTGGGTAGGGTCAACGGGCCAAGCCCGGTTAATGCCGCCCACGGGCCCCCAATAGAGCCATTTCGCCAAAGCCTTGAGCTAGACCACCCAAGGGGCTTTGCGCTTGTCGAAGAAGGCAGCGATTCCCTCGGCGGCCTCATCGGTTTCCCAGCGTGCCGCGAGCGCGTCGATCGACATTTTCACCGCTTCTGGTGTGGCGATTCCACCCAAGTCCTGCGCCAGCTTCTTTGCCGCCGCAACGGCACCCGGCGCGCAGGAGAGATAGGGCACGACTTCGGCCTCAATCGCCGCGTCGAGTTCGTCCGCCGAAACGGCACGGGCCAGCAGCCCCAGATCGACCGCTTCCGCCGCGCCAAAAAGCCGCGCCGACATGAAGACGCGGCGCGCGCGCCCCTCGCCCATCCGCGCCAAAACGTATGGCCCGATCGTCGCCGGGATGATGCCCAGCCGGGCCTCGGTGAACCCCATCTTGAGCGTATCGACCCCCACGGCCACGTCACAAACCGAAGCCATGCCGACCCCGCCGCCAAAGGCATTGCCCTGCACTTTGCCGATCACCGGCTTCGGCAGCGCATTGAGCGCGCCCAGCATCGTCGCCAGTTTGCCCGCCTCGGCCGAGCGTGTCTCGGCATCCATATCCGCCTGATCGCGCATCCAGCCGAGATCGCCGCCCGCGCAAAAGGATTTGCCCGCCCCGGTCAGCACCACCACACGCACCGCATCGTCGGCGGCCAGTTTGCCCGCCGCATCCGTCAGGTCCGCCAGCATCTGCGCAGACATCGCATTGTGCTTTTCAGGACGGTTCAGGGTCAGCGTCGCCACCCCGCGCGCGTCGGTTTCGATCGTCAAAGTCTCGTACATGTCAGCCTCGCATTGCCCGCGCCATTTCGGCGGCTTCCAGCACCACCGCCTGATCGACGCCGGTGTCATAGCCAAGCGCCGTCAGATGTTCGTTCACCGCCTCGGTGGCGACATTGCCCGCCGCGCCGGGCGCATAGGGGCAACCGCCCAAGCCGCCCACCGCCGCGTCAAAGACCCGCAGCCCCATCGACAGCGAGGCGTCGATATTGGCCATCGCCCGCCCGTGCGTGTCATGGTAGTGCCCCGCCAGCCGCCCTGCCGGCACCACGTCCCGCACCGAAAGCAGCATCCGCGCGATGCTGTCGGGCGTGCCCGCGCCGATGGTGTCGCCCAAGGAAATCTCGTAACAGCCCATCGCAAAGAGCCTGTCGGCCACCCGCGCCACCGCGCCGGGGTCGACCTTACCGTCATAGGGGCATTCCACCACGCAGGAGACATAGCCCCGCACCGGCATGTCCACATGCCGCGCCTCTTCAAGGATCGGGGCAAACCGCTCAAACGCCTCTTCGATGCTGGCGTTGATGTTCTTCTGGCTGAAGCCTTCCGAGGCCGAAGCGAAGATGGCGATCTCATCCGCCTTTGCGGCCAGCGCATCCTCATAGCCGCGCATGTTCGGCGTCAGTGCGGCATAGCGCACGCCCTCGGCCCGTGTGATTCCCGCCAGTACCTCGCCCGACCCGGCCATTTGCGGCACCCATTTCGGGCTGACGAAACTGGCGCATTCGATGCGGGCAAAGCCTGCGGCGCTCAGCTTGTCCACCAGCGCGACCTTTTCGGCCACGGGAATCTCGCGTTTTTCGTTCTGCAGACCGTCCCGCGGGCCGACCTCGAAAATTTCACATGGTCCAAGGCTCATTGGCCGCTCTCCTTCCCTGAATGGGCCACGGTCACTCAACCGGCCATGGCGCGTAGAAATCCTCCTCGTAAAGCTTTGCCCCATCGGGCAAGGCCTGTGCGAAGCTGTCACGTTCCGTGATCCGTTCATACCACGCCGCGACCGAGGGGTGGTCATCCAATTTCACGAAATGCCGCGCCATATAGACCGCTTGGCCCACCGAGATATCGGCGGCCGAAAAGCCAGAGGTCAACAAGTAGTCGCGGTTCTCCAGCGGTGTCGAGAGCCGCGCCTCCAGCGCATCATAGCATTTCCCGATCCGCGCGGCTTCGAGCTTCATCACGATGGGGCTGCGCATGGAATCGTCGCGCAGGGCGATGTGCTGCTGGGTTAGCGCCGCAGTGTGCTGGCTGACGGTTTCCGCAAAATGCACCCAGACCAGCCAAGCCATCCGGTCAGGGCTGCCGACAGAACGGCCCATGCGGTCGGGGCTGTAGCGTTCGCAGAGGTACTGCGTGATCGCGCCAGTCTCGAACATGCGCTCGCCGTCGATTTCCAGCGCCGGAACCCGCCCCGCGGGCGAGAGGATTAGATATTCCGGGTCGCGCAAACTGCGGTCGAAGGCATGAACCTTGACCTGAAACTCCACGTCGTCGAGTTCGTGCAGCAGCCAGAGTGTGCGCATCGAGCGGGTCTGCGGGCAGTGATGCAGCGTAATCATGCGTCTTCCTCGGCTTCCAGCCGCACCAACGCGGCACCGGCTTCGACCTGATCACCGGGCTGTGCCAGCACCTCGGCCACCACGCCGTCGCGTGCGGCGAGCAACGAATGCTCCATCTTCATCGCCTCTAGCACCGCCAGACGGTCGCCTTTGGCAACGCTTTGGCCAACCTCGGCGTCGATGGCACGGACCAGACCGGGCATCGGGGCCTCAACGATGTTGCCATCGCCATGGGCTGCGGCGGCCCGCGCCAGCGGATCGATCACATCAAAGGCGATACCATAGGCGTCAAAAACCGTGACCACGTCGCCAGCAACCGAGACCGCCGGCGCGACATAGCCGTCGATCTTCCAGCGTCCGCCAATGCGCTCGGCGCGCAGCTCGTGATCGGCCACGGTCCAAAGCTGCATGTCCTCGGACAGCACACGCACCTTCAGCAAATGCTCTTCGCCATCATGGCCCAGCATCACCTGCCGCCGCAGGGGTCGCCAGAGGTTGAACCCGGCCTCTGCCTGCGGCTGATCCAACCCAAGCGCCGCCATCCCCGCCAGCGCGAAATGCCGCCCCGGCACCTCTGGCTGCGCGGTCAGCGCGTCGATATCCCGCGCAATCAGCCCGGTATCGACATCGCCTTTGGCAAAGCCCTCATGCCCCGCCAGTGCGCCGAGGAAAGCAAGGTTGGTGACCGTGCCGCCCACCTCGCAGCCCTTGAGCGCCGCGCGCAGGCGCGACAGCGCCACGTCGCGTGTAGGCCCATGCACGATGACCTTGGCGATCATCGGATCGTAGAAGGGGCTGATCGTGTCGCCCGCCCGCACGCCGCTGTCCGCGCGGGTCTGGGGCGTGAAGGACAGATGCGTCAGCGTGCCGGTGGCGGGCAGAAACCCCTTCGGCACATCCTCGGCATAGAGCCGCGCCTCGAAGGCATGGCCGTCGATGTTGAGGTCTTCCTGCGCCTTCGGCAGCGCCTCTCCGGCCGCCACCCGCAGCTGCCATTCCACCAGATCGGCGCCGGTCACCAGTTCGGTAACGGGATGTTCCACCTGCAGGCGGGTGTTCATTTCCATAAAGAAGAACCCGTCGGTCGACAGGCCGTCTGACCCGTCGACGATGAATTCCACCGTCCCTGCCCCGGCATAGCCGATCGCTTCGGCTGCGCGCACCGCCGCTTGGCCCATGGCCGCGCGCATATCTTCTGTCATGCCCGGCGCGGGCGCCTCCTCGATCACCTTTTGGTGGCGACGCTGCAGCGAACAGTCCCGTTCGAACAGATGCACCGCATGGGTGCCGTCGCCAAAGACCTGCACCTCGATATGGCGCGGCTTGGTGACGAACTTCTCGACCAACACATCTGGGTTGCCAAAGGCGGTCTTGGCCTCCGAGCGTGCCGAGTCGAGCGCCGCCTGAAAGCCCTTGGGCTCCTCGACCAGTCGCATGCCTTTGCCACCGCCGCCCGCGACGGCCTTGATCAACACCGGATAGCCGATCTTCTCGGCTTCCTCAGCCAAAAGCGCATCGTCCTGATCCGCCCCGTGGTAGCCCGGCACGACGGGCACGCCCGCCTCGACCATCAGCGCCTTGGCGGCGTCTTTGAGGCCCATGGCCCGGATCGCCTTGGCCGAGGGGCCGATGAAGGTGAGCCCCGCGGCCGCGACCGCCTCCACGAAATCGGGGTTCTCGCTCAGAAACCCGTAGCCCGGATGGATCGCCTGCGCGCCGGTATCCAGCGCGGCTTGAATGATCACATCGCCCTTCAGATAACTCTCAGCCGGGGCCGAGCCGCCAATATGCACGGCGGCATCCGCCATCGCCACGTGTTTCGCGCCCGCATCGGCGTCCGAGTACACCGCCACGCAGCGCACCCCCATGGCTTGTGCGGTTTCCATCACCCGGCAAGCAATCTCACCCCGGTTCGCAATCAGGATCGTGTCAAACATGCCCTACCCTTTTCATCTCTTTCTGGCTCCGAATATGTTGTGGGATCGCGGAGGGGTGCCCCCCCCGCTTCGCGCCACAATCACATCCGGAACAAACCAAATTTCGTCGGCTCAATCGGCGCATTTAGGCTGGCCGAAAGGCTCAGATAAAGCACTTCGCGGCTCTTGCGCGGATCGATGATCCCGTCGTCCCACAGCCTTGCAGAGGCATAGAGCGGATGGCTCTGCTTCTCGAACATATCAATCGTTGGCTGTTTGAAGGCGGTCTCTTCTTCCTCGGTCCAGGTGTCGCCCGCCCGCTCAATCGCGTCGCGTTTAACGGTGGCCAACACGCCCGCCGCCTGAGCGCCCCCCATGACCGAGATGCGGCTGTTGGGCCAAGACCACAGGAACCGCGGGCGGTACGCCCGGCCCGACATGCCGTAGTTGCCCGCCCCAAAAGAGCCGCCGACCAGCATAGTGATCTTTGGCACATTGGTGGTGGCCACCGCCGTCACCATCTTAGCGCCGTGGCGCGCGATGCCCTCGTTTTCGTATTTGCGGCCGACCATGAAGCCGGTGATGTTCTGCAGGAACACCAGCGGGATGTTACGCTGGCTGCAAAGCTCCACGAAATGCGCGCCCTTCTGGGCGGCTTCGGAAAACAGCACGCCGTTGTTGGCGATGATGCCGATGGGGCAGCCTTTGACATGGGCAAAGCCGCAGACCAGCGTCTCGCCAAAGCGGGACTTGAACTCGTCAAAGCGGCTGCCGTCGACCAGCCGCATGATCACCTCGCGGATGTCATAGGGCGTGCGCAGGTCGGCTGGCACGACGCCCAGCATCTCGGCGGGGTCGTAGGCAGGCTCTTCGGGGCTGGCCCAGTCGACAGTGGTCGGCTTGGTCTTGTTAAGCTGGCCCACCGCGCGGCGGGCCAGCGCCAAAGCATGCGCGTCGTCTTCGGCCAGATAGTCTGCCACGCCCGACAACCGCGTGTGCACGTCGCCACCACCGAGGTCTTCGGCGCTGACCACCTCGCCCGTCGCCGCCTTCACCAGCGGCGGACCAGCGAGGAAGATCGTGCCCTGTTCCTTGACGATGATGGTCACATCCGACATCGCGGGCACGTAGGCGCCGCCAGCGGTGCAAGAGCCCATCACCACGGCGATCTGGGCGATCCCCTTGGCGCTCATCCGCGCCTGATTGTAGAAAATCGCGCCGAAATGGTCGCGGTCGGGAAAGACTTCATCCTGGTTCGGCAGGTTGGCGCCGCCAGAGTCCACCAGATAGATGCAGGGCAGATGGTTTGCCTCGGCAATCTCCTGCGCGCGGAGGTGTTTTTTCACCGTCATCGGGTAATAGGTGCCGCCCTTCACGGTGGCATCGTTGCAGACCACCATGACCTCATGGCCCTGCACCCGACCGATGCCCGCGATCACACCGGCGGCAGGGGCCGCGCCATCGTAAAGCCCATGCGCTGCCGTGGCACCGATTTCCAGAAACGGGCTGCCGGGGTCGAGCAGGTTCGCCACCCGCTCTCTGGGGAGCATCTTGCCCCGGCTCTCGTGCCGTGCACGGGATTTCTCGCCACCGCCGAGGGCTGCAGCCTCCGCCGCGTCGCGCACTTCGCTCAGCGCCTTCAGATGCGCCATCTCATTGGCCTTATAGGCATCCGAGGATGGCAGGGCTTGGGATGTCAGTTTCATGTTACGTCCTCATTCTCTCGCGCCGCCAGACGCTTTAGTTCTTTGCGGATTACCTTGCCGGTGACGGTCATCGGCAGGTCCTCCACGAATGCGATCTCGCGCGGGTAGGAATAGCTTGCGAGCCGGTCCTTGACCCAATCTTGCAACTCTTTCGCGTCCACCTCAGCGCCGGGTTTCAGCACCACATAGGCCTTAACGATCTCGGTCCTGAGCGCATCGGGCTTGCCGACCACGCCGCAGGTCGCGACAGCGCTATGGGTGAGCAAGCAATCCTCAATCTCCGCCGGGCCGATGCGGTAACCGGCGGAGGTGATCACGTCATCCTCGCGGCCCACAAAGCGCAGGTATTCGCCCTCCCAGATGCCCCGGTCGCCGGTCAGCAGCCAGTCGCCGTGGAATTTGGCCGCCGTCTCCTCGGGCCGGTTCCAGTAGCGCAGCATCATCGAGGGGGCGCCGCGGCGCACGGCCACATCGCCCTCGGCATCTGTGGGGTGGCCGCCCTCATCCAGCACGGCGATCTCGAACCCCGGCACCGGCTTGCCGATGCAACCGGGCTGGGCCGGAAAGTCACCCCCGCAGCTTGAGGCCACCATGTTGCATTCGGTCTGGCCGTAGAACTCATTGATCTCCAGCCCGAAGGCTTTGCGGCCCCATGCCAGCATCTCGGCGCCCAGAGGCTCGCCGCCACTGGCGACCGAACGCAGGCCGGGCAAGGATACATCCGCGGCTTTCAACATGCGAAGCGCCGTGGGCGGGAAAAAGACGTTGCGCACCTCACCGCGTGAAATCACATCGGCGCAGCCTTCGACGGTGAACTTGGGCATCCGTGCGGCCACCACCGGCACGCCAAGTGCCAGCGCCGGCATCGCCACATCGAATAGCCCGCCGATCCATGCCCAATCCGCGGGCGTCCAAAGGCAATCGCCGTCTTTCCCCAGATGATCATGACTGACCGAAACGCCCGGCAAATGGCCCGAGAGCACCCGATGCCCGTGCAGCGCGCCCTTGGGCGTGCCGGTGGTGCCGGAGGTGTAGATCAGCACGGCGGGGTCTTCGGGGCCGACATTGGCATAGTCGACCGGGTCGCCTGTCGTGCCCACATCAGCCGCCAACCACGGGGTGGCCAGATCGCCCAGCAGGTCGGCCCCCTCGGCATCGGTCAGCACAATCGCACAGCCCGCATCGCCGATCCGGCTGGCCAGCGCGTCACGTTTGAAAAGCTTGAACAGCGGCACAGAGATCGCGCCGATCTTCCAGATCGCCAGATGCGCCGCCGCGCACCATGGCGATTGACTAAGCAAGACACCCACGCGGTCACCGGGGGCCACTTCGGCCTTCAGCGCCCGGGCCAGCCCATCGACCATCTCATGCAGCGCGCCATAGCTCACGTCGCGGCGGGCCGCGCCGGTCAGATCAATGATCGCCAAGGCGTCATCGGGCTGCGCCAAACATTGCGCCGCCATATTGCCCTGCCAGATCGGCCAATCGTCCTGTGTCATATCAGCTTCGATACTCCGGGTTTTCGAAATCAAACCGCGCGCCTGCGTCCCAAGCGTTGCGGTCATTGCCTTTTTGGGGAAAGCCGCCTGCTGCTTTCAGCATGCGCGCCAAATGCATTGTGTTCCAAGTCATGATCGTGGTGTTGCGCTGCGTGAATTCGTTGTCGAACCCTGCGCGCTTGCCATCCACATCATCGCCATAAGACGGCCCCGGCCCCGCTTCGCCAATCCAGCCGCAATCGGCCTGTGGCGGAATGCTATAGCCAAGGTGGTTCATCGCAAATCCGGTGGTCATGGCGACATGTTTGATGCCGTCTTCGTTGCCCGTAACCACCGTGCCGCCGACCTTACCGTAAAAGACCGATTGGCCCTTGTCGTTCAACTTGCCGCTCATGGCGTAGAGCCGTTCGATCAGCACCCGGCAGGTGCTGCTTTCCTCACCCAGCCAAAGCGGCGTGCCGATGATCAGGATGTCGGCGGCCAGCACTTTCTCCCAGAGCGCGGGCCAATCGTCCCGGTCCCAGCCGTGCTCGGTCATGTCCGGATAGACGCCCGGCGGCACTTGGTGGTCGAGCAGATAGAGGTGTTCGACGCTCACCCCCTGCGCCTCCATGATGCCCGCGCTGGCGTTCATCAGAAGTTGGGTATGGCTGTCGCCCGGTGTCTTTTTGAGCGAGCAGTTCACATAGAGCGCTTTGAGGTCGGAAAAGTCAGTCATCGCCAAGTTCCTTTTTCAGTTGCTCCAACTCCCGGTCGAGGAAGAAAGAGGTGATGGAGCGGATGATGACCAGCATCAGCAGGAAGAGCAGGTCCGCAAACCGCAGGCTGATCGCGGTGTGGATCACGTCCGACACGATAAAAAGCTCCAACCCCGCGAGGATGTAGCGCCCCAGTTCGATGCGCTCGCGGTTGGTGCGGCGCACCCGCTCCGCGCCCTTTTTGGCGATCTCGGCAATCGTCACCCCGGTCAGGAAACGCGCCGCGCCGATCAGCAGCAGAATGATGGCCGCGATGTCGATGACCGCCGCGAGGATCTCGAACCCCTCAATCAGCCACGGCAGAAAATCGTGCATCACACCGCCTTCTGTCTCCAGTTTTATCAGGTTCTCCATCCTGATCCCTCCGTCCTGTCAGGCCGACACTTCGTGACGCGGTTAATAGGCCGCCCCCAGACGCAGAGCCTGTTCGGCCGTCATCTGCATCAGGCAGGCCAAGGTTGCAGGCCCGCCGCCCGTGCCACCGCCCCATTGGCTGCGTTCATAATCGCAGGCGGCATCGCGAAAGGTAATCCACGCGCGCTGCATGTCACGCAGGGCCTCGGCCTGAGAGGGCAATTCCGGCTGGTAGAGCGCGGCATCCTCATCGGCAGATTTGGACTGCACCATCCGCGCGCGGTAGTTCTCGTTCAGCAAGCCGTCCCAGAAGGTCAGCTCCGCGTCCAGACAGCCGCCCATGCCATAGGTCGAATAACCGCCCGGCGCTTCCATGCAGAGGTTTGATGACAGCCCGATACAGGCGCGCTGGTCGGTGAACTCTTGCGCCCCGGCCAGACATTCTGCGGTGGCGGCGTCGGAATAGGTGATCTCTTGCGCGGCCACTGGCCCCGCAAGAAGCGCACAGGCCAGCAGCGCGGCGCGCATCACATGGCCCCCATCATCTCACGGCCC
This sequence comes from Sulfitobacter sp. D7, assembly GCF_003611275.1. Taxonomy (NCBI): domain Bacteria; kingdom Pseudomonadati; phylum Pseudomonadota; class Alphaproteobacteria; order Rhodobacterales; family Roseobacteraceae; genus Sulfitobacter; species Sulfitobacter sp. D7. Next base: position 2,276,215 of record NZ_CP020694.1, read on the forward strand.
ACCAACATGCGGCGGATTTCCGAGGTGCCCGCGCCGATCTCCATCAGCTTGGCATCGCGGAAGATACGGCCCACGGGGTTGTCGCTGAGATAGCCCGCGCCGCCCATCGCCTGCACCGCCTGATGCGCCTGCACCATCGCTTGTTCCGAGGCATAGAGGCAGCAAGCCGCCGCGTCCTGACGGGTCACGTCGCCCCGGTCACAGGCCTGCGCGACACTATAGACATAGGCACGGGCCGAGTTCATCGCGGTGTACATATCCGCCATCTTGCCCTGCATCAGTTGGAAATCCCCGATGCGCTGACCGAATTGCTTGCGCTCGGCCATATAGGGCATGATCTCATCCAGACAGGCGGCCATGATGCCAAGGCCGATGCCTGCCAGCACGACGCGCTCGTAATCAAGGCCCGACATCAGCACGCGCACACCCTTGCCCTCTTCGCCGAGGATGTTCTCGAAGGGCACTTCGCAATCCTCGAAGATCAACTCCGCGGTGTTTGAGCCGCGCATGCCGAGCTTGTCGAAATGGTTCGAGGTCGAAAAGCCCTTCATCGACTTCTCGATCAGGAAGGCGGTGATGCCTTTAGAGCCGGCTTCGGGGTCAGTCTTGGCATAGACAACCAGCGTCTCCGCATCGGGACCGTTGGTGATCCAGTACTTGTTACCATTCAGCCGGAAGTGGTCGTTCCGCTTTTCGGCATTCAGCTTCATGCTCACCACGTCACTGCCCGCGCCCACTTCGGACATGGCCAACGCACCGACATGCTCGCCCGAGCAGAGTTTCGGCAAGAACTGCGCCTTTTGCTCTGGCGTGCCGTTCAGCTTGATCTGGTTCACGCAGAGATTCGAATGCGCCCCATAGGAAAGCGAGACCGAGGCCGAGGCGCGGGCGATCTCTTCGACCGCGACGGTGTGGGCGACGTAGCCAAGACCAGAGCCGCCGAACTCTTCTTCGACGGTCATGCCCAAGAGGCCCAGTTCGCCCATCTCGGTCCAAAGTTCGGGCGGGAATTCGTTCTTCGTGTCGATCTCGGCCGCCATCGGCTTCACGCGCTCTTGCGCCCAGCGGTGCACCATCTCACGCATGGCCGCGACGTCTTCTCCCAGATCAAACTGCATACTTGCGTTGAACACGGCTTCTCCCCCCGATTTATTGAACACTTGTTCATTACCTACCGCCCCGCCCGCTTTGCGTCAAGCGGCGCGATGTGGAACCGCGCTGCGCCGCGGCGGGTTGGCCCTGCGACCAAGCGAACACTACAACAAAGCGAGATGCAAATGAGCGATGATCTGAAAAAAGAGTTCTGGGACCGTCTGGACGACACCCGCGCCGGGATGCTGGCAACCAAGACCGCCCGTGCGATCCCGATGACCCACTACATCGACGAAGACGACCGTTCCGCCGTGCTCTGGTTTATCACCGCCAAAGGCACCGATTTGGCGAAGTCTGCCGAGGGCCGTGCCGCTGCGGAATATCTGATCGCCAGCAAGGACGAATCTCTTTGGGCACGGATCGACGGTCATGTCTCTGCCGTGACCAACCCGACTGAGTTGGACAAGATCTGGAACGCCATTGCGGGCGCGTGGTTCGAGGACGGCAAACAAGACCCCGATGTGCAACTGATCCGCTTCGACCTGACCGAAGCCGAGGTCTGGGCCACCGATGGCGGGTTCAAATTTCTCTATGAGATCGGCAAAGCCCAACTGACCGGCGAGAAACCCGATATGGGCAAACACGGCATGATCCGCTTCTAAACCTAGCCACCCGAGTCCACGGTGAGGCAGGAATTCGCTCCCATTGACGTGGCGAATTCCTGTTCCAGTAAGGCCACCTCGGCGGGGGTCGTCCTGTACCGGTGCAACCGCCCGTGCCGTTTCACCGCCGACGCCTTCATCGCGCCTTCAGGGATCGGTTCGCGCTGCGACTGCCGGTGAAACGTTCTTCTGTCAGGCGGCCTTGCCGATCAACCGCTCGATGACCTCCGGCAGGTCGGCAAAATCGTCCAACAGGGCTTCGGGCTCCAGCGCTGCCATGTCCTCTCCCGAGGGGCCAAAAGTTACCAGCACACAGGGCACCCCGGCGGCTTTGGCGGTTTTGCGGTCGGTGTCGCTGTCCCCGATCAACACGCATTGCGCCGGATCGCCGCCAGCACGCCGGGCGGTTTCGAACAGATGCTCGGGGTCGGGTTTACGCACGTCCAGACTATCAGCCCCCAGCATCGCGCCGAATGCATCCCGCACGCCAAGACGGGTCAGCAGCAACTCTGCCAAAGCCTCGGGCTTGTTGGTGCAGATCGCCACGCGGTAACCTGCGGCCTTGAGCGCGGCCACCGCGTCCATCGCGCCGGGATAGATGATGGTATGGGTGTCGATGTCGCGGCCATAGGCCTCGAGCAGCATCGGATAATAACGGTCGATCGTTGCCGCGTCATCGGCCCGGCCCAGCTTTTGCATCCCCAACGTCAGCATCGCCCGCCCGCCGCGCAGCGCGGTGCCCGCATCCTCGGCATGGACCAGCACATCCCCCTCGCCCATATCACGGAAACAGGCGTTGGCGGCCGCGATCAAATCGCCCGAAGTATCGGCCAAAGTGCCGTCGAGATCGAAAACCACTGTCTTCACTGGGTACTCCTTGGGCGGAACCCCGCCTTGCAAAATGGCATCGTGTTGCAGACCGCAATCTAGTTTGATGGGCCACAACCTTGCGCCTTTGTGCGAAGCGCGTAAAGAGAATGCAAGCTGAAGGACAAAGAGATTTACATGGAAACTGCACTGATCATCCTTGCCGCGGGCAAGGGGACACGGATGAACTCGGACCTGCCAAAGGTGCTGCACCGCGTCGCCTCCGCTCCCATGCTCGAACACGCCATGGCCGCAGGCGCCATGCTTGGCCCCCGCCATACGGTTGTGGTGGCGGGCCATGGGGCGGATCAGGTACGCGCGGCCGCAACCCTCTTTGACGAGGATGCACAGGTGGTCGAACAGACCGAACAGCTGGGCACGGCCCATGCGGTGGCACAGGCCCGCCCGGCGTTGGAAGGTTTCGACGGTATGGCGCTGGTGCTTTACGGCGACACGCCCTTCGTGCAGCCCGAGACATTGGAAAAGATGCAAGAAGCTTTGGCCACCCATGATGTGGTGGTGCTGGGGTTCGAAGCCGCCGACCCCGCCCGTTATGGCCGTCTGGTGATGCAGGGCGACACGTTGAAGCGTATCGTTGAGTTCAAAGACGCCTCGCCCGAGGAACGCACCATTACCCTATGCAATTCCGGCGTGGTGGCTTGCAAATCCGAGCTTCTGTTCGATCTGATCGACAAAGTGGGCAACGACAACGCTTCCGAAGAATACTACCTCACCGACATCATCGGCCTTGCCCGCGCCGAAGGGCGCAGCGCCACCGTGGTCACCTGTACCGAGGCCGAGACGATGGGCGTGAACTCCCGCGGCGACCTCGCCCGGGCCGAGGCCGCGTTCCAATCCCGCGCCCGCGCGCTGTTGATGGAAGACGGCGTGACCTTGGTCGCCCCCGAAACGGTCTTTCTATCCCGCGACACCTATATTGGCCGCGACACGGTGGTGGAACCCAACGTCGTCTTCGGCCCGAATGTGACCGTGGAATCCGGCAGCACCATCCGCGCCTTCTCGCATCTTGAAGGGTGCCATGTCTCACGCGGCGGCGTGGTCGGCCCCTATGCCCGCCTGCGTCCCGGCGCGGAATTGGCCGAAGATGTGCGCATCGGCAATTTTGTTGAGGTGAAGAATGCGCAGATCGCCGAAGGGGCCAAGGTCAACCACCTGAGCTACATCGGCGATGCCACCATAGGCGCGCGGAGCAACATCGGGGCGGGCACGATCACCTGCAATTATGACGGCGTGATGAAACATCACACCACCATCGGCGCGGGCGCTTTCATCGGGTCGAACACCATGCTGGTGGCCCCGGTGACAATCGGCGAGGGCGCGATGACCGGCTCGGGTTCGGTCATCACTTCGGACGTGGAGCCAGAGGCGCTGGCCCTATCGCGCGCGCCGCAAATCGAAAAACCGGGCATGGCCCGCAAAATGTTCGAAATTCTAAAGGCCAAGAAGGCAAAAATGCAGAGGGGCAGCTAAACATGTGTGGAATTGTAGGGGTGCTTGGCACCCATGAAGTCGCTCCCATTCTTGTAGAGTCGTTAAAACGGCTGGAATATCGCGGCTATGACAGCGCTGGCATTGCCACGCTGAACAACGGCAAACTCGACCGTCGTCGCGCCTTGGGCAAACTGGTCAACCTCTCCGACGCGCTGGTGCATGAGCCGCTGGCGGGCAAGTCCGGCATCGGGCACACCCGCTGGGCCACCCATGGCGCGCCGAGCGTGACCAACGCCCACCCGCATCAGGCCGGGCCGGTGGCCGTGGTGCACAACGGGATCATCGAAAACTTCCGCGAACTGCGGGCTGAGCTGGCCGAACATGGCGCGCATTTCGTCACCGAGACCGATACCGAAACCGTCGCCCTGCTGACCCAGCATCATATGGCGCAGGGCGCAGGCCCGGTGGAGGCCGCCAAACAGACCCTCGCCCGCCTCGAAGGCGCCTTTGCCCTGGCATTCCTGTTCGACGGGCACGAAGACCTGATGATTGCTGCACGCAAGGGTTCGCCCTTGGCCATCGGCTATGGTGAGGGTGAGATGTATGTGGGCAGCGATGCCATCGCGCTGGCCCCGCTGACCAACCGAATTGCCTATCTCGAAGAGGGGGATTGCGCCGTCCTCACCCGGACGTCGGTGGAGATCACCGACCGCAACGGGGCGCTGGCCAACCGCGCGATCAAATCCGTGCAGATTGACAGCACCCGCATCGACAAGGCGGGGCACAAACACTTCATGGCCAAGGAAATCGCCGAGCAACCCGGCGTGATCGGTGCGGCCATCGGGCATTATCTGACCCCCGAAGGCGAAATCAACATCAGTACGCAAGATATTGATTTTACGCAGTTTGACCGGATCGTCATGGTCGCTTGCGGCACTGCGTCCTATGCCTGTTTCACCGCCAAATACTGGTTCGAGCAGATCGCGCGCCTGCCGGTCGAGATCGATGTCGCCTCGGAATTCCGCTACCGTGAGCCGCCGATCCCGCCGCGCACGCTGGCGGTTTTCGTCAGCCAATCAGGGGAAACCGCAGATACGCTGGCCGCCCTGCGCTATTGCGAGGGCAAGGCCGCGCGCATCCTTTCGGTCGTCAACGTGCCCGAAAGCTCCATCGCCCGCGAAAGCGATCTGGCCTTGCCGATCCATGCCGGTGTCGAGGTTGGCGTCGCCTCAACCAAAGCCTTCACCTGCCAATTGGTCGTGCTCTTTGCGCTGGTTCTCAAGGCCGCACGGGACCGCGACGCGATCAGCGCCGAGACATTCGCCGATCACATCTCAAGCCTGCGGGGGCTGCCCGCGATCATCAGCACGGCGCTTGAACAGAACGACACAATGCAAGAGGCCGCGCTGAAGCTCTCACATGCCCGTGACGTGCTGTTCCTTGGCCGAGGTCAGATGTATCCCCTCGCTCTCGAAGGCGCCTTGAAACTCAAGGAAATCAGCTACATACACGCCGAAGCTTATGCATCAGGTGAACTGAAGCACGGCCCCATCGCACTGGTGGATGAGCATGTGCCGGTGGTCGTTATGGCGCCGCGCGACGCGCTGTTCGACAAGACCGTCAGCAACATGCAAGAGGTCATGGCGCGCAAGGGCAAGGTGATCCTGATCTCCGACTCCAAAGGGCAGGCCGAAGCCAATGAAGGCGTCTGGTTCAGCATCGAAATGCCCCCCGTCCCGGATGCACTGGCCCCGATCCTCTATGCGGTTCCGGCGCAGTTGCTGGCCTATCACACCGCCGTGGCGAAAGGCACGGATGTGGACCAGCCGCGCAATCTGGCGAAATCGGTGACGGTGGAATGAATTTGGAAACCGCCCTTGAGGACCTCGAAGCGCAGGCCAACCCGGCCCGCGCCGAAGAGATGCGCGCCTATCACAAAGCCGACCGGCGCTACCTTGGCCTCACCAATCCGCAGATCGCGGAGCTTGCCCAGACTTGGCGCGATGCGCTCGATGTTGAGGGCCGAGTCGCCCTTGCCGACACCCTGTGGCAGTCGGATATTTTCGAGGCGCGCGTCGCGGCAGCAAAGCTGCTGACCCAAGCGCGACTGCGCCCCGACGATCAAGCCGCATGGGCGTTGATCGCAAGCTGGACCGCGGATTTCGACAGTTGGGCGATTGCCGACCATGCCAGCATGGCCGCGCAGAAACGTCTGGTGGCCGATCCGGCACGTCTGGACGAAGTGGAAGGCTGGGTCGCCTCTGATCACCTCTGGACGCGGCGGGCGGCTTTGGTCTCGACCCTGCCGTGGACCAAGCAGAACAACCCTAAACCAGAAGAGCTTGCCGCGCGGGACCGCATCCTTGGCTGGGCCGCGACGATGGTGCCGGATCACCGTTGGTTCATCCAAAAGGCGATCGGTTGGTGGTTGCGCGACCTGTCGAAACACGATCCCGAACGCACCCGCACCTTTGTCGCCACCCATGGGGAGGCGATGAAACCTTTCGCGGTGAAAGAAGCGCTGCGCCTGCTGAAAAAGTCAGACGGCGCAGGCTGACCCCGCGCCTTACCCTTCGGTCGAGACTTCGACCGTGGTGAGGTCAGTCAGGGAGGCGCCGATCAAACGCAAAGCGGGCAGCGACATGCGGCTGCCTGCGGTTGCAGGCCCCTCCAGCGGGATCAGGGTCACGGCGGCCGATTTGCCCGTTGCGGGGTTGGTCACCCGGCCCGGCTGTTCGGCGTCGACCAGAGGTGTTTTCAACCACAGGCCCGGCTCTGTCGCGCTGCCCAGACTGACCACTGTCGTCCCCAAGGCGGCACCGGTGCTGGCAGGCGCGCGGCTGGCTGCTTCGCGCTCTGCGGCGGTGGTTGTATCAAGCGCCTCGGCACTGCTGCCCCCGGTCGCGATCGGAGAGGCGGCAGGCGGCGTCGCAGCGGCCGGCGCGGTCGCGGCCTCTGCCGGGGCTTCGGTCGGGGCGGATGCGGCCGCAGGCTCGGACTGGGAGGCATCCATGCCGAAACGGTCCGACAGGGTGCTGCAGCCTGCCGTGGCGGCGACGATGAAAAGCGGTAAGATAATACGTGTCATCCGCGCAGCCTATCCGCGCCCTGCCCCCTTATCAATCGTCCAAATGCCGCTTGCCCCGCAGTGGGCGGGGCATTACCTATGAGACATGACAGCACCCCTCATAGACCCCTTCATGCGCGCAATCACCTACCTGCGCGTCTCCGTCACTGACCGCTGCGATTTTCGCTGCGTCTATTGCATGTCGGAAAACATGACCTTCCTGCCCAAGAAGGAATTGCTGACGCTGGAGGAGTTGGACCGCCTGTGCAGCAACTTCATCAACCTCGGCGTCGAAAAGCTGCGCATCACCGGTGGCGAGCCACTGGTCCGGCGCGGCATCATGACATTCTTCGACGGCATGAAGCGCCATCTCGACAGTGGCAAGCTGAAGGAGCTGACGCTGACCACCAATGGCAGCCAGCTTGAACGCTTTGCCGATGATCTCTATGCCGCGGGCGTGCGGCGGGTGAACGTCTCTCTCGACACGCTGGACGAGCAGAAATTCGCGGACATCACCCGCTGGGGCCGCCTGCCGCAGGTGCTACGCGGGATCGACGCGGCGCAGCGCGCGGGCCTGAAAATCAAGATCAACGCCGTGGCGCTCAAAGGTTTTAACGAACCCGAACTGCCGCGCATCACCGAATGGTGCGCCGAGCGTGGGATTGACCTGACATGGATCGAAGTCATGCCGATGGGCGATCTGGGCAACGAAGACCGATTTGGTCAGTTCTGGTCCCTGAAGGACGTGCGCGCGCGCTATGCCGAACATTATACCGTTACCGATCTGGCCGAGCGGACCGGCGGCCCCGCCCGCTATGTGCGGCTCGAAGAGACGGGTCAGAAGATCGGCTTCATCACCCCGCTGAGCCATAATTTCTGCGAAAGCTGCAACCGCGTGCGGGTCACCTGCACCGGTGAGATTTTCATGTGTCTGGGCCAAGAAGACGTGGCCGATCTGCGCGTCCCACTGCGCGATCACCCCGATACGGATGTCCCGCTGCAAGAGGCGATCCGCGCGGCGATCGACCGCAAGCCCAAGGGGCATGATTTCGACTATTCACGCCAGCGTGTCGACGGGCAGATGCCGCGCCACATGAGCCACACGGGCGGCTGAGCCCGATGACCACGCCGTTCCTCTACCGGGCATGGGTCGCGGCAAGCACTGTGATGCTGCCCATCGCAGGACGGCAGTCCATGGCCAAGCTGCGCCGGGCCGAAGTTGAGCCGAAACGCGCGCGCGAAAAGCTTGGCCACGCCAGCCAGCCGCGCCCCGAGGGGCCGCTGATCTGGTTTCACGCCGCCTCTGTCGGGGAAAGCCTGTCGGTTTTGGCGCTGATTGATCGGATGGGCCGCGCGCTGCCGCAGGCGCATTTCCTCATCACCTCCGGCACCGCGACCTCGGCCCGGCTGGTGGACCGACGCCTGCCGCCGCGCAGCCGGCACCAATTCGCCCCGCTCGACGCCCCCGGCCCGCTAAAGCGGTTCCTCAACCATTGGCGGCCCGACGCGGCGCTTTTCGTCGAGAGCGAGCTTTGGCCGCAGATGCTGCGGCGGACCCATGCGCGTGGCACGCCAATGGCGCTGATCAACGCGCGCCTGTCGCAACGCTCTATCGAACGCTGGCAGAAACAGCCCGCGCTGGCGGGGTTTCTCTTTGGTGTGTTTGACCTGATCCTGACGCAGAATGACGCGATGGCGCGGGCCATGACCACCATCAACGCCCCCGCCGATCGGGTCGCTCCGGGGATCAACCTCAAGTCTATGGCAGGCCCCCTGCCGCAGGACGATGACACCATCGCGCAGGCCCGTGCGGCCTTTGGCGACCGCCCCGTCTGGATCGCCTCCTCCACCCATCCGGGCGAGGAGAAAGCGGTATTAGAAGCGCATCGGCAACTGCTCGAACAGGTCCCCGACCTGTGTCTAATCCTTGTCCCCCGCCACCCGGAACGCGGGGACGAGGTGGCCGGCCTCATCGCCAGCGTCGGACTGACCCATGGCCGCCGGACGCGGGGCGACATGCCGCGCGAGCAGGTCTATCTGGCCGACACATTGGGCGAGCTGGGCACCTGGTACGCGCTGTCCGACATCGTCTTTCTGGGCGGATCGCTACACCCAATTGGGGGGCATAACCCCTATGAGGTTGCGCAGGCCGGGGCGATGGTGCTTTCGGGCACCCATGTCGCCAATTTCGCCGAGACCTTTGCCGGGATGGAGGCCGCAGGTGCCGCGCGTCTGGTGGCGGGCACGCAGGATTTGGCGGACCGTGTGGCGGATCTTTTGCGCAACGATATTGCCCGCGCCAGCGGTGTGGCCGCGTCGAAAACTTATGCCGCGGGGCAAATCGACAAACTCGACAGTATTGCCGAGCGGCTGATCACGGCCCTGCGCCTGCGAGAGGACAGCGCCGATGCCTGAGCTTTTCGTCACCAACTACAACCGCAATTTCACCGGCGTCTCGGCCACGGCGGCCAATGTGGTGCGCCAACAGGTCAATCGGCACGAGTTGGTGTTAGTGGGCCAACCCCTCCCCGGCTGCCCGGTGCCGCTGACCCGTGCCGCCGCGGGGCGGATCACCCGAAAACATCCCCCCCAAGACCGCCCCTTCGCCATCTGGCACGTCCGCCGCAACCCCGAGATGCGCAGCGCGCTTTGGCTGCGCGATGTACGCGGGGCGAATATCCGGATCGTCTTCACCTCTGCCGCGCAGCGCCTGCATTCAGCCTATCCACGCTGGCTGATCCGGCAAATGGACGCGGTCATCGCCACGACCGAACGCGCGGCGGAGTTCGTGCCCCATGTCCGCGCCGTGGTGCCGCATGGGGTGGATACCGATGTCTTCTCTCCCGCCACCAACCGGGGCGCCGCTTGGGAGCAATTGGGCTTTGGTGGCACCCATGGCATCGCCACCGTGGGGCGCATTCGGCCCGAGAAAGGCACCGACCTTTTCGTGGAGGCGATGCTGCGCTTGCTGCCCGAACGCCCCGGCGCGGTGGCGCTGGTGATTGGCCGCGCGGGCGGCAAACATGAGGCGTTTCTGACCAAGCTCAAGGCGCAGGTCGAGGCGGCGGGCCTCGCGGAGCGGCTGCTTTTCGTGGGCGAATACCCTGCCGCCGACCTGCCCAAACTGATGCGCGCGCTGTCGCTGGTGGTGCAACTGCCGCGCTACGAGGGCTATGGCATGGTCCCGCTCGAAGCGCTGGCCTCGGGCGTGCCCTTCGTGGGCAGCGATGCAGGGTATTACGGCGCTTTTTCGAATGGTGGCCGTGTGGGCAAGGTGGTCCCGCTTGGCGCGGCGGAGGCTGCGGCCCAAGCCGCGCTGTCCCTGCTTGAGCGAGAGGACCAAGCCGCTTTTTCAGAAGCTGCGCGCCACTGGGCCGAACACCGCTTTAGCGCGCGGACCGAGGCCGATGGGATCGAAGCCGTCTATAACGCGCTGTGGGAACGCGGCTAGGCCCGCCAAAGAAAAACGCGCCCCCGAAGGAGGCGCGCTAGGATCGTTTCTGATTGCGGGATCAGGCGGCTGGCATCCGCTGCTCGACGATACCCGCCCACCAGCTACAGCCTGCCGGGATCGCCTCATCGTTGAAGTTATACTCCGGATGGTGCACCGCCGCCGTGTCGCCGTTGCCGACCAAAATATAGGCACCGGGGCGTTCTTCGAGCATGAAAGCGAAGTCTTCCCCCCCCATGACCAGCGGCGCCTCGACGCAATCGCCCGAGATTGAGCGTGCCACATCGGCGGCAAACTCGGTCTGCTCTTCGTGGTTCACCATGACCGGATAGCCGCGGTGGTAGGTCACATCCGCTGTGCCGCCAAAGGTGCCCGCGATGCCGTTGCAAATCTCGTTGATCCGCTTTTCGGCAAGGCTGCGCATATCCGCCGACATCGTGCGCACGGTGCCTTTCATCTGCACCCGCTGCGGGATCACGTTGAAGGCTTTGGAAGATGTCTCAAAGGCGGTGACCGAGACGACGATCTGCTCCACCGGGTCGGCATTGCGCGATGTAATGGTTTGCAGCGCCAGCACGGCCTGCGCGGCCATCACGGTTGTGTCGACGGTCTCATGCGGCTTGGCGGCATGGCCGCCGCGGCCCTCAAAGGTGATGTCGAACTGATCCGTCGCAGCAAAGAAAGACCCCGGGCGGATGCCGAAAGAGCCCGTGGGCATGCCCGGCCAGTTGTGCATCCCATAGACTTCTTGGATGCCAAAACGGTCCATCATACCGTCCTCGCACATCTCACGGCCACCGCCGCCGCCCTCTTCGGCGGGCTGGAAGATCACCACGACGGTACCGTCGAAATTGCGGGTCTCGGCTAGATATTGCGCCGCCCCCAGCAGCATCGCGGTGTGGCCGTCATGACCGCAGGCATGCATCGCGCCGTCGGTCTTAGAGGCATACTCAAGCCCGGTCTGTTCGTGGATCGGCAGCGCGTCCATGTCGGCGCGCAGCCCGATGACCTTGCCCGATCCGGTTTCCTTGCCCTTGATCACGCCGACGACGCCGGTGCGGCCAATGCCCTCGACGACCTCGTCGCAGCCGAAGCTGCGCAGTTTCTCGGCCACGGTGGCCGAGGTGCGGTGCGTCTCAAAGAGGATTTCGGGGTTTTCATGCAGATCGCGGCGCCATGCGGTGATGTCGTCATGCAGCTCGGCAAATCGGTTCTTAACGGCCATTTGGGAAGTATCCTCCGGAGTTGGGTTGGCGCTGATTTTCATGCAGTCGCATTTATCTGCCACATGCTTACGCCCTTGCCAGCCGGTCCTCAACCACCTGCGCGAACCATGAGCAACCCGCCGGGATTGCGGCATCGTCAAAGTCATATGCCGGGTGGTGCACCGTCGCCCCATCGCCGTTGCCGATCATAATATAGGCACCCGGTCGCGCGTTGAGCATATAGGAAAAATCTTCGCCTGCCATGATGGGCGGGGTGTCGCGGTCGGTGCCGGGGGTGATCTTGTCGGCTGCCTCGGCGGCATAGAGGGTGTGGTCGCTGTGGTTGCGCGTGACGGGATAGCCGCGCTGATAGTCGATCTCTGCCTTGCACTGATGCGCTTCGGCAGTCAGGCGGGTGAGGTCGTGCAAGCGCTGCTCGGCCAAATCCTGCACCACGGGGTCCAAAGTGCGCACCGTGCCGCGCAGAAGCACCTGATGCGGCAGGACGTTGTGGCTGTCGGTATCGCTGCGCAGGGTGCAGACCGAGACGACGACCTGTTTCAGCGGATCGGTGTTGCGGCTGGCGATGGATTGCAGCGCGATCAACACATGGGCGGCAGCGAGGTTGGTGTCGATGGCCTCATGCGGGGCCGCGGCATGGCCGCCCTGCCCGGTCAGCGTGATGTTGAACTCATCCGCCGCAGCCAGCAGCGCGCCCTCGCGGATTGCGAAATGCCCGGTGGGGTGGCCGGGCATATTGTGCATGCCGTAAACCTCATCGATATCCCAACGGTCCATCAGCCCCTCTTGCACCATGACATTGCCACCGCCGCCGCCTTCCTCGGCGGGTTGGAAGATCAGCACGACGCGGCCATCGAAATTGCGCGTCTCCGCAAGGTATTGTGCAGCACCCAAGAGCATCGCCGTATGCCCATCATGGCCGCAGGCATGCATTTTGCCGGGAGTCTTGGAGGCATAGGGCAGCCCCGTCGCTTCCATGATCGGCAGCGCATCCATATCGGCGCGCAGCCCGATGGTGCGGTTTGAGCGATTGCTCTGCCCCTCGATCACCGCGACCACGCCGGTCTGCGCGATGCCGGTGGTGATGTCGGTGATGCCAAAGCTGCGCAGCTTGTCTTCGACGAATTTCGAGGTTTCGGGCAGGTCGAACATCAGTTCAGGGTGCTGATGCAGGTGGCGGCGCCATGCGGTGGTCTCGGCGTGGGTCTCGGCGAAACGGTTCTTGATCGGCATGGGCTATGTCCTTTGAAACAATGAGGTTAAAGCGCCGGACCGGGGCGGATGGGCGTGCCATCACTGAACCGGTCGGCGCGAAATCTGCTCAGATCATGCCCCGGTGCATCGCCCATGACCAGTGCGGCCAGCACCCGCCCCATGCCCGGCCCGATGCCAAAACCGTGGCCCGACATGCCGGTGCCAATGACGAGGCCCGGAATTTGGGCGCAACTGTCCGCCACGGGTACGATATCGGGCATTGTGTCGATCATGCCCGCCCATGAATTGCGCGCCGTGATCGGTGGTAGTTCGGGATAAAGCGCGGCGAACTGCTTGATTGTGCGGCGCAACCGGCGGTGATCGGGGGCGGGATCAAGGATGCGCATCGCCTCGAAGGGGCTGAAACTGTCCGCGGCCCATTGGCGCGGGGTGCGCCATGCATCAGGAAAGCCCTTAGGTGCAGACATCCGCAGCCGCTGGCCAAAGGGGGTGGCGCGCAACTGTGGGAGGTAGTGACGCAGGGCGCGGAAGGCATCTGGCCCGACATAGAGGTCGGGCGCCGCCCCCGGAGCCAGCGTATACCCCCCATCAGCGCGGCGGCGAAAGGCCAGCCCCGCCTCGGCCACGGCACCGGCGTGCACCTCGGGCAGCACGTTGGTCGCCACCACGCTTTCGCGTACGGATAGCTGCGGCAGGGTGACGCCATGCGCGCGCAGGAAAAGCGCCGACCATGCCCCGCCCGCCAGCACCACCGATGTCGTGCGGATCGCCCCCGCTTCGGTGCTCACCCCCGCCACGCGGCCCGCGGCGAGGTCAAGCTTGCGCACCGCGCAGTTCTCGATGATGCGCACGCCCTCTTTGACGGCCAAGGCGGCCAGCGCTGGCACCGCGACCCAAGGTTCGGCCCGCATGTCGGAGGGGGTGATCAACGCCCCGGTGTAGCCTTTGCTCAGCCCCGGAAAAGCCGCCGCCACCTCGCCTGCGTCCATCAACCGGCTGTCGATCCCATTCGCCTTGGCGTGGGGCAGCCAGTCTGCGTAGCTTTGCATCTTGGCGTCCGACCTTGCCAGATAGGTCACGCCGGTCTGTTTCAGCCCGATGTCGCGGTCGAGCTCTGGGGCCAGTTCGCGCCAAAGCCGCGCGGCTTCGACCATGATCGGCAACTCATCCGGGTCGCGCCCTTGTTGGCGGATCCAGCCCCAGTTGCGGCTGGATTGTTCGGCGGCAATGCGGCCCTTTTCCAGCAGCGTCACCTGTTTGCCCGCCCGCGCCAGAAACAGGGCGGTGCAGACACCGATCACGCCACCGCCGATGACCACCACCTCGCTGTCACGCGGCGGGGTGCGGGGGTAGCTGGCAGGGGTGGCAAGGGTGATAGGAAAAACGGACATGCGAACCCCGGAGGCTGGGACCGCGCGGCTGCACCGGGCGGCCGTGGAAAGGACAGGCCCCTGCGGGGGGCCTGCCCTAGGTCTGTCAGGGATGGCTCAGCCCTGCAAGCGGGTCAGCAGCCGGCGCATGAAGTCGTGACCGGCCTCGAATTGCGCCACGTCGATGAATTCATTGGGCTGGTGCGCCTGCGCGATGTCGCCCGGCCCACAGATCACGGCGGAATACCCTGCCTCTTGGAACTGCCCGGCTTCGGTGCCGTAGCTCACTTTGTGGCTGGCATTGTCGCCGGTGATCTGGCGCACGATCTGCTCGGCCTCGCCGTCCTTTTCGGGCTGCAGCGCGGGCACGTCGAAACGGGTCGAGGTCTCGATGTAGGTTTCGGGCACCACGTCCTGCATCTGCTTTTCGACCTCACGGACCTTCTTGAGGTAGGCGGTGCCCCATTTGTCTTTGTCTTCACCCGGCACCACGCGGAAATCCATGGCGAATTTGCAGTCCTTGGCGGTGATGTTGTGGGCCGTGCCGCCTTCGATCACACCGACATGGGCGGTGGTGAAGGGCGGGTCGAACATCGCCGCCGTCTCGGTCGGTTTGGCGGCCATGTTGTCGCTGTTCACGTCATTGGCCCATTCGATGAGCTTGGCGCCCGCCATGATCGCGTTGACCCCGGTGTGCAGCAGCGAGGAATGCACCTCAAAGCCCACGAGGTGCGTGTTAAAGCCAATGCCGCCCTTGTGGCCAGTCACCGCCTGCATGGTCGAAGGCTCGCCCACGATCACCGCCGAGCCCTTGGGCACCACGCCCTGCATCGCTTGGATCATCGGCGGGGCACCGGTGCAGCCGATCTCTTCGTCAAAGCTGAGCGCGATCTGTAGGGGGCGTTTGACGTCTGCATAATGCGCCTCGACCAAAGCCCAGAGCGCCAGCGCGTCAAAGCCCTTCATGTCGCAGGTGCCGCGTCCGTAATAGCGGCCGTCTTTCTCGGTCACGGTGAAAGGGTCGGTGTCCCATGCCTGCCCGTCGACCGGCACCACATCGGTATGGCCCGAAAGCACCACGGCCCCCTCCTCCCACGGGCCCGCATGGGCGAAAAGCGCATGTTTGGGCTGATCAGGATCGACGTAGCGGTGGCTCTCGATCCCGTGGGAGGCGAGGTACTCGGCCACCCAGTCGATCAGCGGGATGTTGGTGTCCCGCGACACGGTGGGAAAGCTAATGAGTTTGGTCATCAACTCGAGCGGGGTCAGGCGTTCGTTCATTGGTATTCTTTCAATAGCCACTGTCGGTGGTCAGCACATGGTGCCCCGGCTCCACCTCGCGGTAGACCGAAGGCTCGGCCCGATAGCTGACAGGGTGGATCGGCGAGGGAATCGGTTTGAAGTTCAGGTCCTTCTCGGACTTGCGCCGGCGCGGATCGGCGATTGGCACGGCCTTCATCAGCGCTTGGGTATAGGGGTGCTGCGGGTTCTCAAACACCCGCTGGCGCGAGCCCATCTCGACGATGCGCCCCAGATACATGACGCCGACGTAGTGGCTTACCCGCTCCACCACCGCCATGTCGTGGCTGATGAAGAGGAACGACAGCTCCATCTCGGCCTGAAGCTCCATCATCAGGTTGAGCACCTGCGCCTGCACAGACACATCAAGGGCCGAGACCGCTTCATCCGCGATGATCAGCTTGGGGTTCAGCGCAAGCGCGCGGGCGATGGCGACCCGTTGGCGCTGGCCGCCTGACAGCTCATGCGGGAAGCGGCGCATGAAGCTGCGCGGCAGTTCCACCCGGTCGAAGAGCATCTCGATCCGCTTGGTAATTTCGGCCCCCTTGAGGGTCGCAAAATTGTGGATCGGCTCGGCCACCTGATCCGCGAGTTGCATCTGCGGGTTGAGCGAGGCGAAGGGATCCTGAAAGATCATCTGCATGTCGAGCCGCGCGGTGCGCAAAGCTGATTGGTCGAGCGACATGATATCGACACCGTCAAGGTTCACCTCTCCCGACATCGGCTCCACCAGCCGCAGGATCGACCGTCCGGCGGTGGATTTGCCACAGCCCGATTCGCCAACGAGGCTCAGCGTCTGACCTTTGTTGAGCGTAAAGGACAGGTCTTCGACCGCATGCACATTGGCCACAGTGCGGCGCAGGAAACCGCCCTGCACTGGGAAGCGCGTGGTCAGGTTCCTGACCGACAAGAGCACCTCTTCGCGGCCCTTGATCGGAACGATTTCCTTGTCCTCACTGCCCAAAAGCTTCATCGGCTCGGGGTATGGCTTGCCCGTCATCTCGCCCAGTTTCGGCACGGCGGCCAAGAGCGCTTTGGTATAGGGGTGCTGCGGGTTCTCAAAGATCTCCTCGACGGTGCCTTCCTCGACCTTCTTGCCGCGGAACATGACGACGACCCGGTCAGCCATCTGCGCCACCACGGCCATGTCATGGGTGATGAACATCACCGCCGTGCCCGTTTCGCGCTTGAGCCGGTCCATCAGGGCGAGGATTTCGGCCTGAATCGTCACGTCGAGCGCGGTGGTGGGCTCATCCGCGATCAGCAGGCGCGGCTCGCAGGCCAGCGCCATGGCGATCACCACGCGCTGGCGCATACCGCCCGAAAGCTCATGCGGGTACTGCTTCAACCGGCGCTCAGGCTCAGGGATGCGGACCTGCTGCATCAATTCCAACGCACGTTCCTCGGCCTCTTGCCGGGACATGTTCAGATGCAGGCGCAGGCCCTCGGTCATCTGCTTGCCGATGGTAAATACGGGGTTCAGCGCGGTCATCGGCTCTTGGAAGATCATGCCGATTTCATTGCCGCGAATCTTGCGCATGAGGCTGCCGCTGCTGGCCGCCAGATCGACCTGCCCCTTTTCACCACGCTCAAAAAGAAGGCGCCCGCCTGCAATTTCACCGCCGCCGTATTCGACCAGCCGCATCAGCGACAGCGAAGACACCGATTTGCCCGATCCCGATTCCCCGACAACGCAAACCGTCTCACCGGGGTTGATGTCGAAACTGACATCTTCGACGCCGACAACGGGGCCATCTTTGGTTTGAAATTCGACGCGCAGGCCCTGAATTTGGGCGATTGGCGCCCCGTTTGCGTGATCCAGCATCTGTTTCCCTGTTGTTTTTATTGGCGCAGATTTTGCCCGACGCTACGGCGAATGTCATGAGACTGTCAAACCTGACGCGGGCAGTTCGCGCTTTGTCATATTTGCGTCATGTCCGCCCTTGCAATTTTTGGGAAACCTGTTTCGATATGGCCCATGCGGTTTGGAAAGAACGCTTCGATCACAGGTTGAATATTGCTTTTTTTGTTATGTTTAGCAGGTGAAGCTCATGTTCTTTCTGGGGCGACAACAACAAGGCGGGGGCAATCCCGTCGACAAAAAGCGGCACGCCCACGTGTCCAACATGGAGTAAGATATGAAATTGAAGACCCTATTGATGGGGGCTGTCGCATCGACTGCGTTTGCCCCTATGGCCTTTGCAGAAGCCCATGAGGGCGAGCGTGGCCGCGACGGCGAAGTCAAAATCATTTATTGGCAGGCGCCTTCGATCCTGAACCCCTATCTGTCGAGCGGCACGAAGGACGTCGAAGCGTCCTCGCTGATCCTCGAACCCCTTGGTCGCTATGACGAAACCGGCGCGCTGGTCCCCTATCTGGCGAACGAAATTCCGACGCTGGAAAACGGCGGCGTGAGCGAAGACCTCAAGACCATCACATGGAAGCTGAAAGATGGGCTGATGTGGTCCGACGGCACCCCCGTCACCGCCAATGACGTCAAATTCACCGCCGATTACTGCATGAACCCCGAAGGCGGCTGCGCACAGTTGGCCAAATTCGAAGGTGTCTCTTCGGTCGATGTGGTCGACGACCAGACGGTCAAGGTTACCTTCTCCGAGCCGATGCCGAACCCCTACGGCCCCTTCATGGGCGGCCAGTCCCCGATCATTCAGGCAGCGCAGTTTGCCGATTGTACTGGCGCCAAGGCGCCCGAGTGTACCGAAGCGAACTTTAACCCCATCGGCACCGGCCCCTTCACCGTCACTGAGTTCCGCCCGAACGACGTGATCACCATGGCCGCGAACGAAAACTACCGCGACCCGAGCAAGCCCGCCTTTGCCTCGCTGACCTTCAAAGGTGGCGGCGACGCGACAGCTGCGGGCCGTGCCGTGATGGAAACCGGCGAATTCGACTACGCCTGGAACCTGCAACTGGCCCCCGATGTCATCGCCAAGATGGCCGAAGGCGGCAAGGGCAAGCCGATGTCGGCTTTCGGCACGCTGGTTGAGCGTCTGGAACTGAACATGACAGACCCCTCCCCGGACCTGCCGGAAGGTGAGCGGGCCACAGCCAAGCACCCGCATCCGTTCCTCACCGATGAGAGCGTCCGCCGGGCACTGTCGATGGCGATTGACCGCGAACTGCTGGTCGAAGTCGGCTACGGCCAAGCGGGCCGCGCCACCTGCAACATGGTGCCCGCGCCAGAGCTTTACGCCTCCGACAACACCGACTGCCTGACCCAAGACATCGAAGGCGCCAAGGCGCTCTTGGACGAAGCGGGCTGGGTTGACAGCGATGGCGACGGCATCCGCGAAAAAGACGGCGTGAAGCTGGAAATCCTTTACCAGACCTCGACCAACGCCGTGCGTCAGGACTTCCAAGCGCTGATCAAGGATTGGTGGAGCCAGATCGGTGTTGAAACCGAATTGCGCAACATCGACGCTTCGGTCTTCTTTGGGGGTGATCCCGGTTCGACCGACACATTCCAGCGTTTCTATGCAGACGTGGAAATGTATGCCAACAACTTCGATGGCACCGATCCGCAAAGCTACCTCGCTCAGCGGACCTGCGCCAAATTCCCAAGCCCGGAATCGCAGTGGCAGGGTGAGAACATCAACCGTTTCTGCGAAGAAGAGTATGACGCGATGGTGGCCGAACTGGGCCGTACCGGCGAAATGGAAAAGCGTGGCGAACTGGCCAAAAAGCTGAACGACATGCTAACCAAAGACAGCTACTCGATCCTGCCGCTGGTTGACCGTGGTCGCGTTTCTGCTGCAGCCAACACCCTTGGTGGCGTTGTTCTGAACACATGGGACTCCGAGCTGTGGAATGCCGCCGATTGGTACCGCATGGAAGAGTGATCTAGGACGGAGGCGCGGCATGCTGCGCCTCCCTTCACCGACCTTTGGGGGGTGTGCGCCATCCGCACGCCCCCCTCTCGCCCCCACCCCCTCACAGACTGACCTACAAAGGCGACGCCCATGTTGACCTTCTCCATCCGACGACTTCTTTTGTCGATCCCGACGCTTTTGTTTATCAGCCTGGTGATTTTCCTGCTGCTACAACTCGCCCCCGGCGACCCCATGGCCCAAGTGCCGCTGACGGTCCCGCCTGAAGTGAAAGAAAAAATGCGCGAGGCGCTTGGCCTTGGGCAACCGATCTATATCCAATATTGGAAATGGCTGGTGCAGGTCTTTTGGATCGAGCCGCAGGTCTTCATCGACTACCTGACCAACCGCTCCGCCCTGTTTAGCTGGCTGCCCGACACCAACCTGTCGGACGGCAAGCTGCGCGTGATCTCTTGGCAGACCCGTTCGCCTGTGATGGACATCGTGATCCAGCGCATGCCGCAGACCCTTTGGGTCGTGGGTCTGGCCTATATCGTGGGGATCGTCATCGCCATTCCCATCGGCATCTACTCGGCCTACCGCCATTATTCGGTCTTTGATCAAGCGGGTACCTTCATCACCATGATCGGCTTTTCGATCCCGCCGTTCTTTACTGGGCCGCTGCTAATCGTGATTTTCTCGGTCTATCTGGGATGGCTGCCGTCAATCTATGACACCACCCATGTGGTGAATGACTGGGCCAGCTTCAAAGTGCAATTCATGCAGATGATCATGCCCGTCATGGTGCTGGCGCTGCAAACCACGGCGCAGATCAGCCGCTACATGCGCGGTGCGATGCTCGACAACCTCAACCAAGACTACGTGCGCACCGCCCGCGCGAAAGGGCTGAAGGAAAGCGTCGTCGTCATGGTGCATGTGCTGCGCAACTCGATGATCCCGGTGGTCACCATCATCGCGCTTGGCATGCCTGCCATTTTTGGCGGCGCCATCATCACCGAGAACGTCTTTAAGGTGAATGGCATCGGCCAGCTTCTGTTGACCGCGCTGCGCGCCAACGATTTGCCCATGGTGATGACCCTGACCTTTATCTTTGCGGTGTTGATCGTGCTGTTCAACCTGATCGCAGATATCCTCTACGGCCTGCTTGACCCAAGGATCCGTTATGACTGAGCAACCCATTCCCGCCAGCCCGGTCGAAGCCGACCTCGAATTCATGAAAGCCCTGCAAGACAAGGGCCCGCAGAAGCCCCCGCGCAGCCAATGGCGCGATGTCTGGGACCAGTTCCGCAAGCACAAGGGCGCGCTTTTCGGCGGCGGTTTCCTGATCTTCATCACGCTCGCGGTGATCTTTGGCCCCTATCTGTGGGACATCGACGCCAAGAAGCTCGACATTCGCAACAAGAATTGGCGGCCGATCTATACGCTGCTGTGGGACGGCGATGCCAAGGCGGGGTGGAGCCATCCCTTCGGCACCGATCAGTTGGGCCGCGACATCCTTGCGCAGATGCTTTTTGGCGGGCGCGTGTCGATGGCCGTGGGCTGGATGGCCATGGCGCTGGCGCTGATCATCGGCACGGCCGTCGGCGTGCTTTCGGGCTTTTTCAAGCGGATGGACTTCTGGCTCATGCGTTTCACCGATCTGATCCTCAGCCTGCCGATCCTGCCGCTGGTGCTTTTGGCGGTGACACTCTTCGGGCAACCGCTGCGCTCGCAATTTGGGCCTGAGGGGGGCATGTTCATCCTCATCGTCTCGGTCATCAGCCTGACCTCTTGGATGCAGACGGCGCGGATCGTGCGGGGCGATATTCTGGCGCTGAAGGAACGTGAGTTCATCCTTGCCGCCCGCTCTATCGGCACCACGCCGGGCAAGATCATCCGCCGTCACCTGCTGCCTAACGTGATCTCGCCCATCATGGTCTCGGCCACCCTTGGCCTTGCCACGGCGATCATCACCGAAAGCGCGCTGAGCTTTCTGGGCGTCGGCTTTCCGTCGGACTTCCCCACATGGGGCAAGCAACTGGCCGACGCAGTGGACCGCATGCAGGAGTTTCCCGAGCGCGTGATGCTGCCCGGCATCGCCATCTCGCTGACCGTGCTGGCGGTGAACTACCTTGGCGATGGTCTGCGCGACGCGCTTGATCCGCGCATTCGCGGACGCTGAGCCAAATAAGGACCGACCGGCCCCCGCCCATCGCGACGGGGGCCGGTTGTTTCGCGGCCCCTGACGCAGGGTGAACAGCGTCGCCCATTTCTCCATCAAAACAGAAATAATTTCGCTGACGCCGGAGGCCCCCACGTCAGCTTTCGCTTGATTGTGACCCCCAGCCCCTCCAAATGGGAAATAATTCCGTTTTCGAGGGTTTTCGCGATGTTTGAGTCTTTCGGCTTTGAAGAGACGACAGCAAAAGAGGCGTCCGTTCTGCTGGCGGCGCTCATCGGGCTGGCGTTTGGCGTCTTGGCACAGCGCACGCGCTTTTGCTTTCGCCGCAGCCTCGTGGGCGAAGACCGGCGTCAAGCGCTCGGGGTCTGGCTCACCGCGTTGGCGCTGGCGGTGATCGGCACGCAGGCCGCCGTGGCCGCGGGTTGGATCAGTTTCGACGCGCATCGCTTTATGACCAGTGACGTGCCGTTTCTGGCGATTGGCATCGGCGGGCTGCTGTTCGGCGCGGGCATGGTGCTCACACGCGGCTGCATCTCGCGCCTCACGGTGCTGACAGGCGGCGGCAACCTGCGCGGGGCGCTGGTGGTGCTGGTCTTTGCCGTGGTGGCCCATGCCACACTCAAAGGGGTTCTGGCCCCGCTGCGCGTGGCGCTTGGGTCCGTGACCGTCGACATGGGCGACAGCGTGAGCCTTGCTGCCCTGCCCGGCGGTGCGCTGGTTTGGGGCGGTCTGATCGCCGTGGCGGCGCTGGCCTATGCGCTGCGCTCGGGCAACCGTCCGGGGCAACTGGTAATGGCCGGTTTGATCGGGCTTTTGGTGCCTGCCGCATGGGTCGGCACCGGGTATATCCTGCTGGATGAATTTGACCCGATCGCGATGGAGAGCCTTAGCTTCACCTCCCCCTCTGCCGATACTCTGTTCTGGACCATCGCCAGCAGTTCGATCCCCGCGGGCTTTGGCACCGGGCTTTTGGGCGGCGTGTTTGTCGGCGCGCTGGTCGCCAGCCTGATCGCACGAGAGTTTCAGTGGCAGAGCTTTGACGCCCCGCGCCAAACCGGACGCTACCTGACCGGGGCGGCCATGATGGGCGTGGGCGGTGTGCTGGCCGGGGGCTGCACCTTGGGCGCGGGCCTTTCGGGTGTCCCCACGCTTTCCGTCGCGGCCATCGAGGCCATCGTGATGATCGCACTGGGCGCGCTTGCCATGCAGGCGTTGCTCAGCCGATCTTCCGCCGCAGGTGGCGCAGCGTCCACCACACGCCAAGCACAACCGGCACGGTGACCACGGCGGTCAGCAGCCCCTTGCTGACCGCCAGCGGCTCTGCCAGCGGGTAGAGCAGATAGCTGACCAGTGAAACCGCGTAGTAGCTGATCGCCACCACAGACAGCCCCTCGACCGTATGCTGTAGCCGCAATTGCAGGTCGGCGCGGCGGTCCATGCTGGCAAGGATCGCTTGGTTCTGGGCCGAGCGTTCCACATCCACCCGCGTGCGCAAAAGATCCGCGGCCCTCAGCGCGCGGGCTGCGATGGTCTGCAGCCGCGTCTCGGTAGATTTGACCGTGCGCATGGCGGGCGCATAGCGGCGCATCATGAATTCCCCAAACCCCTGCCGCCCCATGAAACGCGCCTCGCGCAGGGCCGATATACGTTCATAGACGATGGCCTCATAAGCGCCCGTGGCGGCGAAGCGATAGGCGGTCTCCGCCGTCAGCGCCTCTAGCGCGACCGAGACATCCAGCAGCGCATGCAGCGTCTCTTCTGCCGCCGTGCCCGCCCCGCTGCGCATCGCCCCCATGAGGGTCGACAACTGACCATCCAGATCATTCAAGGCCGCCGCCATGTCGCGCGCCTGCATGAAGCCCAGCATCGACATCGCCTTATAGGTCTCAATCTCGCACAGCCGCTGCACGATCCGCCCAATCCGCCGCTGCCCGGTCGCCGCGTCGGTAAAGAGTGCCAGCCGCAGATGGCCAGCGGGATCAATCCGAAAATCGCTGGCAACCACCGCTGCCCCGTCGAGCACCTCTGCCACGGCGAGGCTCTCGGGCACGAACCAGTCTTGCAGGTGACCCGCGATCTCTTCGTCCTCCTCTGGCTTCGGCAGGACCGCAAGCAAGGCCGAGGTGATCCGCTCCCCTTCTATGTCGGCCAGCCAATCATCGGGAAAGGCGGCGAAATCCGCAGCGGCGAAAGGCAGGCTTCGGCCAGTGGGGGCGATCACCGTATAGGTAACGAATTCGGTATGCTGCTCCCATTTCAGCGTGAAGCGGCCCATTTCCCCATAGTAGTGCGTGGCCGAAGCATCGGCGCGCGGCGCGCCGTAATGGGCCAGCAGCGCGTTCAACTCAGCCTGCGGTGCGGCATCCGGCGACGGTTTCACCGCAAGAAAGGCGACCCGCGAGGGCGCGGCGAGCTGCGGAAACGGGCGTGCGTGCATTTCGCCGGTGAGGGCAAGGCGCTGCGGGTGGTCTTTGATCGGGGCCATGAGGGGTTCCGCTGCTGGAGAGAGTTTCTTCCTCCAAGAATAGCGCTATCGCCGCCGATGAACAGAAGAAGAATACGCCTTTTCAGATACTTACTGCATACCGACGTATACCGCCCCTAGAAACGGCAAACGCCCCACCGTTTCCGGCGGGGCGTTTAAGATGTATAGGTCGGGAATTTTTTAAAAATTCCCGGTCGTTTTCTTTTAAAGAAAACGATTAGTCGATCAGCGGCAGCAGCTTGTCGAGGCTGGCCTTCGCGTCACCGTAGAACATGCGCGTGTTCTCTTTGAAGAACAGCGGGTTCTCGATGCCCGAATACCCGGTGCCCTGCCCGCGCTTGGAGACGAAGACGGTTTTCGCCTTCCAGCATTCCAGCACCGGCATGCCAGCGATGGGGCTGTTGGGGTCGTCTTGCGCCGCGGGGTTTACGATGTCGTTGGAGCCAATGACGATCGCGACGTCGGTCTCGGGGAAATCGTCGTTGATCTCATCCATCTCCATCACAATGTCATAGGGCACTTTGGCCTCGGCCAGCAGCACGTTCATGTGACCGGGCAGACGGCCCGCCACCGGGTGGATGGCAAAGCGGACGTTCTTGCCACGGGCGCGCAGCTTCTTGACCAGATCGCTGACCGCGCCTTGAGCTTGAGCCACCGCCATGCCGTAGCCGGGGATGATGATGACGCTGTCGGCCTCGTTGAGCGCCTGTGCGACACCGTCGGCCTCAATCGCCACCTGCTCGCCTTCGACCTCCATCGCCGGCCCAGATGTCCCGCCAAAGCCGCCCAATATCACGCTGACGAACGAACGGTTCATCGCTTTACACATGATGTAGCTCAGGATCGCACCCGAAGAACCGACCAAGGCGCCAACCACGATCAACAGATCGTTGCCAAGCGAGAAGCCAATCGCCGCCGCGGCCCAGCCGGAGTAGCTGTTCAGCATCGACACAACCACCGGCATGTCAGCACCACCGATGCCCATGATCAGGTGATACCCGATAAAGAGCGCCGCCAGCGTCATGATGAACAGCGGCAAGAAGCCCCCGGTGTTGAAGTACCAGATCAGGCAGATCAGCGAGAGCGCTGCCGCACCGGCGTTGAGCATGTGACCACCCGGCAGTTTCGTCGCTGCCGAGCTGACGCGGCCCGCCAGTTTGCCATAGGCGATGACAGAACCGGTAAAGGTCACGGCACCAATGAAGATGCCGAGCACCAGTTCGACCCGCAGGATCGCGATCTCGACACTGTCCTTCTTGGCCAGCAGCGCCGCGAAACCTTCGGTGGAGGCGCGCGCCACCTCGTCCATCGCCATTACGTTGCCCAGTTCGATATGGGCGTTATAGCCCACGAAGACCGCCGCCAGACCAACAAGGCTGTGCATCGCCGCGACCAGTTCCGGCATCTGCGTCATCTGCACGCGGGTGGCCAATTGGTAGCCGATCGCGCCACCGGCGGCGATCAGGATCAGCGAGAGGAGCCAGAACCCCGCCCCCGGCCCGATCAGCGTGGCGACAACCGCCAGCGCCATGCCGGCGATACCGTACCATACCGCGCGTTTCGCGCTTTCCTGCCCCGACAGACCGCCGAGCGACAGGATGAAGAGAACCGCTGCGACCACATAGGCCGCTGTCGTAAATCCGTATTCCATGATGCTCGCTCCTTCAGGATTTCTGGAACATGGCGAGCATGCGCCGTGTCACGAGGAAGCCGCCGAAAATGTTGATCCCACACATGAAGACCGACAAGGCAGCAAGAAGGATCACCAGCCACGAGCCAGAGCCGATCTGCATCAGCGCGCCCAGAATGATGATCGAGGAGATCGCGTTGGTCACCGCCATCAGTGGCGTGTGCAGGCTGTGCGCCACGCCCCAGATGACTTGGAAACCGACAAAGACCGCCAGAACGAAGACGATGAAGTGCTGCATGAAGCTGGCGGGTGCGACGAGGCCGACACCGAGCAGCAGCGCCGCGCCTACGGCCAAGAGCGTGACTTGGTTCTTGGTCTGCGCTTTGAAAGCAGCCAATTCGTCAGCCCGTTTCTCTTCCGGGGTCTTTTCTTTAACCTTTTCCTTCTTCGGCGCGGCCGCGATGGCTGCGACCTTGGGCGGTGGCGGTGGGAAGGTCACTTCTTTTTCGTGGGTGATGGTCGCGCCCCGGATCACGTCATCTTCCATATCGTGGTTGATGACACCGTCTTTCTCGGGCGTCAGATCCGTCATCAGGTGGCGGATGTTGGTGGCGTAAAGTGTCGAAGCCTGCGTCGCCATGCGCGAGGGGAAATCGGTATAACCGATGATCGTGACACCGTTGTCGGTGACGATCTTCTCGTCCATCTTGGTGAGCTTGCAGTTGCCGCCCTTCTCTGCCGCGAGATCGACGATCACGGAGCCGGGCTTCATCGCCTGCACCATGTCCTCGGTCCAAAGCTCGGGTGCTTCGCGGTTGGGGATCAGCGCCGTGGTGATGACGATGTCCACATCAGGCGCCAATTCGCGGAACTTGGCCAATTGCGCTTCGCGGAATTCGGGCGAGGAAACAGAGGCATAACCGCCCGAAGCCGACCCATCGGCCTGTTCTTCTTCAAAGTCGAGATAGACAAACTCAGCGCCCATCGATTCGACCTGTTCGGCCACTTCGGGGCGCACGTCGAACGCGAGCGTGATGGCACCCAGCGAGGTCGATGTGCCGATGGCGGCAAGACCCGCAACACCCGCGCCGACGACCAGCACCTTGGCCGGGGGCACCTTGCCCGCCGCCGTGATCTGCCCGGTGAAGAAACGGCCAAAGTTGTTGCCCGCCTCAATGACCGCACGGTAGCCCGCGATATTGGCCATGGAGGACAGCGCGTCCATCTTCTGGGCGCGGCTGATGCGCGGCACCATGTCCATCGCCATGACGGTCGCGCCTTTGGCGGCGGCGGCCTCCATCAGCTCTTTGTTGCCCGCAGGGTTGAACATGGAAATGAGCGTCTGGCCCGCGCGCAGGCGCTTGACCTCGGCGTCAGACGGAGGGCGCACCTTGGCAACCACATCGGCGGCCTTGTAGAGAGCAGCGGCGGTGTTCACCACCTCGACGCCTGCGCCCTCATATGCGGCATCGTCAAAGCCCGCAGCCGCACCGGCGCCGGTTTCGATGACGCATGTATGCCCAAGCTTTTGCAGTTGCAGCGCGCTGTCCGGCGTCATTGCGACCCGGTTCTCGCCCTCAAATATTTCCTTTGGTGTCCCGATCTTCAAACCAAGAGTCCCCCTTTGCTGGCCCGTCACGCCGCTTTGGCGCAACTTTGTTAGTCAGAGCGATAGCGCGCGCGCAGCAATAGTACAAGCAAACCGCTACGTGAAACGGAGCAAAATTGCTGCGCTGCGACACCGAGAGAACGGTTTGCTGTTTTCGGAGCGGAGATAGAACAGCCGTTCTACACCGCGACAATGGCATGGCCCGAAGGCCATACCAAATCGCCGACCCAATGCGTGGGTATCAGAGACCCGGGATCAGCCGGGCCAACCCGCGCTGGTCAAAGGTGGTCCCACGATCTGCGCCAAAGGCGATCTCGCCGCCCAAACCGACGAAGGGTTCAGAGACGTTCACGCCGCCCGCTTCGGCCTTGGCCGAGCCGACCTCAAGGAACAGGTTGGTGTTAACCGATACGTCGCGGTCAAGACGGATTGCGAACCGGGACAGATCGCCGGTGTCATCGTCGGCCATGTCATAAGAGCCTGTCAGGCCAAAGCCCTCCTGCATCTCATAGCGGGCTTTGATACCGCCAAGCGTGGCATCGCCCAGATCCGCGTCGACATTGGCGATATAGCCCTCGAACTCCCATTCGCGGACTTCATAGCCAGCCTCGATCCCAAAGATATCGGCCTCATCGCCTTCGACGTCTTCAAAGGTGTAGAAAGCGCCGAAAGAGGTCGCGTCGTTCAGGTGATAGATGCCGTGCAGACCCAGCAGCGTGCTGTCGATATCGGTAAAGCCAAAATCATGATAGGCGGCATCGATTTGCAGGCTGAAATCGCGGTTGAACCCCAGTTCCATCGCGCCTTCGAGACCCCAGTGGTTAAAATCGGTGTCTTCGGCGAAGGCCGAATAAGACAGCCCGACCGACCCGCCGGTGACTTCGACGGCGCCTGCCGTTGTCGCGCCCAATGCAAAGGACGCGGCCAGCGCCAGTGAGGAAATTTGCGAAAAATTCATGATACTGCTCCAATACAAAACAAGGCCCTGTGATCAGGTTACCTGCTGCAACCTGTGAGGGAATGTTCGCGCGGCTGCAAGGGTGGCTGTGCCCGCCCCAGATAATTGTGTCTGCGCCGCCACTACCCTGCGCCCCTCGCCTGTGCTGCCCCTCAAATAACGCCCCGTCATCCGAAGCTGCCTCTTGTCCTGCCGCCGCCAGCGCGCCACCCTGCCCGCAAAGGGGAGGCATTATGACATTGCAAGACAAACACGCATTCATCACCGGCGGTGGCACCGGCATCGGGCTCGCCATCGCGCAGGATCTGGCGGCCAAGGGGGCGCGGGTCACCATCACCGGGCGGCGGCAGGAGGTGCTTGACGCAGTGTCGGGCAATGGCATCACCGGCATGGCGATGGATGTCCGCGACGAGGCGCAGGTCATCGACACGATCGCCCGCGCGGTAGAGGCCAACGGGCCGGTGCAAATCTGCGTGGCAAACGCAGGCGTGGCCGAGGGGCGATCGCTGCATAAAACCGACCTCGATTTCTGGCGCGACATGATGGCGACCAATCTCGATGGCGCCTTTCTCACCATCCGCGAGAGCCTGAAATCCATGCGCCAGACCGATTGGGGCCGGGTGATCGCGGTGTCCTCCATGGCGGGGCTGCGCGGGCTGCCGGGGGCGGCCTGCTACTCGGCCTCGAAACACGGGATGATCGGGCTGATCCGCTCGCTCAGTGAGGATTACATGGGCCAGCCCTTTACCTTCAACGCCCTCTGCCCCGGCTATGTCGATACCGAAATCATCGCGCGCAATACTCAAGCGATCTCCAAACGCGCCGGGCTGTCCGAGGAAAAGGCCCGTGATGTCATGGTCAACGCCAACCGCCACAAACGCCTGATCGCCCCGTCTGAAGTGGCGGCGGCAGCGGCTTGGCTGGTTGGCGAAGGCTCGGAAAGCGTCAACGGCCAGTCGATCGAGATTGCGGGCGGGCAGATGTAGCAGCGTTAAGGGGAGTTTAACCAAGCTGCGCCAAACATGGGGCCATGAGAGACCGCATTTCATCCCATGGCCCGAACAGCTATTTCTTTACCCTGCGCCTTGCAAAGCGGGACGATGACGCGCTGTTGCGGCATATCACGGCCCTGCGCCAAGCGATGCGCGAGACTTTGGCGCGCAGGCCGTTCCGGATTGATGCCATCGCGGTCCTACCGGATGTGATCCACACGGTTTGGACCCTGCCCCCGAATGATAATGACTACGGCAACCGCATCGGCATGTGGAAGGGGCGCTTTTCCAGACACCTCCCCCCAGCCCCACATCGCAGCCTGCAGCAGATCAAACGGAGGGAGAAGGGGATATGGCAGCGGCGTTTTTGGGAGCATCGGATACGCGATCACGCGGATTTCGAGCGGCACTGCGATCTGGTGCACCTCAGCCCGGTGCATGCAGGATATTGTCAGCGACCAGAGGGGTGGCCCTACAGTTCCTATTCCCGCGCCTTTTCTCGTGAGGTCCCGCCGCAGGATCGGAGGGCGGACCATCCGGCGGAGGAGGCGGTCTTGGACGATGATGTAACGCCGCTCAGTCACATGATGACACCCGCGCCCCCGAACCGCCTGCACAGTTGACTTGCTTGGCGGCAGATCACAGTGGCAGCCGGTATCGTGGCCCCATCTTTCATGGCCCGTTTTCGACAGGGGGTTGCGGTCGTCTCGTCATGCGGCACTGCGCGCGGCATCCCCGCAAGAGAGGTATCAACCCGACAGCGCCCGCAATATGCGCGGCCCGCGCTCATTCAGTGAGGGCCGCGCGCGCCCCGTGAGACCCGCGCGGTCAGCCGCCCAGTTCTATTGCGCGGCAGTCATCACCGGCAGGGCCGAGCCATCCGCGGCCCAAGCCCGCACCGCGGCACCGAAATGTTCAAACAACGGGCGCGAGACCGGGTCACTGGCCGCGTTCCACTCAGGATGCCATTGCACCGCGAGGGTAAAGCCCGGCGCGTCTTTGATGTAGATCGCCTCGGGCGTGCCGTCATCCGCGTGGCCGTCGATCACCACGCGCGGGCCGGGTTCCTTGATCCCCTGCCCGTGCAGCGTGTTGGTCAGCACCTTCGATGCCCCCATCACGTGATGGAAAACACCGCCTTCGGTAAAGCTCACGTCATGGCGCAGCTCGAATTTCTCTTCCATGGTGCCATCGGGGGGCATCCGGTGGTTCATCCGCCCGGGCAGCTCGCGAATCTCAGGGTAGAGCGACCCGCCCATCGCCACGTTCACCTCTTGAAAGCCGCGGCACAGCCCGAGGAACGGTTGGCCGCGCGCCACACAGGCGCGCACCAGCGCCAGCGCCACGGCATCGCGGGCGCGGTCAAAAGCACCATGGGCCTCTGTCTCGGGTTCACCGTATTCTTCGGGATGCACATTGGGGCGCCCGCCGGTCAGCAAAAAGCCGTCGCAGACCTCCAGCAATTCCTCGACCGAGACAAAGCGCGGATCGCTCGGCACGATCAGCGGCAGGCAGCCCGACACCTCGGCAATCGCTTCGGTGTTCATCTGCCCGCCCGCGTGGACGGGGTATTGATCGTTCAGCAGGTAGGAATTGCCAATGATACCAACGACGGGTCGGGCCATGAGTTACCTCTTTTTCACCATGGCCCGAACATAGGCGCTTCGCGCCGCGGCCTCAACCTCGGCTCTGCGCCTTCAACTCCAAACGCCGCGCGTGCAGCACCGGTTCGGTATAGCCCGAGGGCTGTTCGCGCCCCTTCAGCACCAGATCGCAAGCGGCCTGAAAGGCCACCCCGTCAAAGCCGGGCGCCATGGGACGATAGCTGGGATCGCCCTCGTTTTGACGGTCCACCACGGCTGCCATTTTTTTAAGCGCAGCCTCGGCTTCTTCGCGGCTGATGACGCCGTGATGCAGCCAATTCGCCAGCGCTTGGGCCGAGATGCGGCAGGTGGCGCGGTCTTCCATCAGGCCCACGTCGTTGATGTCGGGCACTTTGGAGCAGCCGACCCCTTGATCAATCCAGCGGACGACATACCCCAAAATACCCTGCGCATTGTTCTCAATCTCGCGGGTGATTTCTTCGGTGCTGAGGTTGCGGCCTTCCAGCACCGGGATGGTCAACAGCGCGTCGAGCGTGCCGCGCGCGCCGCCCTCTTTGATTTCTTCTTGCCGCGCCAACACGTCAACCTTGTGGTAATGTGTGGCATGTAGCGTGGCCGCCGTGGGCGATGGCACCCATGCGCAGTTGGCCCCGGATTGGGGGTGGCCGATCTTGGCCTCCAGCATCTCGGCCATGCGGTCGGGCATGGCCCACATGCCCTTGCCGATCTGCGCCCGCCCCTGCAATCCGCAGGCAAGGCCTATGTCGACGTTGCGATCTTCGTAGGCAGCGATCCAAGCGCTGTTCTTCATCTCGCCCTTGGGCACCATCGGCCCGGCTTCCATGCTGGTGTGGATTTCGTCCCCTGTGCGGTCAAGAAAACCGGTGTTGATAAAGGCCACACGATGTTTCGCGGCCCGGATACATTCCGCGAGGTTCGCGCTAGTGCGGCGCTCTTCGTCCATGATGCCCAGCTTCACGGTATATTGCGGCAGGCCGAGCGTCTTTTCCACATGGGTGAAAATCTCATCGGCAAAGGCCACTTCCTCGGGTCCATGCATCTTGGGTTTCACCACATAGACGCTGCCGGTGACCGAATTGCCGCCTTCGCGCTTAAGGTCGTGGATCGCGATCAATGTGGTGATCATGGCATCCATCAGCCCTTCGCCGATCTCATGCCCCGCGCGGTCGAGCACGGCGGGATTGGTCATCAGATGTCCGACATTGCGAACCAGCATCAAAGAGCGGCCCTTCAGCGTCACTTCACCGCCATCCGGCGCGGTATAGCTCCGATCATCGGCCATGCGGCGGGTGACGGTCTGGCCACCCTTTTCAAAGGTTTCTGCAAGATCGCCCTTCATCAGCCCCAGCCAGTTGCCATAGGCCAGCACCTTGTCCTCGGCGTCCACCGCCGCGACGCTGTCTTCGCAGTCCATGATGGTCGACAGCGCGGATTCGATGACCACATCGGCGACGCTGGCGGGATCGTCTTTGCCAATCGCATGGTCCGGGTCGATCTTGATCTCAATATGCAGCCCGTTGTTGCGCAAGAGCATCGCATCTGGCGCTTCTGCCGCGCCCCGGTAGCCTGCAAACTGCGCCGGATCGGCCAAACCGCAGGGGGCCGCATCCTGAGACATCACACCTTCGAGATGCCCGTCCACAACGCGGTAGCCCGCCAAATCTGCGTGTCTGCCCGCAGAGAGCGGCACCGCGTCATCCAAGAAAGCTTTTGCCCGCGACACCACCCGCGCACCACGGTCGACGTCATACCCCTTGCCCATCGGCAGATCACCCAGCGCATCGGTGCCGTAGAACGCATCATAAAGGCTCCCCCAGCGCGCATTGGCGGCGTTGAGCGCGAAACGAGCATTGGTGATTGGCACCACAAGCTGCGGCCCGGGCACCTGCGCGATCTCGGGGTCGACGTTCTGCGTTTCAATCTGAAAATCTGGCCCTTCGGGCAAGAGGTAACCAATCTCGCGCAGGAATGCGGTATAGCTTTCCGCGTCGTGCGGCTGACCCGCGCGGGTGCGGTGCCAGTCGTCGATTTTGGCCTGAAGCTCGGCACGTTTCTCGAGCAGCGCGCGGTTCTTCGGCCCCAGATCATGCACGAGGTCCGACAGGCCCGCCCAAAAAACATCCGCTTCTACATCGGTGCCCGGCAGGGCCGATCCATCAATGAACTCAACCAGTTCGGGGTCTACCTGCAAACCGTTTTTGTCAATTCTACCCGTCATTCTCTGCCCTCTCCCGCACTGAATACCTTTGCGAAATGTCTAGCAGAAAGGCAAAGCGGCGCAAGCGCGTGAAGGACGGCGAGGCACGGCGTTATTTTACCGTCGGTTCTGGGGTGGCGATCACAGGCTCGGCGTCCGCCGGGCCGTCCACGGGCTGCACCTCTCCTTCTGGGGAAGGGTCCGTGGCCTGCAACACCGCGTAAACGATGCCAGCAATCATCAATAGCGCGCCCGCGATGATAGCGGTTTTGATACCGATCAAAGCGGGGCGATGACGTTTCTTCTGCGTTTCGGTATCGTTGTCGGGGGCGGACATGGATACACCTCATTGCTCGAAGTTGGGGCGGCTCGGCTTGCAGGCCGCCTTCTAGAGACATAACCTTTCCCAGACCAATTACGTTCCCCCGACTGGAGGCCCAATGCGCGACGCCACCCCCCAAACGATCTATCTCAGCGACTATCAGCCGTTCGGCTTCCTTGTGGATGAGGTGGCACTGACCTTTGAGCTTGATCCCCACAAGACGCGGGTCAAAAGCCGCATCGCCTTTCGCCCAAATCCTGCGGCGCAGACGGCGGAATTCTTCCTTCACGGAAAAGAACTCTCGCTGATTTCCGCGCAGATTGACGGCAAGCCCGCCTCCCCGAAGGTGACGGAGCGGGGTTTGACCTGCGATGTGCCAGACGGCCCCTTTATCTGGGAAGCCGAGGTTGAGATTGATCCCAAGGGCAACACCGCCCTTGAAGGGCTTTATATGTCGGGCGGCATGTATTGCACCCAATGCGAGGCCGAAGGCTTTCGCAAGATCACCTATTATCCCGACCGCCCCGATGTGATGAGTGTCTTTACCGTCACCATCAACGGGCCGCATCCTGTCTTGCTGTCCAACGGCAACCCGGTAGCGCAGGGGCAGAACCACGCCGAATGGCACGACCCATGGCCTAAGCCTGCCTATCTTTTCGCGCTGGTGGCGGGCGATTTGGTCGCCCATTCCGATCGCTTCACCACCATGTCGGGCCGCGAAGTCGATCTGAACCTCTATGTCCGTCCCGGGGATGAGGGCAAATGTGCCTTTGGGATGGAGGCGCTGAAGGCGTCGATGAAATGGGACGAAGATGTCTATGGCCGCGAATATGACCTCGATATTTTCAACATCGTCGCGGTGGATGACTTCAACATGGGCGCGATGGAGAACAAGGGGCTGAACATTTTCAACTCCGCCGCCGTGCTCGCCTCGCCCGAGACCTCTACGGATGACAATTTCGAGCGGATCGAGGCGATCATCGCCCATGAGTATTTCCACAATTGGACCGGCAACCGCATCACCTGCCGCGATTGGTTCCAGCTTTGTCTGAAGGAAGGGCTGACCGTCTACCGTGACAGCCAGTTCACCTCCGACATGCGGTCCCCAGCGGTGAAACGCATCAGCGATGTGATCGACCTACGCGGGCGCCAGTTCGCCGAAGATCAAGGCCCGCTGGCCCATCCGGTACGGCCCGAAAGCTTTCAGGAAATTAACAACTTCTACACCGCCACCGTTTATGAGAAAGGCGCCGAGGTGATCGGCATGCTCAAGACATTGGTGGGCGATGACGCCTATGCCAAAGCGCTGAACCTCTATTTCGAGCGTCACGACGGCGATGCGGCAACGATCGAAGATTGGCTAAAGGTGTTCGAAGACACCACGGGCCGTGACCTTACCCAGTTCAAACGCTGGTATGCGCAGGCGGGCACGCCGCATCTGTCGGTGACAGAGGCATGGGACGCGGGCAAAGGCATCTTCACGCTGACCTTCAATCAGCACACCCCGCCCAGCGCCGCCACGCCTGAGCCCAAGCCGCAGGTTCTGCCCATCACCGTGGGTTTGATCGGCGCGGACGGGGCCGAAGTGGCCCCCTCTCGCGTGCTGGAAATGACCGAAGCGGAGCAGAGCTTTGCCTTCGACGGGCTGGATGCGCGCCCGGTGGCCTCGGTGCTGCGGGGCTTCTCCGCTCCGGTGGTGCTGGATCAAGACCTCTCGAAAGAAGAGCGCCTGCTGCTGCTTGCCCATGACAGCGATCCGTTCAACCGGTGGGAGGCCGGGCGCACCTTGGCGCGGCAGTCCTTGCTGGTCACGATCACCGAAGACAGCGCGCCGGATGACGAATGGCTCGCAGCATTGCGGGCGGTGCTGGAGGATGAGGCGCTGGAGCCTGCCTACCGCGCGCTGATGCTGGGCCTGCCCAGCCATGCCGATTTGGCCAGCACCCTTCATGACGCGGGCAAGACCCCGGATCCGGCGGCGATCCATCAGGCGGTGGAAGCCACGCGCGATGCCATGGCCGAGCGTTTTGCC
Source organism: Sulfitobacter sp. D7 (assembly GCF_003611275.1). NCBI lineage: Bacteria > Pseudomonadati > Pseudomonadota > Alphaproteobacteria > Rhodobacterales > Roseobacteraceae > Sulfitobacter > Sulfitobacter sp. D7. The sequence goes on from NZ_CP020694.1 coordinate 2,311,775, forward strand.
CCGCTGCTGAGCGAGCTTTACGATCGGCATAAGGTCGACGCCCCCTACCAACCCAATGCCGCGCAATCGGGCAAACGTGCTCTGACAAATACCGCCCTTGCCTTGCTGACCCGCGTGCAGGGGCCAGAGCGCGCGCAGGCGCAGTACGATCAGGCCAACAACATGACCCAGCAACTCAGTGCGCTGGCCGCATTGCTGCGCGCAGGCCATGGCGTCAAAGCGTTGGAGGATTTCGAAGTCCAATGGCGCGATGACCGTTTGGTGATGGACAAATGGTTCGGGCTGCAAGTCAGCCAAGCCGCGCCGGAAGAGGCCGCCGAGGTGGCGCGCAAACTCACCCAGCACGCGGATTTCAATTGGAAGAACCCCAACCGCTTCCGCGCGGTCTTTGGCAGCCTTGCAATGCATCATGCCGGGTTCCACCACGAAAGCGGCAAAGGCTACGCGCTGCTGGCCGACTGGTTGATCAAACTCGACCCGGTGAACCCGCAGACCACGGCGCGGATGTGTTCGGCCTTTCAGACATGGCGGCGCTACGACGCGACGCGGCAAGGGATGATCGAGACGCAACTGGACCGCATCCTCGCCAGCCCCGACCTCAGCCGGGACACGTCAGAGATGCTTAGCCGCATTCGCGGTGCCTGACGCGGCACCCCAGACAGAAAGCATGGCGGCCTATACCTACCGCCGCCATGCCCGCAGCCGGACGGCCCTGCTGGTGTTGCCCGCGATCTGGGCGGCCCTCGGCGCGGGGTGGCTCTGGCTTGATGCTTCGGGCTGGCTTGTGGGGCTGCTGGGGCTCTTCACCCTGCCTGCGCTTTGGGAGCTTTTTACCAATCCGAGCAGCGGCTTGACGCTAGACACCGACAATCTGTCATGGGTCACCGGCAAGCGTGACGCGAAAATAGCACTGGCGCAGATCGACCGCGTGCGGCTTGATACTCGGCTTGATATGTCGGTCCGCGCCACAGTCATTCTAAAGACGGGCCGCAAGATCAAACTGCCCTTCGAGGCCACCCCACCGCACCGCGCACTGGAAACCGCGCTACATGCGCGCGGCATCACCACAGAGCGGCACCACTTCACGCTGATCCAATGATTTACGGACGGCTGCGGGGCCGTGTCGCGTTCAACGGTTTGCAATAGGACTGCTGCCGAAGCCAGCGAGACATATCCGCCCGTTTGGACGCACTGCGCATCGGCCCCCAATCGGCCCCGACACCGCGCTTGCCGTTTCCGGCAATCACCCCGTCCCGCGGCACCGTCGTCGCCATGATCCGCACGGCACAGCTGAGATTCGCCGCCCCGTTCTTGAGCGCATCACCGCTGCCGACGTTACACTTATAGCCGCGCGCCGTGCCAGGCAGGATTTGCAACAGCCCATACCACCGACCGCCCCCACCCACGGCCCAAGACCGATAGGTGCTTTCATGTTTCGCCAGCGTCGACATAAAGCCGACCCAAAAGGCGCGCCGCTGGCTCTCGGATGCGTTCGGATAGGCCGGGCACCAGCTTTCGATATCGGCAGGCACCATATCGACCAAAGGCTTGCCATGCGACTTGAGCGCCGAAATAGCGGCCCGCGTCCAAAGCGAATGCCCCCGCATATGTTGCCAGCGCGTGCGCGGCAGATTGCCCGGGCGCGCAGGCGGGCGCAGCGTTGTGGTGAACGGCGCGGTTTCAAGCGCGGGCGGTTCCTCGTCAGCCTCCACCGCATCGGGGAAAGACAAAGAGGTCGCGGCGGTCTGCACCACGTTATCCACCTCCACCACAGGGGCGGGCTGTTTGGGAAGCTCGGCCCAAAGCAATGTGGGGCTTGTGCAGAGCAGCAGGGCAATCATGGCAGGTCTCATGGCGCGCATAAGACCGCCCCAAAGCGCGGTTGGCAAGCATGACGGCCCCGCAGGATCGGCAGATTTCCTCTGATCGGGAAACAGCGCGCCGCCCAGATGCCAGATTGTGGCCTGTGGTTACGCTTTCATGCCCGCCCCCGCTGCAGAATTTTCCCGAAAGCTCCGCACCCCGGACACGGTTCCGCCCCATTGCCCGGTCAAACCTAAATCATCGATAAATAGCAGGCAGGACCGGCCCCAGATGAAGAAACTCTCGCATATGATCCCGTCCGCCTTGCAGGGGTTCTTTGGCAAACCCGCGCCCCAAGCGCCCGAGCTTGAACCGCTGGAAATGCCGCTGCTGCGCCGCCGTGCGCCGCGCGACGCCTTGCTGCGCATTTCCTGCCCCGACCCCACCGCCGAAGAGATGCAGCGCGACCGCCACCAATACCGCGCGCAATGGCTGGTGCGCCAAGAACGCTGGGATGAGATGGCAACCCTGCTGCATGACGCCGATATGCGCCGCGAAATGACACCAGGTGCCATGCCGGTGGCCGAACTGATGGCCTTTGGCGCGCGGGCGGATGTGATTCTTGCTGCCGAACATGCGCTCTATGACGGCAAACCGGCCAGCGACGCGCCGCTGATGGCCGGGATCGAAGCCTTGGAACATGTGCTCGCCGACCATGCCGAAAGCCCCGTGATTGCGGCCATCGTGGCCCAAGCGCATATGGACATCGGCTGGGCTTGGCGCGGGACGGGCTGGGACAGCGACGTGCCCGCCCGCAACCACGCGGCCTTTGCGGCGCATTTTGAACGCGCGGAGCAAATCCTCGCGCCATTCGACAAGGACACAGCCGCCTCGCCCCTGCTCGCGGCGACGCACTGTGCCCTACTGGGGGGAACCGGCGGTGACGCCCGCGCCGTGGCCGACCGCTACGCCCGGCTCATCGACCTGAACCCCGAAAACCCGCGCCCCATGCGGGCCATGGGCAACCACCTTCTGCCGCGGTGGCATGGCTCATATGACCAATTGGAACTCGAGGCCCGTCGCACTGCCGCGCGGACCGAAGAGACATGGGGCGCGGGCGGTTATACATGGGTGCAATTCGATGCGATCAGCTGCGATGCGCGGGCCTGTGCCAATCTTGATGTACCGTTTTTCATCGAAGGGCTGCGCGATATCCTCGCGCGTCGCCCCGATCCGCACACCGCCAACCTATTGGCCGCCTATTGTGCCAGCGCCATCGGTCAGGCCACCCCGTCCGAAGATGCCGCAGGGGCCGTGCGCGCCGAGATCGCCGATTGCGCGCGTTGGATCGTGCGGGACCATATGACGGAACTGCACCCGCTGCTATGGGCCCATGCTGCACGCGGCTTCGACAACAACCTGCGCGTCCGCTCCGCCCGGCGCTTTGCCGCCTCGGGCCGGGATGAGGCGATGCGCATCATCACCGGCCTGTTCCAAGGCGAGATCGAAGCGGGCAAACGGGTCATTTTCACCGAAGGCCGCCGCCAGATTGCCATGCCGGGCTAGCCTGCCTCTTGAAGCGCGTGGTGCGCTCCAGTATGACCGGCCAAGTTCCAATTGACCGAAGGCGGCCGCGATGCTTGATCTGAGTTACGACACCCCGAAACCGCGCGTGATTGCCGGTGCCAAACATGACTGGGAACTGGTCATCGGGATGGAGGTGCACGCGCAGGTCGCGTCGAACGCGAAACTCTTCTCCGGCGCCTCGACCAAATTCGGCGCGGAGCCCAACAGCAATGTGGCCTTCGTCGATGCCGCGATGCCCGGCATGCTGCCGGTGATCAACGAATATTGCGTCGAACAGGCCGTGCGCACCGGGCTGGGCCTCAAGGCCGAGATCAACCTGAAGTCCGCCTTCGACCGCAAGAACTACTTCTACCCCGACTTGCCGCAGGGATATCAGATCAGCCAGCTTTATGAGCCCATCGTGGGCGAAGGCGAAGTGCTGGTCGAGATTGGCGACGGCACCGCGCGGCTCGTGCGGATCGAGCGCATCCACATGGAACAGGACGCGGGCAAGTCGATCCACGATATGGACCCGAATATGTCTTTCGTCGATCTCAACCGTACCGGCGTCTGCCTGATGGAGATCGTCTCGCGCCCCGACATTCGCGGCCCCGAAGAGGCCGCCGCCTACCTTGGCAAACTGCGCCAAATCCTGCGCTATCTGGGCACCTGCAACGGCGACATGCAGTCCGGCGCGATGCGTGCTGACGTGAACGTGTCGATCTGCCGCGTGGGCCAGTACGAGAAGTACCAAGAGACACAGGATTTCAGCCATCTGGGCACCCGCTGCGAGATCAAGAACATGAACTCCATGCGCTTTATCCAGCAGGCCATCGAAGTCGAAGCCAAACGCCAGATCGCGATTGTCGAAGCCGGTGGCGAAGTGGTGCAGGAAACGCGCCTTTTCGACCCAGACAAGCAAGAAACCCGCTCCATGCGCTCCAAAGAAGAGGCGCATGACTACCGCTATTTCCCCGACCCCGATCTGCTGCCGCTTGAGATTGAGCAGGCATGGGTGGACGAGATTGCCGCAAACCTGCCGGAACTGCCGGACCAAAAGAAAGCGCGTTTCATCGGTGACTTTGGCCTGAGCGACTATGACGCTTCCGTGCTGACCGCCGATCTCGACAGCGCGGGCTACTTTGAGGCCGTGGCGCAGGGGCGCGATGGCAAGATGGCGGCGAACTGGGTGATCAACGAACTCTTCGGGCGTCTCAAGAAAGACGACAAGGGCATCACCGAAAGCCCGGTCACCCCGGCGCAGCTTGGCAGCATCGTCGATCTAATCGCGTCAGATGCGATTTCCGGCAAGATCGCCAAGGAAGTCTTTGAAATCACCTACACAACTGGCCGCGACCCGGCAGAGATCGTGGAGACTGAGGGCCTCAAGCAGGTCACAGACACCGGGGCGATTGAAACCGCTGTAGATGAAATCATCGCCGCCAACCCCGATCAAGTCGCCAAGGCGCAGCAGAACCCGAAACTTGCGGGTTGGTTCGTTGGTCAGGTGATGAAAGCCACGGGCGGCAAGGCCAACCCCAAGGCCGTCAACGAAATCGTGTCGCGCAAGCTCGCCCAGCAATGAGCGAGACCCCGGCCCCCTTCCGTTCGAGCGAGATGAAGGTTCTCCCCGAATGGATTGATTTCAATGGTCATTTGAACATGGCCTATTACAACGTCCTGTTCGATCAGGGCGTTGACCAAGCCTATGGCGACATTGGGCTGGGGCCGGAGTATCAACGCACGGGCTGCACCACCTATGTGGCCGAATTCCACGTCTGCTACCTGCGCGAATTGCATGAGGGTGACCGCGTCTACACCACCTTCCAATTGCTCGACCATGACGAGAAACGGTTTCACAGCTTTCAAGAGCTGTGGCACGTCGACGGTTGGCTCGCCGCCACCGCCGAAGGGTTAACGCTGCATGTGGACCAATCCGGCCCGCGTGTCGCCCCGATGCCGCAGCATATCCTGACACGTCTTGACGCGATGCGCCGCAGCCATGCCAAATTGCCCACACCGGCGCGGGCCGGTCGCCGCATCGGCATCCGCCGCAAATCCGCCTGAAACTCACCTGACGCGGCTCATGTCGCCAACCCAGCCGAGGCCCCTATGCGCTACGAATACAAGATCCTTCCCGCCCCCACCAAAGGGCAGAAAGCCAAAGGTCTGAAAGCCCCCGAAGCGCGCTTTGCCAATACGTTGGAAGAGTGCCTGAACGAACAGGCCGCCGAGGGCTGGGAGTACCAGCGGGCCGAGACATTGCCCTCGCAAGAACGCTCTGGCCTGACCTCGACCACCACCGAGTGGCGCAATGTGCTGGTGTTCCGCCGCTTGGCCAGCGCGAGCAGCCAGCCAGAGGACGGCGATCTGCTGCCCCCCGCCGCTGCAACGCCTGCATTGTCCGCCACGATTGAGGGCGACGAGACGGCGCTTCAGGCCGATGCGCCTGCCTCTATCACGCCCGACGACGACGCCCCTACAAAGGTGGAGCCCGCCAAAGAGGAACCCGCCAAGCTGGCAACGCCACCTGCGTTCCTCTCCGGCACCGCGACAGAGCAAGCGCCGGACGTTTCTTCGCCGGAAAAACCCGACGAAACCGACGATAAGTCAAAGCCCTAAACGCGGGCCTTATTCGTCCAGATCAAGCGCCAGCGCATGAATGCGCCCCATCAGATCCGGCCCCAAGGCACTGTGCACCGCGCGGTGCCGCGCCAGCCGGTTCTGACCCTTGAAACGCTCTGAGCGGATGCGCACGTTGAAGTGGCTTTCGCCCCCTTCTTGAAACCCGGCGTGACCGCGATGGCTTTCGCTGTCATCTACCACATCCAATTCTCGCGGCGCAAAAGCGGCTTCCAGCCGGTCTGAAATCTCTTGTGTTGTCGACATATTTTTTACCTCGGCCCCCTTCAATCCTGCGACGCAGGGTATATGGTGACCGGCCTGAGTCGGAAAGGTCTATCCACATGCCAAAAGCTGATCCCTTCGGATTCGACATGTCCGTGTCGTCCTCCAAAAAGAAAAACCCCCGCGGCCGCCGCGGCATGTCCGGCGCGTCGGAAACCTCGACCCGGATTTGCGACCATGAGGGCTGCGACGAGCCGGGCAAGTTCCGCGCGCCCAAGGCCCCCGATGTGCTCGATGATTACTTCTGGTTCTGCCAGCAACACGTCCGCGAATACAACGCGAAGTGGAGCTTCTTTGACGGCACCACCGAAGCCGAGTTGAACGCTCAGATGTCCAAGGACAAGGTCTGGGAACGCGCCACCAAGCCGCTCGGCGACCCCGAGCAGCGTGCATGGGCCCGCCTCGGCATCGAAGACCCGCATCAGGTTTTGGGCAAGAACGCGACCCAGAACCCCGGCAAGGGCCAGCAAGCGGGCCGCCGCCTGCCCCCGACCGAGCGCCGCGCGATCGAGATTCTCGAAGCCAAGGACACATGGACCAAACCCGAGGTCCGCAAAGCCTACAAAGCGCTGATCAAAGTACTGCACCCCGATATGAACGGCGGCGACCGCAGTCAGGAAGAGCAGTTGCAGCTGGTCGTCTGGGCATGGGATCAAATCAAGGGCAGCCGCAACTTCAAGGACTGATCCCACAACCGGACCAGCGGCCGGTTGCGGATAATGCCAGTTGCCCCTTCCCCTTGCGGATATGCACGATATGTTGCACCAGATACGCGCGCGGCCCCGACCGCGCGCCTAAGGAAAAGGATGACGAGCGATGGCCGACGGTGCACTGGAACACGACATGAAACCCACCGAAGAACTCTCGGTGCGCGATGTCTTTGGCATCGACACCGATATGGTCGTCAAAGGCTTCCCGCAGCGCACCAGCCGCGTGCCGGACATCGACAGCACCTATAAGTTTGATCCTGACACCACGTTGGCGATCCTCGCAGGGTTCACACACAACCGCCGCGTCATGATCCAAGGCTACCACGGCACTGGCAAATCGACCCATATCGAACAGGTCGCCGCGCTGCTGAACTGGCCCACCGTGCGCGTCAACCTCGACAGTCACATCAGCCGGATCGACCTGATCGGCAAGGACGCGATCAAACTGCGCGACGGCAAGCAGGTCACCGAATTTCACGAGGGCATCCTGCCTTGGGCGCTGCGCAACCCGACCGCCATCGTCTTTGACGAATATGACGCGGGCCGCGCCGATGTGATGTTCGTGATCCAGCGCGTGCTTGAGCATGACGGCAAGCTGACGCTGATGGACCAGAACGAGATCATCACTCCGCACCCCTATTTCCGCCTCTTTGCCACGGCCAACACCGTGGGATTGGGCGATACCACCGGGCTTTATCACGGCACCCAGCAGATCAACCAAGCGCAGATGGACCGTTGGTCGCTCGTGGCCACGCTGAACTACCTCAGCATCGACGCCGAGACCGCCATCGTGCTGGCCAAAAACCCGCATTACAATACCGAGAAGGGCCGCAAGACCCTCAAGCAGATGGTGACTGTGGCGGACCTCACGCGGACCGCCTTCATGAACGGCGAACTGTCCACCGTGATGTCGCCCCGTACCGTGATCGCATGGGCCCAGAACGCTGAAATTTTCCGCAATGTCGGCTATGCTTTCCGGCTGTCCTTCCTCAACAAATGCGATGAGTTGGAGCGCCAGACCGTGGCCGAGTTCTACCAGCGTCTGTTTGACGAGGAACTGCCCGAAAGCGCGGCCAGCCTCAGCTTGGGCTAAGCCGTTTACACCACCAACCAAGAATAAAGGGGCGCTGATATCAGCGCCCCTTTATCGTTCAGGCTGTGGCCCCGTACTTAGTTGACAGGTGCGGGCTCAGTGGTGACCGCGTTGGGGTCTTGCGGGGCAGCGTTTTCAAGCGCTTGCTGCTCGGCTTCCATATCCTGCGCGGTTTTAAAGGCCTCTGCGGCTTCAAGGTCGGTCTTCGTGGCCGAGGATACCAGACGCAGCGTGCCGCTTTCGTCAGTCATGGTCGACAGGCTGTCCATTTTCACGGCAACCCATTTTTCACCCATGCCGAGGAAACCACCGACACCGATCACGACACCTTCGACGGTGCCATCAAGATTGACGATCAGGTCATCTACATCGCCGATCTTTTCACCTGCGTCGGAATAGACATTGCTGCCAATCAGGTCGTCGGCGAGGATCGTGTTCTCGCTTTGCATGGTGATCTGACCTTCAACCGGCTTTGCAGGCTCTTCTGCCGGCGCCTCGGCGGTTTTGTCAGCGGGGGCGACGGTGTCGCCCAAGGGCTCCGTTGCCGGGGCCTCTGCCGTGTCTTCGGTCATCGGCTCAGTCGTGGCCGGTGCTTCGGCACTGTCAGTCGCGGCGTCCGTGTCAGGTGCCCCTGCGGTATCGGCCTCCTTATCGGCGTCAGCTTCAGGTGCTTCAGCCGTGTCGGCCTCCAATTCCGCTTCGCCTTCGGGCGCTTCGGCAGTGTCGGTTTCGGTTTCGGACTCTACCGCATCATCGCTGGCCGTGGCCTCGCTGCTCTGTGTCGCCTCATCGGTCTGAGGCGCTTCGGCAGTGGCTTCGTCTGATGCGGGTTTTGTCGCATCCTGTGCGGTGGCGGCCAAAGGCGCGGCCCCCAAAACTGCGATCATAGCCAGACGGCTCGCATGTTGCATAAAATTGGTCATTTCCTTACTCCTACTTGCTGAGACGCGTTGCTGCCAGGGTTCAGAGAGGCACTGGTGCGTCGACTGCTGGGGAAATGCCGATCTGCGGGTGGGGGTTCCCGCTCAGCGGGTGCTATGGGCGGAAACTGGCGTATTGATCCGCGCGCCCCTGCCCCTTTGACCCTTCCGCGAAAACCTGCCAAACCTCATGTCGAAGCTGACAGAGGCATGGGCTCATGAAGAAATCCGACAACCCCGCTGACGCATTCAAAAAGGCCCTCGCAGAGGCCACCAAAGTGATGGCCGATGACGCCGAGCTGAACGTCAGCTACTCCGTTGATCCGTCAGGGCTTTCCGGTGACGCGATGCGCCTGCCGCAGGTCAGCCGCCGGATGACCCGAGAAGAGGTTCTGCTGGCCCGTGGCACCGCCGATGCGCTGGCGTTGAACCGCCGCTATCATGATGCCGCCACCCACGCCCGCTATGCCCCGCAAGGCGACATGGCGCGCGAACTCTATGAGGCGATGGAAACCGCCCGTTGCGAGGCCATGGGCGCGCGCGACATGCCCGGCACCGCGGGCAATATCGACGTCAAGATCAAGCACGAGGCCCTGCGCCGCGGCTACGATCAGGCGAAACAGGCCAGCGACGTGCCGCTCTCTGTCGCGGCGGGCTATATGGTGCGTCATATGGCGACGGGTCGCCCCCTGCCCGCAGGGGCCGAGAACGCCATGGAACTCTGGCGCGGCTTTATCGAAGATCAGGCGGGCGGCACCCTAGAGGGGATCGACGGCAGCCTTGCCGATCAAGCCGGTTTCGCGCGGTTGGCGCGCAAGATGATCTCGGATCTTGGCTATGGTGACCAATTGGGTGACGACCCCGACAGCCAAGACGACGAGCAAGAGGATCAGGCCGAAGAGGGCTCCGAAGAGGAGCAAGACCCCGACAGCACCGGTCAAGACGATCAGGACGAGGAAGAGGCCGAAGGCACGCCCGAAAACTCTCAAGAGCAGCAGCAGGACGAAAGTCAGGCGCAGGTCTCGATGGATGACGAAGCAGATGAAGAGTTGGGCGATGAGGCGGATATGCCCGAGGGCGACGCGCCCATGGACCCGCCGCCCCCGCCCCCTGTCTCTGATGCCGATCCTGAGTACCGCGTCTATCTCGGCGAGCATGACGAGGTGATCGGGGCCGAGGAATTGGCCGAACCGATCGAACTGGAACGTCTGCGCGCCTATTTGGATCAGCAGCTTGAGCCGCTGAAAGGCGCTGTGGGCCGTTTGGCCAACAAGTTACAACGCCGACTGCAAGCGCAGCAGAACCGTTCGTGGGAGTTCGACCTAGAAGAAGGCACGCTGGACGCGGGCCGTCTGGCGCGGGTCGTGGCCAACCCCACCACGCCGCTCAGCTTCAAGGTTGAGAAGGACACCGAGTTCCGCGACACTGTGGTGACGCTGCTGCTGGACAACTCCGGCTCTATGCGCGGGCGGCCCATCTCCATCGCCGCGATCTGCGCCGATGTTCTGGCCCGCACGCTGGAGCGCTGCAACGTCAAGGTCGAGATCCTCGGCTTTACCACCCGCGCATGGAAGGGCGGTCAGGCGCGCGAAGCATGGCTGAATGACGGGCGCCCTGCCCAGCCGGGACGCCTGAATGACCTGCGCCACATCATCTACAAATCCGCTGATGCCCCATGGCGGCGGACCCGCGACCACTTGGGTTTGATGATGAAAGAAGGCCTGTTGAAAGAGAACATCGACGGGGAAGCGCTAGAATGGGCGCACCGGCGCATGTTGGCACGGCATGAGGCGCGCAAGATCCTTATGGTGATTTCCGATGGGGCACCGGTGGATGACAGCACGCTTTCGGTGAACCCGGCCAATTACCTTGAGAAACATCTGCGCGACGTGATTGCGATGGTTGAAAAGCGCCGCGCGGTGGAGCTTTTGGCGATCGGCATCGGCCATGATGTGACGCGCTATTACGACCGCGCCGTGACGATTACGGATGTGGATCAGTTGGCCGGGGCGATGACCGAACAGCTTGCCGCGCTCTTTGACAGCGACCCGCGGAAACGGGCGCGTGTCATGGGCATGCGTCGCGTGGGCTGAAGCTGCGGGATCGGTATTTGAAAAAGGATGAAGGAGGGGCGTGTGTTCCAGAGTTTCGAGGTCACCGCGCGTCCTGAGCAGGGGCCGCCACGGCTGGAAGCGCTGCGCAGGGAGTTGGCGCGGGCAGGCTTGGATGGGTTCTTGGTGCCGCGCGCCGATGCGCATCAGGGGGAATATGTCGCCCCGCGCGATGATCGTTTGGCGTGGCTGACGGGATTTACCGGATCGGCAGGCTTTTGTGCGGCACTGCGGGATGTGGCGGGGGTCTTTATCGACGGGCGTTACCGCACGCAGGTCAAGGCGCAGGTGGCGGAGGTTTTTACGCCTGTGCCTTGGCCCGAGCTGTCTTTGGCCGATTGGTTGAAGGACCAATTGCCTGAGGGCGGTGTGGTTGGTTTTGACCCGATGTTGCATACGCCGGGACAGATGGACCTTTTGGTGGAAGCGCTGGCGGGCTCTGGCATTGAGCTGCGACGCAGCGAGAATATGGTGGACCGGGTTTGGGAGAACCAACCTGCGGCACCGATGGGCAAAGTGGCGGCCCACCCTGAGCGCTTTGCCGGGGAAAGGCATGCCGCCAAACGGCAACGTTTGGCGGCAGACCTGCGCGCGGCGGGGCAGAAGGCGGCGTTGATCACCCTTCCCGACAGCCACAACTGGTTGTTGAACATTCGCGGGCAGGACATTCCGCGCAATCCCGTGGCTCATGGCTTTGCCGTTTTGCATGACGACGCGCGGGTTGATCTGTTTATGGCGGCCGAGAAATTGGCGGATGTGGCGGACCATTTGGGGCCGGAGGTGGTGCAGCATGACCCCGCTGGCCTGCCTGATACCCTGCGCGCGTTGGAAGGGCCGGTGCGGCTTGATCGGCAGTCGGCGCCGGTGTTGTTCGCGGACCTGCTGGGGGACCGCGCGCAGGCGGGGGAAGACCCCTGCGCCCTGCCCAAGGCCTGCAAGAATGACGCTGAGATTGCAGGCGCGGCGGAGGCGCACCTGCGCGATGGCGCGGCGATGGCGGAGCTGCTCGCCTGGCTGGATGCGCAGCCTCCCGGCACGATCACAGAAACACAGGTGGTGGGGCAGTTGGAAGGTCTGCGGCGCCGGGATCCGTCCTTGCGCGACATCAGTTTCGAGACGATCTCGGGCAGCGGAGCGAATGGGGCGATCATTCATTACCGGGTGAATGAGGAGACCGACAGCCTGCTGCAGGAGGGACATCTCTTGGTGCTCGACAGTGGCGGTCAGTACCTTGACGGGACCACGGATATCACCCGCACCATTGCCATCGGCAGCCCCGATCAGGATGCGCGCAGCGCCTTTACGCGGGTGCTGTCGGGCATGATCGCCATGAGCCGTCTGCGGTGGCCGCGCGGGCTGGCCGGGCGGGATATCGAGATGCTCGGGCGTCTGCCGCTTTGGATGGCGGGGCAGGATTTCGATCATGGTCTGGGGCATGGCGTTGGCGCTTACTTGTCGGTGCATGAGGGGCCGCAGCGGCTGAGCCGGATGAGCCATGTGCCGTTGCAACCGGGTATGATCCTGAGCAATGAGCCGGGTTATTACCGCGAAGGGGCGTTTGGCATTCGGATCGAGAACCTTTTGGTGGTGCAGGAGGCCCCCGCCTTGCCCGGCGGTGACGTGCATCGCAAGATGCTGGATTGGCGCACCCTGACGCTCGTGCCGATTGACCGGCGGTTGATTGATGTGGAGGCGCTTGGCCCCGCGGCGCGCGATTGGCTGAACGCCTATCACCGCGACGTTGCGGAAAAGATCGGGCCGCGGGTATCACCTGTTACAAAACTGTGGTTGGATGCGGCAACGGCGCCCCTATGAGCGTCCGATTTCAGTAAACTAGGGGGGTACGGCATGTCCGACCATATTACGATTACTCCGGCCCAAGGCACATGGGTTGTTCGCGCTGGCGGGGCCGTGCTGGGCGAGACCACAGACGCGCTGGAGCTGCGCGAAGGGGACCACGCGCCGGTCATCTATTTCCCGCGCGGCGACATCGCGATGGCCTTCCTTGATGGCTCAGACAAGACCAGCCATTGCCCCTACAAGGGCGACGCCAGCTATTTCTCGGTCGTGACCAAGAGCCGTACCTTGCAAGATGCCGTCTGGTCCTATGAAGACCCGAAAGCGGATGTAGCCGAGATCAAAGGGTATCTGGCTTTCACGCCGATGGACGAAATCGCCATCGAACGTATCTGAGCGCGGCTCAGGAATGCTCCTCTGCCGCGGTGGCGGCGAGGGCGCGATTATAGGCCTTCAGCGCATCGACGTGGAACAGCGCGCCCAGCAGTTCGGGCGGCGCATCGGCGCTGAGGGTGACCACCGGGATGAAGTTGGAATGGGTCTGGTCGAACAACGGCAAGGCGGCCTCTAGCGTGGCGCTGCCGTCGATATAGGTGCCCTTGTCGATCAAATCCCAACAGGCCTCCTCCGAGGCCGCGTCTTCGTCATCGGGGCGGCGCATGATCCGGCCCACCATGAACATCGATAGCAGATAGGCCTGCGGGCCTGCGGCCAGATGAATGCCGCGCCGCTCCATCTGGGTGAGGAAGAACGACCGGTCGACCAAACGGGAGGCCAGCGCCGTCGACATGCTGACGGCAACCATCACCGCCAGACCGGTTTGCCAGTCGCCCGTCATCTCGAAAACGATCAGCGTGGTGGAGATCGGCGCGCCCAGCACGGCGGCGGCCACCGCGCCCATCCCCGCCAGCGCATAGAGCGAGGAAGAGCCGGAGATCTCAGGGAACACGCCGGTGGCGATCAAACCAAAGGCCAGCCCTGTGAGCGCGCCCACCATCAGCGAGGGCGAAAAGACACCGCCGCCCATCCGCCCCCCCAAAGTGATCGCCACGGCGGCAACTTTGAGAACCGCGAAGATGATCACCTCATGCAGTACCAGCTCGCCGACCAGCGCGCGGGAGGTCGTCTCATAGCCGACACCGATGATATGCGGGAACCAGAGAGCGATGATGCCAAGGATCGCCCCCGCCACCGCCGGGCGCAGCCAACGCGCCAGCCCGGTCCGGGCTTGCAGGTAGTTGCCAAAATCCTCGGCCCAAAAGATTGACCGCATCAGCACGACAGAGACCAGACCGCAGGTCAGCCCCAGCAACAGGAAGGCGGGCAGTTCGACGTAAAATTGCACATCCCCAAGGCTGGGCAAGACGAACTCGGTCAAGCCGCCGAACTCCAGCCGGTTGATCACCGTGCCCGCAGCCGAAGCGATGACGATAGGGGCGAAAGCATGGACCGCGAAATGCCGCAGCACGACTTCGAGCGCGAAAAGCGCGCCCGCGATGGGGGCGTTGAAGCTCGCGGAAACCGCCGCCGCCACCGCGCAGCCCAGAAGGTCACGCCCGGTGATCCCATCGGCCTTGATAAAGCGGCTGACCTTGGTCGAGATCACGGCGGCCAGATGCACCACCGGCCCTTCGCGGCCTGATGAGCCGCCCGTCGAGAGAGTGATAAGCGAGGCCAATGCCGAGGCCACCCCGGCGCGAGTTTCGACCCGACCGTCGTGCAGGGCGGCCCCGAGGATCACATCGCCCACGCTGCGGGCACGCCCGTCGCGGGTAAAGCGGTGCAGGATCAGCCCAACAAGTAGCCCGCCCAACGTGGGGATCAGCACCACCCAATACCATGGCAACCCGGCGAGAAAGCTGTGCAGAAATTGCACGTCGTCCGTGCCGTAAAGCGTGGCCTGTAACCAGTTGATCCCTTTGCGAAAGAACAAGGCCGCGAAGCCCGCCGCAATGCCCACCAACAACGCGATGAACCAAAAGGTGATCTTGCCCGGCCCCCGGGTGCGCAGCACCGTCCAGCCCTGCTTGCAGCCGCAGAGCGCCTGATGCAATTGTTGGGAAAAGAATGCGTTATCTTGCGGAGGCATGGGACTTGGACCAGTTGGACCCTTTCTGTCTAGGGCAAGCTGACCTTGGGTAAAACCGCCATTTAAGAAGTCGTCGCGCCCTGTTGCCCGTTAAGCAATGCCTCGGCTGCCGCGCGGGCGGCATCGGTGATGGTATCGCCCGCGAGCATCCGCGCGACTTCGTCCACCCGTTCTTCGGGGGCGAGTGCCGTGACCGTTGAGGTGGTCATGCCCTTGGCAACCGATTTGGCCACGCGCCAGTGATGCGCGCCCAATGCCGCGACCTGCGGCGAGTGGGTGACGACCAGCACTTGCCCCTCAGCCGCCAGCGCCTTCAGGCGGCGGCCGACGGCGTCTGCGGTGGCGCCCCCTACCCCGCGGTCGATCTCATCAAAGATCAGGGTCAGGCCCGATTGGCTTTGTGTCAGGCAGACTTTCAGCGCCAAGAGGAACCGGCTAAGTTCCCCGCCCGAGGCGATCTTGCCCAAAGGCCCGGCAGGCGCGCCGGGGTTGGTCGCCACGGTGAAGGACACTGCATCGCGCCCCTCGGGGCCTGCGGGCTCGTCGGTCAATTGGGTCTGGAACACCGCGCGCTCCATCTTGAGCGGGGCAAGCTCCGCCGCCACCGCCTTGTCGAGTTTGACCGCGGCCTTGCGGCGTTTCGTCGTCAGTGCTTCGGCGCGCTCATCGTAAAGCGCCTGTGCGTCGCGAACGGCTTTCTCCAACCTTTCCTGCGCGGCCTCACCCGCATCAAGCGCATCGAGTTTGGCGCGCAGCGTGTCGGCGAAACCGGCCAATTCATCGGGCTGCACGTCATGTTTGCGCGCCAAGCCGCGGATCGCAAAGAGCCGCTCTTCGCAGGCTTCCAACTCATAGGGGTCGAACGACATGCCGTCGATCGCATCGGCCACGCCGGACATTGCTTCGTCCAGTTCCACCATAGCGCGGTTCAGCGCGGCAAGCGGACCTTCCAACGCGCCTTCGGCCTTGTCGGCGACGCCATCAAGCCAGCGCAGCGCGTCGCCCATGGCGGTTTCTGCCCCGCCTTGGCCCAACAACTCATAGGCGTTGACCACATCGCGGCGGATTTTTTCGGCGCCCTGCATCTGGCGGCGGCGGGTGTCGAGGGTGGCTTCCTCGCCCGCTTCGGGGGCGAGCTTGTCCAGTTCCGCCACCGCATGGCGCAGGAACTCTTCTTCGGCGGCGATGGCCTCGCGTTCGGCGGCAGCAGCGGCGGCCGCTTTGCGCGCCGCACCAAGGGCCGTCCAAGCCTCCCGCACCGCTGCAATCGCGCGGTCATTCCCGGCGTAATCGTCAAGGATGGCGCGGTGGCCGCGCGGGTTCAGCAAGCCGCGATCGTCGTGCTGGCCGTGCAGTTCCACCAATGTTTCAGACAGGCGCCGCAGTACCTCGCCCGAGCAGCGGCGGTCATTTACCCAAGCGGTCTTGCGCCCTTCGGAGGTGTTGATGCGGCGCAGGATCAATTCGTCCCCGGCAGGCAGACCCGCGTCTTCGAGCACCGCATGGGCCGGGTGGCCGGGCGGCAGATCGAACCAAGCGGTCACTTCCCCCTGTGCTGCCCCTTGGCGCACCAGATCGGCGCGACCGCGCCAGCCCAGAACAAACCCAAGTGAATCCAACAAGATAGACTTGCCCGCGCCGGTTTCACCGGTGAGCACGTTCAACCCCGGCTGGAAGCCAAGCTCCAGCCGGTCGATGATCAGCATGTCTGAAATATCAAGTCCGCGCAGCATCTAGAACCGTCGGATGGGCAACCCCACCCCCCTTAAAGCCACTCGCCCTTGATGGTCTGGCGATAGGCTGCACCCAGCCAGTTGTCCTTGTAGAAGGCCGGCGCAAGGCCACGCCCGGTCAGCAGTTTGTAGCTGTCCTCATACCACTCAGAGCCACGGTAGTTGTGGCCAAGGATGGCCCCCGCCGTCTGCGCCTCATGGTTCAGACCCAGCGACAGATAGGCTTCGACCAAACGGTGGAGGGCTTCGGCGGTATGGGTCGTGGTCTGGAAATCCTCGACCACCACGCGGAAGCGATTGATCGCAGCAGTATGGTGATCGCGGCGCAGATAGTAGCGTCCAATCTCCATTTCCTTGCCCGCCAGATGGTCAAAGGCGAGGTCGAATTTCAGGATCGCAGAGCGGGCATATTCGCTGTCGGGGTAGCCTTCGATCACGGCGCGCAGGGATTGCAGCGCTTGGAAGGTCAGTCCTTGATCGCGGCCCACTTCATCGATCTGGTCATAATAGCTCAGCGCCAAGAGATACTGCGCATAGGCGGCATCATCTTCGGCCGGATAGAAATCAATGAACCGCTGCGCGGCGGAGCGGCTGTTGGGGTAGTCCTGATCCTTGTGATAGGCGAAAGCCTGCATGATCAGGGCGCGTTTGGCCCATTCGGAATAGGGATAAAGGCGCTCGATCTCGGCGAAATAAAACGCCGCCTCACCCGGATTGTTGTTGGTCAGCTCATATTCGCCGCGCTCAAAGATTTGCTCGGCTGAATAGGTCTCAAGCGGGATTTCCTGCGGGTTGAAAAAGCTGCCGTCCGATCGTCCGTCACCACCGCCGCAGGCTGCCAATGTCGCGACCAGAAGCACCGCACTGATCGTCCGCTTGCGCGATCCTGCTACCGTCATGCCCGCACCCCTTGCATCGTCCAACCCATGGTCTTTGACCCTCTTGCGCATGTGACTAGCACAATAATCTGCGTTGCAAAACGCCCATTCCACCCCCGCCCGCAGCCGGGTACGCGGTGGCGCATCGCTGGGTCAGGCATGTCACTTCGGCTTAGTGAATACAAGGCATTGGCAGGGCGTTCAATGGCACTTCGCCGCCTAAGCGCCCTGCGGTTTACGGTGTTTCTGACCTGCTGCCAGATCAAGCAACCTGCGGGATTTCGCCCCAGATCAACCCGGAGCCCGGCAACCGTGCGGTTTGCGCCGCGTCACAGGCCACCAGACGCACGGCATCCGGTGTGGCAAAGAGCGCGCGCAGCAGTGTGTTGGTCAGCGAATGGCCCGCACGTTTGCCCTCGTAGTGGCCCAAAAGCGGCGCGCCTGCCAGCGCCAGATCGCCAAGCGCATCAAGCATCTTGTGGCGCACAGGCTCATCCGCGTGGCGCAGACCACCGGGGCTGACGACCGCATCGCCGTCGAAAACCACCGCGTTCTCGCCCGCTTCACCGCCGAGCGCCAGACCATTGGCCTGCATCGTTTCGACATCGGCCTGACGGCAGAAGGTGCGGCTGTCGCAAAGTTCGCGTGCAAAAGAGCCGTTGTTCATGATCAGCGACTTGTGCTGTTGACCGATGGCCGCATCGGCAAAATCAATCTCAAAGTCGATCTGCAGCGTGTCCGCCGGAGAGATCGTAGCCGTCGCATCACCGTCTTGCACGCTCACGGTTTTGAGCACTTCAAACGCCATCACAGGGGCCGCAAGCTGACGCAAGCCGCGCTGCATGATGCCGCGCACGAAAGGCAGGGAGGAGCCATCGAGGATCGGCACTTCGGGGCCGTCGATCTCAATCAAAAGGTTATGGATGCCACAGCCAGAAATGGCCGCCATCAGATGCTCAACGGTAGAGATCGACAGGCCAGTGGGGTTTTCCAACTTGGTGCAGAGCGGCGAGCGGTTCACCGCGTCCCAGCGGGCGGGGACCAGTCGGTCGCCCACGGCCACATCGCTGCGCGAGAACCAGATGCCATGGTGGGCGGAGGCCGGGCGCAGAGTCACCGTCGCAGGCTGACCGGAGTGCAGGCCTGTGCCAGAAAAACTTACTGCTGATTTGATCGTTGTCTGCACCGGGTCATCCTCAAGCTTCGAACATCTTCTTGTGTGTTGAACTCTGAATTAAGGCGCTGGTTCGTTTTGCTCAACTCAATCTTTGCAACGGTCTGAAACATGCCCGTAACATTTGGGCGCTAGCGTGCCGACCTTATTACAAAACCTTGTTATAAAACGAAAAAGGGCCGCCCTAAGGCGACCCTTTCGTCATCTATCGTGATCGGATCAGTTGGCCTGACGGCGCAGGAACGCGGGGATTTCAATGCGCTCTTGATCGGGATCGTTGTTTTCTTGCGGCTGCGGAGCAGCTGCAGAAGCGCGAGTCTGAACCGGAGGTTGCTGGCGCGCAGGGCGGGCCTGTGCTTCGCCTTCGGCGTGGCCGGTCATCCGGTTGATTAGAGAGTTGATGCCAAAGCGACCTTTGTCGCCCTGCTCACCCTGCTGCTGCTGGGCCTGACGGTGCTGTTCGGGCGCTGCTTTTTGGGCGGCGGCGCGCAGGCGGGCCAGTGCTTCGGGGGACGGCGTGCCGGGTGTCGGGGCGCGCGGTGCAACGAAGGCTTCGGGCTCGGCCTCAATGGCTTCTTCCTGACGCGGCTCGAATGCGGCCACCTCGGGCTGATAGGCCGGAGCGGGCAGACCGTCGTCATCTTCGACAACGTTCTCTTCTTCATACTGATCCTGGACCGGCTGAAGGTCTTGGAACAGGGCGGCTTGCTCAACTTCCTGCTTCATTTCGGCAGCAACCGGCGCAGCGGCAGGCGCTTGCGCGGCAGAGACCGGGGCGACATCGTCAACCGACACGTTCTGGCGCAGCGGCTGGCTCATGGAGCGGCGCGGGACCGGCATTTCGGTGTTCACATCGGTGGCGTCGATGCCGGTGGCGACAACGCTGACGCGCATCAGGCCACCAAGGCTTTCGTCCAGCGTGGAGCCGACGATGATGTTTGCTTCGGGGTCAACTTCTTCGCGGATGCGGTTCGCCGCTTCGTCGAGTTCGAACAGCGTGAGGTCGTGACCGCCGGTGATGTTGATGAGAACGCCCTTGGCACCGCGCAAGCTGATTTCGTCCAGCAGCGGGTTGGCGATGGCTTTCTCGGCGGCTTGGATGGCGCGATCTTCGCCCTCGGCCTCGCCTGTGCCCATCATCGCTTTGCCCATCTCGTCCATCACGGCGCGCACGTCGGCAAAGTCGAGGTTGATCAAGCCCGGACGAACCATCAGGTCAGTCACGCCCTTGACACCTTGGTACAGCACGTCATCGGCAAGCGAGAAGGCTTCGGTGAAGGTGGTTTTTTCGTTGGCCAGACGGAACAGGTTCTGGTTGGGAATGATGATCAGCGTGTCGACGACCTTTTGCAGCGTCTCAACGCCGTCTTCGGCCTGACGCATGCGCTTGGCACCCTCAAACTGGAAGGGCTTGGTCACGACGCCAACGGTCAGCACGCCCAGCTCACGCGCGGCCTGCGCGATGATCGGTGCCGCACCCGTACCGGTGCCGCCGCCCATGCCTGCGGTGATGAAACACATATGCGCGCCAGCAAGGTGGTCGACGATCTGCTCAATGCTTTCTTCGGCAGCGGCGGCGCCAACGCTGGCACGGGCGCCCGCGCCCAGACCTTCGGTAACCTTGATGCCCAGCTGGACGCGGTTTTCGGCCTGTGCCTGCTGCAGCGCCTGAGCGTCGGTGTTCGCCACGACGAAATCAACACCATCAAGCTGCTTCTCGATCATGTTGTTGACCGCGTTGCCGCCTGCCCCACCAACACCAAAGACGGTGATACGGGGTTTCAGATCATCTTGTCCTGGCATTGAAAGGTTGAGTGTCATGTGCTGTCCGCCTGTCCAGTTATCCGCGTTCTGCGGGAGTTTTTCGACCAAATTTGCCCGACCCTACCGGGCTAGGGCCGGATCGTCACCTAAAAAACATCGATTTGACGCTAAATATGGGCAGAAACTTGCCAGTTTCCGCCTTATCTCGGGTGTCTCACCCGATATTGCGGTCACCAGTTGTCTCTAAACCATTTGACGGCGCGTTTGAGAGAGCGGGACGGATAGCGGTCGGCGGGGATGTCGAAATCCCACCATTCGTCTTGCGGATGCGCCGCAAAGAGCGCGAGGCCCACCGAGCTGGCAAAGCCCGGCCCTGTTGCGGCCTGCGGCAGCCCATGCACGCGCAGCGGACGGCCCAGACGGACCTGCTGGCCGAGTATCTTGCTGGCCAGCCCATCAAGCCCCGGTATCTGGCTGCCTGCGCCAGTAAGTACAATCTGTTGGCTTGGCAGGTGGTCAAAACCGGCAGCATCCAGCCGAACGCGGACCTCTTCGAGGATCTCTTCGACGCGCGGACGCATGATGCCGATCAATTCGGCCCGGCTCGCGGTGCGGCGGTCGTGCTCATAATCGCCCGTCTCGCCACCGATCTCGATCATGTCGCGGTCGTCCATGCCGGTAGCATGCACGCCGCCGTAGAAGGTCTTGATCCGCTCGGCGTTGGCCATCGGCACTTGTAGGCCCATGGAGATGTCCGAGGTGACGTGATCTCCGCCCATACGCACGGTATCGGCATAGATCATGTGTTTCTTGATGAAGATCGACACGCCAGTGGTACCACCGCCAAAGTCGATACAGGCCGCGCCGAGTTCCTGTTCGTCCTCAACCAGCGCCGAGATGCCCGAGGCATAGGAGGACGACGCGATCCCGGCCAGTTCCAGATCACAGCGTTTGATGCAATGCGCGAGGTGTTGGACCGTATCGGCATCGACGGTGAGCATGTGCATATCCACCGACAGGCTGTTGCCCAACTGCCCGCGCGGATCGGCCAGACCGCTGCGGTGATCCAGCGCAAAGTTCACCGGCTGGGCGTGCAGCACTTCGCGGCCCTCGCCGTATTCCGGCACGTCACAGCCCGCCAGCACGCGCGCCACGTCTTGCTCCGAGACCGACTGCCCCTCCAGCTCCACCGAAGCGTCGAGGCCATAGCTGCGCGGCTCCCCGCCCGAGAAACAGGCGATAACGTGGTCAACCCGGATGCCAGCCATCTTCTGCGCGGCCTGAAGTGCGGTGCGGATCGCGCGCTCGGTCTCGCCCATGGCGCAAATCTCACCAAAGCGCACACCGCGCGAGCGGGTGGTCGCCGCCCCGATGACCCGGAACCCCGACTGCCCGGCCAGCGAGCCGATGTCGCCATTCTCTCCGTCATGGGTAATGCCGTCAAAACGCAGCACCAGACAGGCGATCTTGGAACTGCCCACGTCCAAAATGGCCACCACCCCGCGCTGGATCGCCAATTTGCGCATGTGCCGCATCGAACGCTGACTGTCGTATAGGTCCATCATTTCGTTACTGTCCCGATTCCAATGGCCATCTTACTGGCCGGAAAGCTGCCTGATGTGCCACCATTCGCGGGTGGCATCTTCGTTCATTCTGAGGGTTGGTCTTGCCGCCAACCGCATATCCACACGCGCCACATCCCGCGTGAGGACTTCTTGTGCGCCTTCCAGCGCGATCACCCGTTCCAGCGCTTGCAGCGCGTTTTCTTCAGGCAACATGATCGTCTGATTGCGGTCCAACACCACGTCCCAGCGGCGCCCACCGACACGGACCAAGCCGCGCAGCCGGTCACCCAAAACATTGGCGGCCCCAATCAGTTTGAGCGCTTCTGGCACCGCATTGGCGGCCCCTGCCCCGGCGATCAGGGGCAAATCCGCATGATCGCGCCGTGCCCCGATCCGTGCCACATGCGCGCCAGTGTTGTCCACCAGCGCCAGCCCGGTCTCACTGCGCCAGACGGCCACAGGCACGCGCGGGGTGACGTCGATTTGCAGCACGCCACCAGGGCGGATGCGGACATTGGCCTGTCTGACCCCATCGATATCGGTGATCTTTTCGCGGATCTGCGGCAGGTCGAGGTCGAAGGAGGACAGCGGGAATTCCAGCGGCAGCGCGGTGCGAATTTCAGACGACAGCAGGTCGCTTGCGCCGTCGATGGCCATGAGCTTGACCATGAACTCCGGCCGCTCTTCAATGCTGGCGCGGACATCGGCGATTGCCTGCACCACGGTGCCGCGGCGCTCTTCGTCGGCCATATAGATCGTGCCTGCCAGCAGGCTTAACGTAAAAGGCAACCCGACGCGCAGGGCAAAGCGAAAGCCGGGCGTCAGCATCAGCCGCTGCATGCGCCACGACCACCGCGAGGGGGCGGGATCGGCTTTGCCAGCCTCCGGGCGGCGGCGGATCAGCGATCGCATGAGGCATCCTCCACCATCCAAGCGCAAAGCTCAGGGAACGAGATGCCGCAGGCCGCGGCCTGTTCGGGCGTCAGCGAGGTGGCGGTCATGCCGGGCTGGGTGTTGGTCTCAAGCAGGATCAGCCCCGCAGGCCCCCGCGCCTCGTCCCAGCGGAAATCGGTGCGGCTGATGCCTTTGCAGCCAAGCGCCACATGGGCGCGGCGGGCATAGTCGAAACACAGATCGGTAATCTCTTGCGGCAGATCGGCGGGCACCACGTGGCGCGAGCCGCCGGGCTTGTATTTCGCGTCGTAATCATACCAGCCGGTGGTGATGATATCCGTCACGGCCAACGCCCGGTCGCCCATCACGGTGGTGGTCAGCTCACGCCCCGGGGCAAAGGTCTCGACCATCACCTCGGCGGGCATGTCTTCGGACAGCTGCGGCGGGCCGTTATTTTCCTCGGCCACGAGGTAGACCCCAACCGAGGAGCCTTCGTTGTTGGGTTTGACCACATAGGGCGGCGCCATCACATGGGCTGCCATCACATCGGCCTTGGGGGCGATAACGCTTTCGACGACCGGCAGCCCCGCATGGCGGAACACATCCTTGGAGCGCTGCTTGTCCATCGCGAGGGCCGAGGCGAGCACGCCGGAATGCGTATAAGGCAGTTTGAGCCACTCAAGCAGACCCTGCACACAGCCATCTTCGCCCCAACGGCCATGCAGGCAATTCAATACGGCATGGGGCTGAAGATCAGTCAGGACAGCTGCAAGATCGTGGTCGGCTTCGACCTCGATCACGTTATATCCGCCATGTTCCCGCAAGGCAGCGGCGCATGCACGCCCACTGGACAGGGACACCTCACGCTCGGCCGAGGGGCCACCCATCAATACCGCCACTGTCGGGGTTTGTCCGCTCGACTTACCCACCAAAGTGCCTCTTCGCCTCGGACCGTTTGCGGCCCCTATCATTGTTTTCTTTGCTTTGCCGTGACTTAGCTGATGCCCGACGGCTTAGCTTTGCGACACCGGATCACCCAATTTTTCACCGACGCGCTTAATTTCCCATTCTAGCCTTATACCGCTTGAAGCGTAAACCTTTTTTCGCACCTCTTCGCCCAATGACTCTAGATCATGGGCCGTCGCACCGCCGGTGTTGATGAGGAAATTGGAGTGTTTCGGGCTCATCTGTGCGCCCCCCACGGTGGCCCCACGCATCCCGGCGTCGTCGATCACCTTCCACGCCTTCAGGTCGTGCACATCGTCCGCCTTCCCGGTTGAGGAAAACCCCGCCGGATTGCGAAAGGTCGACCCGGCGCTGCAGTCCTTAGTGGGCTGGCTCTCGTCGCGTTTGGCTAGCTGCTGTTCCATCCGGGCATGAAGCTCCTCAGCCGCGCCTTTGGGCGGCGCAAAGGTTGCCCCGATCAGCACCGCACCGGGCGACAGATCGCTCTGCCGGTAGCGGAAGTTGAGATCATCGGCGGTCAGGGTCACCACCTCGCCCGCGCGGGTCACGGCCTTGGCCGAGACGAAATGATCCGCCGTGTAGCTGCCATAACAGCCCGCGTTCATGCGCAAAGCCCCGCCGATGCTGCCGGGAATGGTGCGCAGAAAGGTCAGATCCAGCCCCGCATCCGCTGCCTTGCGCGCCACATGAGCATCCAGCGCCGCCGCGCCCGCAGTCACCTGATCCCCGTCGATCTCAATCCCGTTGAAACCACGACCCAGCCGGATCACCACCGCCCGCAAGCCTCCGTCGCGCACGATCAGGTTGCTGCCCACGCCCATGGGGAAAACCGTGATGCCCTGCGGCAAGCGGCGCATGAAAAGGCACAGGTCCTCCACATCGGCGGGTTGGAACAGATAATCCGCAGGGCCGCCAACGCGGAGCCATGTCAGGTCGCTCAAGGCGCGATTTGGGGTCAGCCTGCCGCGCAGGTCGGGGATATTCAGCGTCATCATGGCGCCGGACTTAGCGCATTTAACAGGCGGGGCAAACCATCAAGAAGACGGCGGATCGACGCGGCTCTCACGCCAGCGTTTCGCCACCCGCCCGGCCAGCCAGCCCAGACCGAAACCGCCCACCGCATAGAACAGCACCGAAAGCTGCGCCAACAGCGCATGGGGTTCAAACACCCGTGCATCCAGCCAGAACACCATCCATGTGGCATTGAGCGCAAGACCAGTCGCCAGCACGATGAAGAACCACAGCACACGCGCACGAAAGCCGGTCCAGATACAGGCGATCATCCAGATTGCAAAGACGGTCAGCAGCGCGGCAAGGGTCGGTGTCAGGGTCATTCCGCCGGGCCCTTGATCCGCCCTGCCCCTCGGCGCAGCCAACGGACGAAATAGACCACCGGCCAGCGCAGCACCGAACAGCCCCCCGCCAACACCAGCATGCCCAGCCATGGGCCGTGCTGCGCGGTGACGAAACCAACGATGGGGATGCCCACGGCGATCAGCAGATAGGCGCTGCGCCAGTGGAAATCTTTGCTGGGGGTCATGGCGAGGATATTGGCGATCACAAACCAGAAACAGGCGAGGATGAGAGACAGGCTCATTTCGGCAGCTCCGGTTTTTGGCCCCGCAGCCGCGCCCAGAGATAACGCAGCGGATTGCGGAACATCGACAGGAAAGCCAGCAGGGCCAAGAGCGCAAAGGCCCATGAATGCGTCACACCGATGGCGACGATCAGCACCGGTGCGGCGATCAGCAAGATCACCCCCGGCAGGTATTGAGAGCGCAGCGGCAGCATGGCCACTGTCACGGCGGCGAAGACCCAAAGGATCGACAGCCACACGAGGGTCACGCGGCGGCCTCCTTGGCCGCGCGCAGCGCTTCGGGCAGGTCATTGGCCCAGCCGCTGATCGTACCCGCCCCAAGGCAGACTACCATATCGCCCGGTCGCGCCTCGCGCCGGACCAATTGCGTCAGCGCCTCGGCATCCTCGACCGCATAGGCGTGGCGATGCCCGTGCTGGATCAGCCCGGCGACCAGCCCGTCGCGGTCGGCACCGGGGATCGGCTCTTCGCCCGCGGCATAGACATCGGCGATGCCCACCACATCGGCATCGTTGAAACAGGCGCAGAATTCGTCGAAGTGATGCGACAGGCGGGAGTAACGGTGCGGCTGGTGCACGGCGATCACGCGGCCCTCGCTGGCCTGCCGCGCGGCTTTGAGGACGGCGGTAATCTCAACCGGGTGGTGGCCATAGTCGTCGATGATGGTGACCCCGTCCACTTCGCCCACGCGGGTAAAGCGGCGGTTCACCCCGCCAAAGCTGCCCAAAGCTGCGCGGATCTCTTCCAGCTTCATCCCAAGGTGCCGCGCCACAGTCACCGCCGCCAGCGCGTTCGAGACGTTGTGATCGCCCGGCATTGGCAGGGCGCAGTCTTCGATGACCATGCCTTCGGATTGTAGATGCACATCGAAATGCGCCACGCCGTCTTTGTAATGCAGCCCCACCGCGCGCACATCGGCCTGCGCGTTGAACCCATAGGTCATGACGCGGCGGTCGGTCAGCTTGCCCACCAGCGACTGCACTTCAGGGTGATCGGTGCAACAGACCGCCAGCCCATAGAAGGGGATGTTGGAGACGAAGTTCAAAAACCCCTGCCGCAGCGTGTCGAAGTCGCCCCAATGCTCCATATGCTCGGGGTCGATGTTGGTGACGATGGCGATGGTTGCGGGCAGCCGGTTGAAGGTGCCGTCGCTCTCATCCGCCTCGACCACCATCCATTCGCCCTGCCCCATCCGCGCGTTGGAGCCATAGGCGTGGATGATGCCGCCGTTTACCACAGTGGGGTCAATGCCCCCCGCAACCAGCAGTTCGGCCACCAGCGTGGTGGTCGTCGTTTTGCCATGCGTTCCCGCCACGGCGATGTTGGACTTAAGCCGCATAAGCTCGGCCAGCATCTCGGCCCGGCGCACGACAGGCAGGCCACGGCGGCGGGCCTCGTCCAATTCTGCATTGCCCGGTTTGATCGCCGAAGAGATCACGACCACTGCCGCCCCTTCGACATTCTCAGCCGCTTGCCCCTCGAAGATGCGCCCGCCTAGCTCGGCCAGCCGCACGGTGATCTTAGTGGTCTTCAGGTCCGATCCCTGCACCTTGTAGCCGTGGTTCAGCAGAACTTCGGCGATGCCCGACATGCCGATGCCGCCGATGCCGACGAAATGGATCGGGCCGACATCGGTCGGCAGTTTGGTGGCGGCGGCGTTCATTGGGGGTTTTCCTCTTCTGCGGGGGCCAGCGTGCCTTGGGCGGCAAGCTGTTCGACCATATCTGCCAATGTCTCGGCCGCGTCGGGTTTGCCGACCGACAGCGCGGCCCGCGCCATCTGCAACGCCCCATCGGGCATCTCGAGCACCGCGAGGATTTGGTCGGTCATGATTTCGGGGTTTGCCTTGCGTTCGGGCACCATGATCGCGGCCCCGGCATCAACCAGACCGCGGGCATTGGCGCTTTGGTGGTCACCTGCCGCAGCGGCAAAGGGGATCAGGATCGACGGACGCCCGATCACCGACAGATCTGCCACGCTGGAGGCACCCGAGCGGCTGATCACCAGTTGCGCTTCGGACATGCGGCGGGGCACATCGTCAAAGAAGGGGCGCACATCGGCGCTGATGCCAGACTCGGCATAGTAGTCTGCCACCCGCTGGCCGTCTTCGTCGCGGGCCTGATGGCTGACGCGGATGTTGCGGATCATGTTCATCGGCAGCGCGGCCAGCGCGGGCGGCACCACGTCGGACAGGATGCGCGCGCCTTGGCTGCCGCCCATCACCAAAACTTCCATCGGATAATCCCCCGGCGGGATATAGGCGGCCCCTGCGCGGTCAAGCACAGCCGCACGCACGGGATTGCCCACATGCCAGCCCTGCACGCCCTCGGGCAATTTCGTGGGCCAGATGCCGCAGGCCACGGCGTGCACCCGCTTGGCAAAGATTTCGTTCACCCGGCCCAGAATGCCATTTTGCTCATGGATCATTCGCGGCATCCGCAGCGCCCATGCAGCGCCAAGCGCGGGGATCGACGGATAGCCACCAAAGCCCACCACGACCGAAGGCCGGTCGCGCAGCATATTCAACCCCGAGCGGACCACACCAGCCGCGATGCGGAACGGCACCAGCGCCTTGGCCACCACGCCGCCCCGGGCGAAAGTGGCGCTGCTGATCTGGCTGATCTCAACCGCTTCGGGAAAGCCGCCGGTATAGCGCGCGCCGCGAGCATCGGTGCTGAGCTTCACCCGCCAGCCGCGTTTCAGCATTACCTCGGCCAAAGCCTGCGCGGGAAACATATGCCCACCGGTCCCCCCGGCGGCGATGATCAGCAATGGCGCGGCCATCAGCGGCGGCCCCGGCCCAGAATGTCGCTGATCTCACCCTGTGGGCGCGAGCGGGTAAAGGCGAGGAGCATGCCCACGGCAATGCCGCTGGCGATCACCGAAGAGCCACCATAGCTCACGAAGGGCAAGGTCATGCCCTTGGCGGGCAAAAGCCGCACTGCCACACCCATGTTGATCATCGCCTGTACTCCGAATGTGCAGGCCAGCCCGGTTCCGGCCAGCCGGATGAAGGGGTCACGCTCGCGCACCAACCGCAGCAGCGAACGGACGACCACAACAGTATATAGGGCGATAATGCAGACGACCATGATAAGGCCATATTCTTCGGCGGCGACAGCAATGATAAAGTCGGTATGCGCATCGGGCAGCGACCATTTCACCTCGCCCTCGCCAACGCCCACGCCAAAAAGCCCGCCCTCGCGGATGGCGTTGGTTGCATAGCCAAGCTGGGTTGTCGGATCGACATCAACGCTGAGAAAGCCGTCGATACGCCGCGCGAAGTGTTCGGAGTTGGAGTAGGCAAAGGTGCCCGCCAGAACGACGAGCCCCGCCATGCCGACCAGCAGCACCATAGGCGCGCCGGCCACGAAATACATCACGCCCCAGCCAAAGAGCACAAGACAGGCCTGCCCAAAGTCGGGCTGCATCGCCAGCATGAGCACGATGGAGATACACAGCGCAAAAGACCAAGACTTACCCGGAGGGCCGTTGATCTCGGTGGCGGCGGCCATCATCCATGCGGCGGCCACCATGAAACCGGGTTTCAGAAATTCAGACGGCTGGAACGAGGCGAACCCCAGCGAATACCAGCGAGTCGCCCCCTTGCCAAAGTCGGTGCCGAAAAAGGGCAGCAGCGCCAGCGCCACGAATGAAAGAACAAACCCCAGCACCGCCAAGCGCCGCACCAGCGTCGGCGACATCATTGAGGTCAGCAGCATCGCCACCAGCGCCAATCCGCCAAAGAACGCCTGCCGCTGCACATAGTGAAAGGCATCAAAGCCATTTTTCGCCGCCAAGGGCGGTGAGGCGGCGAGCCCCAAAAGCATGCCGACAGCAAACAGGATCAACACGCAGGACAAAGCCCAGCGGTCGACCGTACGCCACCATTTTGGAAGGATCGGTTCACCATCCCGTACCGGGACCGCGCCATAGACCATCTCTGTCATGGGTATCTGCCTTAACTGCCTTAACTGCCTCAACGGCCCCTTTGCGGGGTCTCATCCGGGAAGAATAGCCCGAATTGTTAAATGAAGCTAGTGCATTTCACCCCGCAAAGGCAGGCGGGGCCGTGCAAGGCCCCGCCGCCGGGCAGTCTGGCCGCCCTTTCAGGTCGTCGCCTGTGGTCGCCCTATCAGGCGGCCTTGTGGGTGCCGCGCACCGGGTAGCCTTTGTCGCGAACGAACTTGAGGCCGTTCAACAGCCCCTCCAACTCGGGCCGCGCGAAGGGCGCGTTAGAGATGTCGACGATCTGCAGCTTGCCTTCGTCGTTGATGACAAAGGTGGCTGGTTCGGCGAAGGGCCGGTCGGTCTCCTGCGGGCTGCGCGGGTCAGAGATGTAGAGGCCAAGGTCGGCCATCTGTTCGAGGCTCAGATCATAGCCGATGGGCAGGGTCAGGCTGTCTTCTTCGGCCATGGATTTGGCCTTTTCCTCGGGGTCGCCCGAAACGGCGATCACATCCACACCGATCTCATGAAACTGGCTTTGCAGCTTTTCCAACTGGGCGAGGTACTTTTTGCAGATCGGGCAGTGCAGCCCGCGGTAGACCACCACCAACTGCCAGTCGCGCCCCTCTTGCGGTTGGCCCAAGGTCAGCGTGCCGCCGCCGAGTTTGGCCACATCGATCTTCGGGAAATCCTGTTCTGCGGTCAATTTGGTCATTCTCTGCTCCTGTTCAAATTGCGTCTTGCCTCCAGCTATGCCGTCAGCGTGAACGGACAACCACTCTCACGTCTTCTTGACCGGGCCTTCGCATTCGGGCAGAGCGCGCCCATGCAAGTTGATACAGCCATCATTGGAGCCGGAGCCGCTGGCATGATGTGCGCGGCCCACACGGGCGGGCGCGTGTTGGTGGTGGACCATGCCAAAGCGCCGGGCGAGAAAATTCGCATCTCGGGCGGCGGGCGGTGCAATTTCACCAATATGTATTGCGAGCCGCAGGCGTTTCTCAGCCAGAACCCGCATTTCGCCAAATCCGCACTGGCGCGCTATACCCAGTGGGATTTCATCGAACTGGTCGATCGCCACGGCATCGCGTGGCATGAGAAAACGCTGGGCCAACTCTTCTGCGATACCAGCGCGAAAGAGATCATCGCCATGCTGCGCGGGTTGATGCAAAAGGCCGGGGTCGATCTGCAATTGCAAAGCAGCGCCAGCAATTTTGAGAAGGTCGATGGCCACTTCACCTTTGATTTGCAAACACCTGATAAGACAGTGAAAGTTACCGCGCGCAGCCTTGTAATCGCCACCGGCGGCAAGTCGATCCCCAAGATGGGCGCGACCGGCATCGCCTATGACATCGCGCGCCAGTTCGGCCTGAAGGTGACCGATACGCGCGCCGGTCTGGTGCCTTTCACCTTTGCCGAAGGCCGCTTTGCGCCGCTGGCCGGTGTGGCGACCCCTGCGCGCATCACTGCCGGGGCCACTGGCTTTGACGAGGCGCTGCTCTTCACCCACCGTGGCCTCTCTGGCCCCGCGGTTTTGCAGGCGTCGTCTTACTGGCAAGAGGGCGCGCCGATCACGGTGAACCTTGCCCCCGAGGGCACTCTGTTGGACGCCCTGCGCGATCAAAGGCAGCTTGCGGGGCGGCGGAACTTTACCACCATCCTCGCGCAGCACCTGCCCTCGCGGTTGGTGGACTATTTAGGCCAAGAGTTTGACCTCTCAGGCAACTTGGCGGATTGGTCCGACGCGCGGCTCATCGCCTTTGTGGAGGCGTTGCAGAACTGGCAATTGCACCCCGGCGGCACCGAAGGCTATCGCACGGCTGAGGTCACTTTGGGCGGTGTGGATACCGATGCGCTCTCGTCCAAAACCATGGCGGCGAAGGACGTGCCCGGTCTCTATTTCATCGGCGAAGCGGTGGACGTGACCGGCTGGCTCGGCGGGTATAACTTCCAGTGGGCCTGGTCCTCGGGCATGGCCGCGGCGCGGGCGATTAGCGGCTAGGCGCGCGGATTACTCCGAGAGTGCCTTTTGCACCTGCGCCACGAAATCCTCACCACGCCGTTCGAAATTGTCATATTGATCGAAACTCGCCGCAGCCGGGGCGAGCAGGACAACATCGCCTTCCTCCGCCTCTGCCGCAGCCCGCGCCACGGCTTTCTCCATCGTGCCGCAGACTTCAGCTTCGGTCGTCAACTGCATGGCGAAATGCGCGGCCTCGCGGCCAATGACATAGGCCTTGCGTACCGCGCCTTGGGCCTCTGCCAACCCTTTCAGCCCGCCCTCTTTCTCCAACCCGCCGCAGATCCAGCGGATGTTGCGGAAAGCGGCCAGCGCCTTGGCTGCGCTGTCGACGTTGGTGGCTTTGCTGTCGTTGACGTAGCGCACGCCATTCGCCTCGGCCACGGTCTGGCTGCGATGGGGCAAGCCGCCGAAACTGTGGAACGCCGCTTCGATCACGCGCGGGGCGAGGCCAAGCGCGCGACAGGCGGCATAGGCCGCACAGGCGTTTTGATGGTTATGCGAACCCGGCAGCCCCTGAATGCTGCGCAGATCGATCGAGCCGACCTGTTTGCCACGGCGGTATTCGCTCAAGAACCCCTTTTTGGCAAAGACCTGCCAGCCGGGGCCAGAGAGTTTGGTCTCCGCACTGATGCGGATCACCCGGTCATCGCTTGGTCCCTCGCTCATTTGCCCGGCGAGGAAACGGCCCTCGGCCTCGTCCACACCGATCACCGCGCGGTCTGGCCCGCCTTCGGAGAACAGCCGACGTTTCGCGGCGTAGTAGCCGCCCATGCCCGCGTGACGGTCCAAATGGTCTGGGCTGAGATTGGTAAAGACCGCCACATCAGGCGTTAGCGCGCGGGCAAGTTCGGTCTGATAGCTGCTGAGTTCCAACACCACGACCTCGCCATCCACGGCAGGGTCGAGGTCCAAGACCCCGCGCCCGATATTTCCCGCCAATTGGCAGGGCCGCCCGACATGCTCAAGAATATGATGGATCAACGCCGAAGTGGTGGATTTGCCGTTCGAGCCGGTCACCGCCACGACGCGCGGTGCGACATCGTAGTGATCCCATGCCAGTGTCGCAAAACTTTGGAAAAACAGGCCGATGTCATTGTCCACCGGCACGCCTGCGTCGAGGGCAGCGGCGACCACCGGGTTCGGCGCGGGGTAGAGGTGCGGAATGCCGGGGCTGACGATCAGCCGGGTGATTTTATCAAGCGCGCCGGGGGTGTTGAGGTCGACACAGGCGAACCCCTCCCGCTCGGCCCGTGCGCGTGCTGCCGGGTCATCGTCCCAACAGCTGACCTTGGCCCCGCCCGCCTGCAACGCGCGTGCCGCACTCAGGCCCGAGCGGCCCAATCCCAGCACCGCCACGCGTGCGCCTTCCAAGCCCTGTACTGGAATCATCTGCAATCCCCTGATACCCGTTGACCCCAGAATGGGGGCATGATGCGCTCATCACAAGCCAGAGGTCGCCAAAGATGTCCAGCCCCGCGAAACCCGACCTTAACGATGTGTTGCCGCGCCTCAATGACATGATGCGCGAAGACGACCATTGGGGCGACGTGGCGGCCTATATTCCGCAACTGGCTACGGTGGACCCGGCACAGTTCGGCATCGCGGTGGTGACGGCGGATGGCCAGTGCCATGTGGCGGGCGATACGCAGGTGCCCTTTTCGGTGCAGTCGATCACCAAGGTCTTCACGCTCGCCATCGCCCTTGGCCGGTCGGGCGACCAACTGTGGCACCGTGTGGGGCGCGAGCCTTCGGGGCGGGCGTTCAACTCCATCGTACAGCTTGAGCAGGAACAGGGCCGCCCGCGCAATCCGTTCATCAACGCGGGCGCGATTGTTACCACTGACGAGGTTCTGGGCAACCGCGAGCCGCGCGAAGCACTGGCCGAGATCATGCGCTTCGTGCGGGAAGCTGCGGGCACAGATGACATCCACATCAACGACACCGTCGCCGCATCAGAGACCGATTTCGGCCACCGCAATTTCGCGCTGGCGCATTTTCTAAAATCCTACGGCAACCTCATCAACGCGCCGGAGCGGACGCTTGGCACCTATTTCCACCACTGCGCGATGGAGATGACGGTACAGCAGCTTGCAATGGCGGGGCGCTTCCTGATCGAAGCGCCGGACGTGCCGCGCTTGGTCGCGCCAAGCCGCATCCGGCGGCTGAACGCGCTGATGCTGACCTGTGGACATTACGATGGGTCGGGCGATTTTGCCTACCGCGTGGGTCTGCCGGGCAAATCCGGCGTGGGCGGCGGCATTCTGGCCATCGTCCCGGGGCGGGCCAGCATCGCGGTCTGGTCACCGGGGTTGAACCGTTATGGCAACAGCCAAAAGGGCACCGAAGCACTGGCCCTTTTGGCGCGTCACATGGATTGGTCGATCTTCTAAGCGCTTAGCGCACCTTGAGCGTCGCCAGCCCCAGCAGAGCGAGGATCAGCGAGATGATCCAGAAGCGGATCACGATCTGCGGCTCGGCCCAGCCCTTTTTCTCATAGTGGTGGTGGATCGGTGCCATCAGGAAGACCCGTTTGCCGGTGCGTTTGAAATAGAGCACCTGCACGATGACCGAAAGCGCCTCGACCACGAAAAGCCCGCCGACAATCGCCAGCACCAGCTCGTGTTTCGTGGCCACGGCAATCGCGCCCAAAGCGCCGCCGAGTGCCAAGGAGCCGGTGTCGCCCATGAAGACGGCGGCGGGCGGCGCGTTGTACCACAGGAACCCGAGGCCACCCCCAAAGAGACCGGCGGTGAAGATCAGGATTTCCCCCGTGCCCGGTACATAGTGCACATCGAGATAATCGGTAAAATCGACCCGGCCCACGGCATAGGCAATGACGCCAAGCGCGCCTGCGGCAATCATCACCGGCATGATGGCCAAGCCATCCAGCCCGTCGGTAAGGTTCACCGCATTGGCCGAGCCGACGATGACGATGATCGCGAAGGGCACAAACAGCACGCCGAGGTTGATCAGCGTGTCTTTGAAGACCGGCAGGGCAAGTTGGTACTGCAACTCTGTCGGATGGTATTGCGCGGCCCAGTAGCCGGCGATGCCCGCAATAAGAAAGCCCAGCAAAAGCCGCACCTTACCCGGTACCCCATCGGTGTTTTGCTTGCTGACCTTGGCGTGGTCGTCGGCATAGCCGATGGCGGCAAAGCTCATCGTGACGAAAAGCACGAGCCAGACGAAAGGATTGTCGAGCCGCGCCCAAAGCAGGGTCGAGGTCAACAAGGCCCCCACGATCAGCAGCCCGCCCATGGTGGGAGTGCCCGCCTTGGCGAAGTGCCCCTCGGGGCCGTCATCGCGGATCGGTTGACCCTTGCCCTGCCGTTTGCGCAGCACTTCGATCAGCGGTTTGCCAAAGATAAAGCCAAATACCAATGCCGTTAGAAACGCCCCGCCCGCGCGGAAAGTGATATAGCGAAACAGGTTAAAAAAATCGCCGCCATCCGACAGCAGCGTCAACCAATAGAGCATATATCGCGTCCTAACTCATCATGTTGGGGTTATTCGCCGATCAGGCGGTCGGAACCGGATGGCCCATTTTGCGGATGGCGTCAACAATACTGCCCAGCTTCATCGAAAGCGACCCTTTGATCAGCACGACATCGCCGGAATCGAGACGTGCGCGGAGTCCTTGCAACATCTCTTCGGCGGTCTCGGTCCAGTCGCCGCGCTGGTGTTCGGGCAGATTATCGTAAAAGGCCTTCATCAGCGGGCCAACACAATGCACCACGTCCAGCGCGCGGGTGGCCTCCAGATCGGCCAAGCTTGCGTGCAGCGCCACGGTCTCGGGGCCAAGTTCTTTCATGTCACCGACAAAGGCGATCCGCCGGCCCTTGCTGACACGACCGATATCATGGGTCACGTCCGAGGCCGCCAGCACTTCAAGTGCTGCGGCCATCGAGGTCGGGTTGGCGTTATAGCTATCGTCGATCAGTTCAAGCGTCAGATGGTTGTCCACCGGGTCGAGCAGGATTTGCTCACGCACGCCGCGCCCTGCATAGGGCGACCAGCGGCCCAATGATTGCATCGCCAGCGCCCGGTCCGCGCCGAGCGCCTCTGCCACCGCCAGTGCGCCGAGCGCGTTCATGGCAAAATGCCGCCCCGGCGTGGCGATCTTGAAGATCAGCGGTGCGCCTTCGACCTCGGCTTGGGCCACGGTGGCATCGCCCTGCACCTTCACATCGGTCAGCGTATAGTGGTGGCCCTTGCGCCCGAAAGTCGTCTCGCGCAGCCCGCGTTCCAGCGCTTTGTCGAGCACGATATCGCTGTGCGCGTGGTCGGCGTTGATCACCGCCACGCCGCCCGGCTCCATGCCGTCAAATATGCTGGCCTTTTCCACCGCGATGGCAGCGACATCCTTAAAGGCTTCGAGGTGCACGGCGGCAACATTGGTCACCATCGCCCCGTCGGGCCGCGCCTGTTTGGCGAGCGGTGCGATCTCTCCGGGATGGTTCATGCCGATCTCAATCACCGCATAATCGGTATCGCGTGGCATCCGCGCGAGTGTCAGCGGTACGCCCCAATGGTTGTTGTAGCTGTCGACGCTGGCATGGGCGCGACCCTGATCGCCAAAGATCGCCAGCAGCATTTCCTTGGTCGAGGTTTTGCCAACGCTGCCGGTCACCGCCGCCACCTTGGCCTGCGGACCAAGCCGGGCGCGCCCTGCCCGGCCAAGCGCTTCGAGCGCTGTTTGCACATCATCGACGATCAAAAGCGGCGCATCTTGCGCCACGCCTTCGGGAATATGGGTCACCAAAGCCGCTGCCGCGCCATTATCAAGCGCTTGCGCCACGAACTCATGCCCGTCCCGCGCGGCCTTGAGGGCCACGAAGAGATCGCCGGGCTGCAAGGTCCGCGTGTCAATCGACACACCGTTGCAGGCCCAATCGCCCTGCGCGCGGCCCCCCGTCGCTTCCGCCGCTTCTGTCGCTGTCCAAAGGCTCATGCCAATCTCCCGTCCAGTGCCGCCACGGCCACGCTGGCCTGTTCCACATCGTCAAAGGGCAGCACGTCATCGCCAACGGTCTGCCCGGTTTCATGGCCCTTGCCCGCGATCAGCAGCGCGTCGCCCGGCTCCAAAGCATCGACGCCACGCAGGATTGCTTCGGCGCGGTCGCCGACCTCCATCGCGTCGGGCGCGCCGCCCAGCACGGCGGCGCGGATGCTGGCCGGGTCTTCGCTGCGCGGGTTGTCGTCGGTGACAATCACCATATCCGCATTCTCGGCCGCTGCCTGCCCCATCAAGGGGCGCTTGGCCCGGTCTCGGTCCCCGCCCGCGCCCACGATGGCAACGAGCCGTCCCATGACATGCGGGCGCATGGCGGCGAGTGCGGTGGCCACGGCATCGGGCGTATGGGCGTAGTCCACAAACACCGCCGCGCCATTGTCGCGGGTGGCGGCAAGCTGCATCCGGCCCCGCACGGTGGTGAGATGCGGCAGTGTGTCAAAAACCTCTTGCGGGTCGGCCCCGCAGGCGATGACCAGCCCGGCGGCCAGCAACACGTTATCGCCCTGAAAACCGCCGATCAGATTAAGCCGCTTTTGATAGGTCTTGCCGCGCCAGCTAAAGCGCAAGTCTTGCCCGGTTGCGTCGAAACGCTGGCCCTGCAAATGCAGATCGCCCCCGTCCCGGCCCACGGTGATGACCTCACAGCCGCGCGCGCGGGCGATGGCGGCGATGTCGACGCCTTTTTCGTCGTCAATATTGACCACTGCGGTGCCGTCTTCGGGCAAGACGCGGGCGAAAAGCGCGGCCTTTGCGGCGAAATAGGCCTCGAATGTTTCGTGATAATCAAGGTGGTCTTGGGTGAAGTTGGTGAACCCCGCCGCCTTGAGCGTCACCCCGTCCAAACGGCGCTGGTCAAGCCCGTGGCTTGATGCCTCCATCGCCGCATGGGTGATGCCGTTCTGTGCGGCCTCGGCCAGCGTGCGGTGCAGGGTGATCGGCTCGGGCGTGGTATGCGCCAGCGGTGCGGCCCATGCGCCCTCGACCCCGGTGGTGCCAAGGTTCACGGCAGGCAATCCCATCTCAACCCAAATCTGGCGCACGAAGGTCGAGACCGAGGTTTTCCCGTTGGTGCCGGTCACGGCAATCATCGTGGCGGGCTGGCCGCCGAACCACAGAGCCGCCGTCCGCGCCAGCGCTTCGCGCGGGGAGTCGGAGACCACCAGCGCCGCGTCAGAGCCCGCCAGTTCCTCGGCGGCGAGTTTCGCCCCTGCCGCGTCGGTCAGCACCGCCGCCGCGCCCATCCGCAGGGCGTATTGAATGAACTCTGCCCCATGCATGCGGCTGCCCGGCATGGCGGCGAAGAGCGTGCCTTCGCGGACCTCACGGCTGTCCACGGCGATCCCGGTGATCATGGGGTTGGCCCCCGCCCGCGCTGTCAGCCCGAGGGAGGAAAGGGGTACGGCCCGGTCGGTCATAGAGATGTCTTTTCAGTTGCTGCTGGTCAGCGTTAGCACAGCGTTGTTCACCGGTTCAACAGCGGGGCGCAGGCCCAGCAAAGGCGCGATGCGGCGGACCATCTCGGCGGCCACGGGCACGGCTGTCCAACCCGCCGTGCGGCGTGGTTTCGGCCCAGAGGTTTCCACCGGTTCGTCCAACGTGACGATCAGCACATATTTGGGATTATCAATCGGGAAGATGCTGGCGAATGTGTTGATCACCTTGTCATCGTAATAGCCCCCGGTGGGCTTTGGTTTGTCCGCCGTGCCGGTTTTGCCCGCGATCTGATAGCCGGGCACCTCGGCAAAGCTCGCCGTGCCATCGGTGACGACCTTGCGCAGCATATTGCGGGCCTGTGCTGCAGTCTCTTCCGACATGACGCGGGGGCCGAGTTGGGGGGCGGATTGCTTCAGCAGCGTGGGCTTCACCACGCGCCCGCCATTGGCGATGGCTGCATAGCCCGCGGCAAGGTGCATCGGCGTGCTCGACAGGCCGTGACCATAGGAGATCGTGACGCTCGACAATTCGGTCCAGCGGCTCGGCAACAGCGGCTTCCCGCCCGAGGCTTCGACGATCTCAAAGGGGGTTGGTTCAAAGAAACCAAGGCTTTTGAGGAACTCTTGCTGCCGCTCGATGCCGATTTCCAGCGCCATCCGGCCTGTGCCCCGGTTCGAGGAATGCACGATGATGTCGGCGACGCTCAGCTTGCCGTAGTTCTTGTTGCGGAATTCACCGATGCGGAAACCGCCAACCTTCATCGGGCCAGAGGTGTCGATGATCGTGTCCGCGTTGAACAGGCCCAACTCCACCGCCTGAGCTGCCGCAAAGATTTTGAAGGTCGAGCCGAGCTCGTAAACCCCCTGCACCGACCGGTTGAACAGCGGGCTGTCAGACGCATCCCCTTGGGTCAGCGGACGCGGGCGGTTGTTGGGGTCGAAATCAGGCAGCGACGCGACCGAGATCACCTCGCCAGTGTGCACATCCATTAGAATGCTCGTGGCACCCTTGGCGTTCATCAGCTTCATGCCGCCATAGAGCACCCGCTCAGATGCCGCCTGCACGGTCAGGTCGAGCGACAGCTCCAACGGTTTCGCGCCATTGGCCGGATCGCGCAGGTAGTCGTCGAAATATTTCTCGGCCCCCGCGACGCCGATTACCTCGGCGGCGTGGACGCCTTCTTTGCCGTAACTCGCCCCGCCGAGCACATGTGCGGCCAGCGAACCGTTTGGAT
The DNA here is from genome assembly GCF_003611275.1 of Sulfitobacter sp. D7. Taxonomy (NCBI): domain Bacteria; kingdom Pseudomonadati; phylum Pseudomonadota; class Alphaproteobacteria; order Rhodobacterales; family Roseobacteraceae; genus Sulfitobacter; species Sulfitobacter sp. D7. The sequence continues at coordinate 2,350,995 of NZ_CP020694.1, forward strand.
AAAGGCGCATGTCGCGGGGTGCGAACAGCAGCCCCGGATCGCCGATATCATGCACGGCCTGCATCTGCTCTGGGCTGATTTTCTTTTTGATCCACAGGAACTTACGCTTGCCTGTGAAGTCCTTGATCAGACGCTCTTCTTTCAGGTCGGGAAAGATTTTGACCAGCTGCTTCGCGGCCATCTCAGGGTCGATCATGTGACGCGGCTGCGCATAGAGCGCATGGGTCTCGAAATTGGTGGCCAGCAGGTTGCCGTTACGGTCGGTGATATCCGCGCGCGAGGCCGAGATCACGGCCCCCGGCGCATGGCCGCGTGGTTCTGACGGCTCTGACATCGCCAGCAGACCCATGCGCCCGCCGATCACGGTGAAAGCACAAAGGAAACAGACGCCCAGCACCAAAAGCCGTCCCTCAGCACGCATCCGGGCCTTGTCGCGCATCTGCTCATGGCGGATGCGCTTGTTCTCACGCTCGATCGCGTCGGGGTTTTCGCCCTTTTCGCGGGCGTCGAGGATGCGGGCCAATGGGCGAAGCGGGGTGCGGATCATTCAAAGTCCTCCTCGGACTCATCCGCGCCGGTAAGCGCGTCGTAATTCATGGTCGAGACATCCACAGGATCGGTGATCGGCAGCAGTTCGGACGGCGGCTGCGGATAGGCCACCTGATCGACCTGACCGAATTGGCCGGGATGCAGTGGCAACAGGCCGAGGCGGTCAAAGTTCAGATCGGCCAGATCGCGCAGCCGGTCAGGGCGGTTTTGGAACGCCCATTCGGCGCGCAGCACCGCCAGACGGGCATGGGCGGCGCGGATATTGGCATGTAGCCTGTCGGCATCGCTCAGGGCCTGCTGGGTCGCGTAATTCTCGCGGTAAGCCCAGAAGGCCAGCCCAACCACGGCAATGGTGGTGAGGATATACATCACCGTGCGCATCTCTCAGATCCCCCTGACCATCGGCATGCCGATGGATTTCGCATCAATCTCACCACTGGGCGCATCGGTGCGCGTGGCAACCCGCAGTTTGGCCGAACGGCTGCGCGGGTTTTCGTCCAATTCCTGCGCATCAGGCCCGATTGCCTTGCGGGATTTGAGTGTAAACTGCGGCGGCGCCTGTTCAAGCGCCGGGGCAAAACGGTTAGCATTGCCCCCGGCCCCTGCCCGCGCGGTGAGGAAGCGTTTGACCATGCGGTCCTCGACCGAATGAAAGGTCACCACAGCCAGTTTCCCGCCGGGCTTTAGCGCGCGCTCTGCGGCCATAAGCCCTTGGAACAGCTCGCCATATTCATTGTTCACCGCGATGCGCAGCGCTTGGAAGCTGCGCGTGGCGGGATGGCTCTGGCCGGGCTTGGAACGTGGCAGGCAGCCTTCGACCAGTTTGGCCAATTCCAATGTGGTGGTGATCGGCGCGTCTTCTCGGGCGCGGACAATCGCCTTGGCGATCCGGCGGGAGGCGCGTTCTTCACCATATTGAAACAGGATGTTGGCGATGATCTCTTCTTCGGCCTCATTCACCAGATCAGCCGCCGAGGGGCCGTCTTGGCTCATCCGCATGTCGAGCGGGCCATCCTTCATAAAGGAGAACCCACGCTCGGCCTGATCAAGCTGCATCGAAGAAACGCCGAGATCCAGCACCACCCCATCAAGATCTTGGGCATATTCATCCATGCGCGAGAAGACGCCCTGCTGCATGGTGATGCGGTCGCCATAGTCGCCCGCCCATTCCGCTGCCATCTCGAACGCCAGAGGGTCACGGTCCACCGCGATCACACGCGCGGCCCCGGCCTCTAGAAAGCCACGGGTGTAGCCGCCCGCGCCAAAGGTACCGTCAAGCCAGACCCCTTCCACGGGCGCCACGGCGTTTAGAATAGGACGCAGCAGAACGGGGGTGTGAGGGGCGGAAGGGTCAGAGGCAGCAACCATTCCGTCAGACCTCCATGTCACCATCAAGGAACGAGAGCGGGTCGACATCGTCGGGCAGCTCTTGTTGCCAGGATTCTTCCTCGGTCTCGTAGGTTTCGGGCTTCCAAATCTGGAAGGTGTCACCGGCAGCGATAAAAAACGCCTCGCCGTTGAGTTCGATCTTGTTGCGCAGCTTGGCGGGCAGCACCAAGCGGCCTGTCTCATCTACCGTGGTCGGGAAAGACTGGCCGTGGAACAGACGCTGAAGCGCCTTACGCTGCATGGAGCCACGCGGCATGCGGTCGATCTTGGCGTCGACCTCTTCGATGGCTTCCATTGTATAGCATTCAAGGTAGTTGCGGCGCTGGTCGCCATAAACAATGACCAATTCGGGATTGTCGCCGTTTTTCCAGTTCGGGTCGCCAGCCTCCAACACACGCCGAAAAGAGGCTGGGATAGACACCCGCCCCTTCGTATCGACCTTGTGGTGGCTTTCGCCTCTGAACCTGCGGCTCACGTTCTGTCCCTGCCTCTTGCGCCTTTGCGCTTAATTCGTTTTTTCGTCTCTCTGCCCTGCTCCGGAAATGGAAACGGCGGGTTGATCTGCTGCCACTGATCAACCCGCCGCCCACGTCCCGCAGCTTGGCGGGGGAAGTCCGACTGCGCGCGCCACCTGGGGGGATGTCTGCTCGCTCACGCGCCGGATCTCTTTGGTCTGATGAAAGCGAGGTGCCTGTATGAAACCTGCTAGGTTTTGATTATTTTTGGGGTCGTTTGCTGCCCCGTGTCCCGTTCTCATCCGATGCACTAGGGATGCCATGGGAATTGATGGGCGTCTACATATTTTTTGGAAATATGCCCAATATTTTGTTTTGCACAGGCTGTGTGAACAACATCTAGTATAACTTTTTGAGCGAAAAATGGCTTAACTTGAGCTTCCTTAGGCCTCAAACACAATATCTTGTTAACGAATTGCGGGCTGCACAAATTCCCACAGTTTCCCACTAAAATTTGCTCACATAGTTATCCACAGGGCGTGTTCGTTGCCTGTTCTGCGGAAACTGTATGGAGGCTTCGGAATGCAGGTCAACTCCCCTGCCCGCGAATCGGCAGAACCCGCCAATAGCGCAAGGCGTGCCCATAATTTCCCAGACTTCCCATGCATTCCCACGACTTTTCCCATGACGTCCCAGCCGCCCATGCTTTCCCAGCCCTACGCCTCCCTTAACTGACTGCATCTTGCCCTTTCGGCCCACCCACGCCATGTAATGCCGCAAAATGAGGGAGTTCATCATGATCCAAGCCACGGCTCTATTCACCCACGCCCTGAACATGCTGTTTCACGCGCCGTCCACCACGCTGCGGGTGATCCTGCCCGCGGTGCTTTGGGTGATGGGCGCTGCCGCCGTGGCGGGTGTGCTGGCCGGAGATGCGCTTGGGGCGATGGATCAGGTGATCGACAACGCCACACCGCCGCCCACGGATCAACTCTTGATCCTGATCGCCTGCGGTGTGGCCGGCATCCTTGGCTATGCGCTGATGGCCATCCTCTGGCACCGCTACGTATTGCTTGGCCATGGTGGGGGCGACCTGCGCCCCGGCGCGCGTCTGTTCGGGGCCTATGTCTGGCGCGCCATCGTTCTGGGCTTCGTCCAGTTTCTTGCGGCACTTCCCATTGGCCTCGCCATGTTGCTCTTGGGCGGGCTGACCGGGTCGAGCCCCGCGGCGCTGCTCTTGATCGGCCTTGTGGCGGGCGTGGCCTTCCTATGGCTGGCGCTGCGGCTCAGCCTGGTATTGCCAGCCGCCGCCTTGGGGCACGTTATGTCAGTGCGCGAAAGCTGGCGCGCGACGGAACCGCTGGCAGGCACGCTCTGGGCGCTGGCCGTATTGCTGGCGGTGGTGAACACGTTGTTAGGCGTGATCGCAAGCATGCTGCCGCCCGCCGACCCCGGCCTGCGGCTGATGCTGGATTCAGCGATCTACCTTATAGAGGGGCTGGTTTTCGTCTCGATGCTGACGACACTCTATGGTCATCTGGTCGAAGGGCGCGAACTGGGGTAACCGCCCGCGCCCCAAGTTTCAGGCCATACCGCCGTCGATCAGACCCCGCGCAAGACGCGCATAGGCGTCGGCCATCGGCCCTTCGCCTGCAGCGATCGGCGTGCCGATATCCCCCGCCAGACGGGTGTCGAGATCAATCGGCAGGCTGCCCAGCAGCGGCACCCCCATCTTGTCGGCCTCTGCCGCCACACCGCCATGGCCAAAGATCTTATGCTGAGAACCGCAATCGGGGCAGACGAATGTCGACATATTCTCGATCAGGCCCAGCACGGGGGTCTTCAGCGTCGCGAACATGTCCAGCGCCTTGCGCGCGTCGATCAGGGCCACATCCTGCGGTGTGCTGACCACGATCGCGCCCGACAACTCGGACTTGGTGCAGAGCGTCAGCTGCACGTCACCCGTACCGGGCGGCAGATCGACAAGCAGCACGTCAAGCTCGCCCCATTCCACCTGCCCCAGCATCTGCTGCAACGCGCCCATCAGCATCGGCCCGCGCCAGACCACGGCCTTGCCCTCTTCCAACATGAAACCAATCGACATCATGGTCACGCCATGGGCCTGCAGCGGAATGATCGTTTTGCCGTCGGGGCTGGCAGGGCGTTTATTCACCCCCATCATGCGCGGCTGGCTGGGACCGTATATATCTGCGTCAAGCAGACCCACCTTGCGCCCCGCCCGCGCCAGCGCCACCGCGAGGTTGGAACTGACGGTTGATTTCCCGACCCCACCCTTGCCCGAGCCGATGGCAAGGATGCGCTTCACGCCACTGGGCTTCATCGGCCCCTCTTGCGGTTTGGGGTGCCCACCAATCTTGAGACTGGGCGCTTTCGGGGCGGGGCCATGGGCGGTCAGGGCAACCGATACATCACCTACCCCGGGCAAATCGCGCACCACCTGCTCTGCGGCGTCACGCAGGGGGGCCATCTGCCGAGCGACATCGGCGTTGGGCGCTTCGATGACGAATCGCACTTTATCGCCTTCGACGACCAGCGCGCGGACCAGATCATGGGACAACAGGCTTTTCCCGTCGGGCAGTTGCACCCGCGCCAGCGCCGCTTCGACTTCTGCTTTGGTCACAGACATGCGCAAATTCTCCTCTATTACGGCTTCTGAAATGGCAGGTTCTGCGCCAAGCGCAAGGGGACGGCCATTTTTGCATAGGGATGAGGCGGAATGCCCAAGGATTACGCAGGGGTACCATGTTTTCGCCGCATAGCAGCATTGCAAAAAGAAATATTGTGCACTCGCAGCAATTAGCGCTAACTTAGGTTCATAGGCAGGGCCAAGCGCCCCGCTTTCGGAAAGACCAGACACATTCATCCTCCTCCCGAATGTGTCTGATTTGACCAAGACTTGGATGCATCCCTCCTCCTCCCGGATGCAGCTGAGTTTGGAAAGACCAGACGCCTCCATCCTCCTCCCGGATGTGTCTGTAATTGGCGGCGACATCTACCTCCTCCCAGATGTCGTCGCCCCCTTTTCCCACTCCACCCCCATATGACAGTTTTATGACGTTGCGCCGTTTCGCCGCAGGATCAAAACCGTTTTTAATCAATAAGTTGCGCAGATCCAAACCTATGCGATTTCTGCATAGCGGCATTGACTTTATGCCCGTTGTGCAAATGCAGAAAGAGCGTAAATAGCACGCAACGAGATGATTAACCGATGAAAAAAGAGGCGCCGAAATGGCTTACATGAACACAACAACCGCAAACACAACTTCCGTCTTCGCCCGTATCGGCGGCGCATTCGAAGCACTGGCAACCCGCTACAAACAGCACCGTCTGTACCGTGAAACTTTCGACGGTCTGAGCGCGTTGAGCAACCGCGAACTGGCCGACCTTGGCCTGAGCCGTTCCGAACTGCGCCGCGTCGCATGGGAATCTTCCCGCGGCTAAGCAGAGATAGAGATCGGACGTCAGAACCCCTCCCTGTTCTGCCGTCTGAAAGTCGGGGTGCGCGTCACCTTCCTCCTCCCTGAATGAGGCGGACCCCGCAAGGAGACCCGAAGCCGACCCTCCCTCGACGCTTCGGGCCGACATAGAAACGGCGGCACCTTCCTCCCAAGGTGTCGTCGTTTTTGTTTTTAAAGCCTTGTTTAGGCGGGCTTTTGACTGCCTCGCCTTAGCGGTACGATGGCGCGTCAGAACGGCACGTCGTTACCACCGGTCAGGAAACGCGACACGACCTTCTTGGTCCCGGCCTTTTCAAAAGCGACTTCCATCTTGTCGCCCTCCATACCGATTACCTCGCCATAGCCGAATTTATCGTGGAAAACGCGCTCGCCCATTTCAAAGGCAGCGACTGCCTGCATGTCGATCGTGACATTGCGGCTTTCGCGCGGCTGGCTGGTGCCCCGCGCCCCGCTGCGCGATTGCAGGCGTTTCCACCCCGGGGAGTTATAGACATTGGCGCTTGCCGCGCGGTCATGCAGGTCGGATTGCGGCATCGCGGCGCCGAAACCACCGCCGTAAAGCCCCGGCGGGGTCAGCACATCCACATGCTCTTCGGGCAGCTCATCAATAAAACGGGACGGCATCGCGTTTTGCCACTGACCAAAGACCCGGCGATTGGCAGCGAAAGAGATCGTGCAAATCTGCTCGGCTCGGGTGATGCCAACATAGGCCAGCCGTCGCTCTTCTTCGAGCCCTTTTAACCCGCTTTCATCCATCGAACGCTGCGAGGGGAACAATCCGTCCTCCCAACCCGGCAGGAAAACCATAGGGAATTCCAACCCCTTGGCCGCATGAAGCGTCATGATCGAGACCTTCTCGCCGTCGCCTTCCTGTTCATTGTCCATGATCAGGCTGACATGTTCGAGGAAGCCTTGCAGGTTTTCGAACCCTTCCAGCGCTTTCACAAGCTCTTTGAGGTTCTCCAACCGCCCCGGCGCTTCGGGCGTTTTGTCATTCTGCCACATGCCGGTATAGCCGCTTTCGTCGAGAATCATTTCAGCCAGTTCAACATGAGAGACCTCGGGCGGGCCGTAATCGACCCGCAGCGGCGCCGCGCCATCATCAAGCACCGCGTCGTCTTCGCTGATCTCGATCCGGGGGCCTCGCAGCATTGCCGCCCAACGGTCGATCCCGTCGATCAACAGCCGCAGTTGTGCTGCCCCTTTGCCGCTGATCCCCCCGTGTGCCAAGAGGATTCGCGCCCCTTCGACAAGGTTCACCCCATGTTCGCGCCCGGTGCGCTGGATTTTCTGCTGCGCCTTTTCACCCAAACCGCGTTTTGGCGTGTTCACGATCCGCTCAAAGGCCAGATCATCGTCGGGGCTGGTGACCACGCGGAAATAGGCCATGGCATCGCGGATTTCCAAACGCTCATAGAATCGGGGGCCACCGATCACCTTGTAAGGCAGGCCGATGGTCAGAAATCGGTCTTCAAAGGCGCGCATCTGGTGGCTTGCCCGAACCAGAATCGCCATGTCATCCAGCGAGAATGGGTCGAGCCCTCGTGTGCCACGTTGCGCGGATTCGATCTCATCCCCGATCCAGCGCGCCTCTTCCTCACCATCCCAATGGCCGATCAGACGTACCTTCTCGCCTTCGGTCTCTTCGGTCCAGAGGGTCTTGCCCAACCGCCCCTCATTGCCCGCGATCACGCCTGACGCGGCGGCCAAAATATGCGGGGTCGAGCGGTAATTCTGCTCGAGCTTCACCACATGGGCGCCGGGGAAATCCGTCTCGAACCGCAGAATATTGCCCACCTCGGCCCCGCGCCAGCCATAGATCGACTGGTCGTCGTCACCGACGCAACAAATATTCTTGTGCCCCTGCGCCAGCAGCCGCAGCCAAAGATATTGGGCCACGTTGGTATCCTGATATTCGTCGACGAGGATGTATTTGAACCAGCGCTGATACTGGGCCAGCACATCCGGGTGTGCCTGAAAAATCGTCACCATATGCAGCAGCAGATCACCGAAGTCGGTGGCGTTCAGCTCAACCAGACGGCGTTGATATTGCGCGTATATTTCGGGCCCACGGTGGTTATAGGCCCCGGCATCCGCGCTTGGGATCTTATCGGGGGTCAGGGCGCGGTTCTTCCAGCCGTCGATGATCCCCGCCAGCATCCGCGCGGGCCAGCGTTTGTCGTCGATCCCCTCTGCGGCGACCAGTTGTTTGAGCAGGCGCAGCTGGTCATCCGTATCGAGGATCGTGAAATTGCTTTTCAGCCCCACCAATTCCGCATGGCGCCGCAGCAGCTTGACGCAGATCGCGTGGAACGTGCCCAGCCACGGCATCCCCTCCACTTGCTGGCCTAGCATCTGACCCACGCGGTTCTTCATCTCCCGCGCGGCTTTGTTGGTGAAGGTGACCGCCAACACCTCATGCGGCCGCGCGCGCCCGGTGTTGAGCAGATGCACGATTCGCGCCGTCAGCGCCCGCGTCTTACCGGTGCCCGCCCCGGCAAGCATCAACACAGGGCCATCCAATGTCTCCACCGCAGCACGCTGGGCGGGGTTCAACCCCTCCAGATAAGGCTGCGGGCGCGCAGCCATGGCGCGGGCGGACAGGGAAGCGCCCTCAAAGGCGTCCATTTCGTCAAAATCACTCATGCCCACAATCTAGCGCGTCCGCGATACGAGATAAAGAGACGTTCCACAAATGTTCTTTCGAAAGACTACTAGGCGCCATGGGGCGGGGGCGCAATGACAGGGAATTTCAAATGCAGGGCAAATCTTTACCCGTTGATAATGCTTTGGCGGCAATGTGATGGCACAACGACAAACGAGAGGAACCGCTCATGTTCAGAAACGATGATACTTCGGTACTGCGCCGAGAGATTGACCGGTTCAAGCTGCCGATGTTCATTGCGGAATTGAACGCCGACAGCGGGCACTTCGAACTTCTTGCCCTCAACACCGCCCATGAGGCGCACAGCGGCATGGTGATGGATGAGGTGATAAACCGCCCCCTGCACAGTTTAATGCCCTATGAAGAGGCTGAGGCGGTGAATGAACGCTATGCGCGCTGCGTCTCAAACGCGGGTCAAATCCGCTACCGTGAGATGCTGCATATGCCGCGTGGGCCGCTGATCTGGGACACCACGCTGCATCATGTCCAGTCCTACCGCGGTCTTGATCGGGTTGTGGGCAGCGCTATTGTGGTGGAACGGGTGCAACGGGATAACCGCGACACCCTCGCTTTTGAAGATGTGCGCTATTTCGCGGCGACCTCTTCGTTCAAACTCGAACAAATTTCCACGGTGCTGGATGCCGCTGAAAAAGGGCTGATCGACCCGGCGAAACTCACCGGATCGGCGGGGATGCTGGCCGGGCTTTGCCGCGCCATCGACAGCACAATGCAAGAGCTCCGCTCGATCGCGCAGGAACGTCTGGATGCCGAGGCGACCCCGACCGTGCATTTGATCGATATGGATGGGGGGACCAACGGCGACAGCGACGAAATCGAAGCGGCCATCGCAGCACTTGTGGATATGGCCGACAACCTACCCACCGCGCCGAACCGTAAGATCAGCGAAGCAGCACCGCTTGCCCGGTCAACTTTCCGCCAGTAACCCGGCGGGCGGAAAACAGCGCTGCACGCGGAGCGCCCTTACGCCGACGGCGGGGCGCCGGCTCGATCTCCGCGCTTCCTCTCTATCTGGACAATCCGTAACCCTTTGGCGCAAATGCCGCCATGGACCTACATGCAACCTATCCCGCCCTTTCGGACCTTCGCAGTCGCGCGCAATCGCGCCTGCCTAAATTCGTTTGGGAATACCTTGATTCCGCAACCGGGACGGAGGCCACCAAACACCGCAACCGCGCGGCCTTGGACCGTGTCGGGCTTATGCCATCGGTGTTGCACGGTGAATTCACACCTGATCTCAGCGTTGAGCTGATGGGCCAAAAGCTGCCCCTGCCCTTCGGCATGTCCCCCTTGGGCATGTCCGGCCTGATCTGGCCCGATGCCGAAGCTCACCTTGCCCGTGCGGCGGATCGGGCGGGCATTCCCTTTGGCCTTTCCACCGTTGCCGCCACAAGCCCCGAAGATATTGCACCCCATCTGGGCGCGCATGGTTGGTTCCAACTCTACCCCCCGCGGGACCCCGAGATTCGCACCGACATGCTGGCCCGCGCCAAGGCCGCGGGTTTTACCACACTCGTCCTTACCGTCGATGTTCCGGTTGCCTCGCGCCGTGAGCGGCAGACCCGATCTGGCTTGACCAGCCCGCCCAAGCTTACCCCCCGCCTGATGGCACAGGTGGCGATGCGGCCCGCTTGGGCCATGGGCATGGCGCGGCGTGGTCTGCCCCATATGAAGATGCTCGACAAATATACCGAAGGTACGGCCAGCGCGAACCTGCCGCCAACCGCCCATGTCGGCTATCTGCTGCGCACCGCGCCCGATTGGGACTATCTGCACTGGCTGCGCGCCCATTGGGATGGCCCGCTGGTGATCAAAGGTGTCTTGCGCCCAGAAGATGCGACCGCCCTAGAGAAAGCCGGCGCGGATGCGATCTGGGTCTCGAACCACGCGGGCCGTCAGTTCGACGCAGCCCCGGCCAGCGCCGAGGCGCTGCCCGCCATTCGCGCGGCCACGAAATTGCCGGTGATCTTCGACAGCGGCGTGGAATCGGGTCTCGACATTCTGCGCGCCTTCGCGCTCGGCGCGGATTTCGTCATGCTTGGCCGGGCTTTCCACTTTGCCCTCGCGGCGCTTGGACCGCGCGGGGTTGATCACCTGATCGATCTGCTCGCGCGCGATCTTACTGCCAATATGGGGCAGTTGGGCGCAGGCAACCTGCGCGACCTGCCCGCCCCCTTCGATCTCTCGCCGCTCTGATCGGAAAGCTTGCAGAAATGTGACAAAGACTGCCACAGCCCTCTTGCGCTGCACCGCAGCATCCCTAAGCTGCCTTCAAAACCAGCAGGGGAGACCAGCCAGTGACCGATTTCAAAAAGATCCTGATCGCCAACCGCGGTGAAATCGCAATCCGCATCATGCGCGCCGCCAATGAGATGGGCAAGAAAACGGTCGCGGTCTACGCCGAAGAAGACAAACTTGGGCTGCATCGGTTCAAAGCGGATGAGGCCTACCGCATTGGCGAGGGCCTCGGCCCCGTCGCCGCCTACCTTAGCATCGACGAGATGATCCGCGTGGCCAAGGCCGCCGGCGCTGACGCGATCCACCCCGGCTACGGTCTGCTTTCAGAGAACCCCGAGTTCGTCGATGCCTGCGAGCAGAACGGCATCACCTTCATCGGCCCCCGCGCCGAAACCATGCGCGCTTTGGGCGACAAAGCCTCCGCCCGCCGCGTTGCCATGGAAGCCGGCGTGCCGGTCATTCCTGCGACCGAAGTGCTGGGTGACGACATGGACGCAATCCGCGCCGAGGCGAAGGAAGTCGGCTATCCGCTGATGCTCAAAGCCTCATGGGGCGGCGGTGGTCGTGGCATGCGCCCGATCATGTCGGAAAAGGAACTCGAGGAAAAAGTCCGCGAAGGCCGTCGCGAGGCCGAAGCCGCCTTTGGCAATGGCGAGGGCTATCTGGAGAAGATGATCCTGCGCGCGCGCCATGTCGAAGTGCAAATTCTCGGTGACAAACAGGGGGATATCTACCACCTCTATGAGCGCGACTGCTCTGTCCAGCGCCGCAACCAAAAGGTCGTTGAGCGCGCCCCCGCGCCATACCTTTCCGAGGACCAACGCGCCGAGATCTGCGAGCTTGGCCGCAAAATCTGTGCCCATGTGAACTATGAATGCGCGGGCACCGTCGAATTCCTGATGGATCTGGACGACGGTAAATTCTACTTCATCGAAGTGAACCCGCGCGTGCAGGTCGAACATACCGTCACCGAAGAGGTCACCGGCATCGACATCGTCCGCGCGCAAATCCTCATCGCCGAGGGCAAACCACTGGCCGAAGCCACCGGCAAGGCGCGCCAGGAAGACATCTCTCTCACCGGTCACGCGCTGCAGACCCGCGTCACGACTGAGGACCCGCAGAACAACTTCATCCCCGACTATGGCCGCATCACCGCCTACCGTTCGGCCACCGGCATGGGCATCCGTCTGGATGGCGGCACCGCCTATGCGGGCGGGGTGATCACGCGCTACTACGACAGTCTGCTGACCAAGGTCACGGCCAAGGCGCCCACGCCAGAGATGGCGATTGCGCGGATGGACCGCGCCTTGCGCGAATTCCGCGTGCGCGGCGTGTCGACCAACATCGCCTTTGTCGAAAACCTGCTGAAGCACCCGACGTTTTTGAACAACGAATACACCACCAAGTTCATCGACGAGACGCCGGAGCTTTTTAACTTCAAGCAGCGCCGCGACCGCGCCACCAAGGTGCTGACCTATATCGCCGACATCACCGTCAACGGCCATCCCGAGACCAAGGGCCACGCCCTGCCTGCTGCTCATGTTCGCGATCCCAAACCGCCCGTGCTGCGTGGCGAGCCGCAGATGGGCACGCGCAACCTGTTGGAGCAAAAGGGCCCACAGGCCGTGGCCGATTGGATGGGGCAACAACGTCAGTTGCTGATCACCGACACCACCATGCGTGACGCGCATCAGTCGCTTCTGGCGACCCGGATGCGCAGCCTCGACATGATCAAGGTGGCCCCCACCTATGCCGCCAATCTGCCCCAGCTTTTCTCTGTCGAATGCTGGGGCGGCGCGACCTTTGATGTGGCCTACCGCTTTTTGCAGGAATGCCCGTGGCAGCGCCTGCGGGATCTGCGCGCGGCCCTGCCCAATGTGATGACCCAAATGCTGCTGCGCGCCTCCAACGGCGTGGGCTATACCAACTACCCCGACAACGTTGTGCAGAAATTCGTCGCGACAGCGGCGAATACCGGCGTCGATGTCTTCCGCGTTTTCGACAGTCTGAACTGGGTTGAGAACATGCGCGTGGCGATGGATGCGGTGGTCTCCTCCGGCAAGGTCTGCGAAGGCACGATCTGCTACACCGGCGACATTTTCGATCCGGATCGCGCGAAATACGACCTTCAGTATTACGTCAACATGGGCAAGGATTTGAAAGCCGCCGGCGCGCATGTGCTGGGGCTGAAAGACATGGCCGGTCTGCTGAAACCCGCCCAAGCCCGCGCGTTGGTCAAAGCGCTGAAATCCGAGGTTGGTCTGCCGATCCACTTCCACACCCATGACACCGCAGGCAGCGCCACCGCCACGATCCTCGCGGCCTCTGAGGCGGGGGTAGACGCTGTCGATTGCGCGATGGATGCGCTTTCTGGCAACACCTCGCAGGCGACGCTCGGCACCGTGGTTTCGGCTCTTCAACACACAGACCGCGACACCGGAATCGACATGAAGGCCGTGCGCGAAATCTCTGATTACTGGGAAGAAGTCCGCGGTCATTACGCGGCATTCGAAACCGGCATGCAGGCGCCCTCCTCCGAGGTCTATTTGCATGAGATGCCCGGCGGTCAGTTCACCAACCTCAAGGCGCAGGCCGCCTCCATGGGGTTGGAGGACCGCTGGCCCGAGGTGGCGCGGACCTACGCGGATGTGAACCAGATGTTCGGCGATATCGTCAAAGTCACGCCCTCGTCCAAGGTTGTGGGCGACATGGCGTTGATGATGGTTTCCCAAGGGCTGACCCGCGCGCAGGTCGAAGATCCGAACGTCGATGTGTCCTTCCCCGACAGCGTGATCGACATGATGCGCGGCAATCTGGGCCAGCCGCCCAACGGTTTTCCGGCAGGCATCGTCCAGAAAGTGCTGAAAGGTGAGACGCCGAACACCGAACGCCCCGGCAAACATCTGGAGCCCGTCGATCTTGAGGCCCTGCGCAAGGAACTGTCCGAGCAATTGGACGGCATGCAGATCGATGATGAGGATCTCTGCGGCTACCTTATGTATCCTAAGGTTTTCCTCGACTACATGGGCCGCCACCGCGTCTATGGTCCGGTCCGCACCCTGCCCACGCATACGTTCTTCTATGGCATGGAGCCGGGCGCTGAGATCTCGGCCGAGATCGACCCCGGCAAGACGTTGGAGATCCGCCTGCAGGCCGAATCCGAGGCCGGTGAAGATGGCGAAGTGAAGGTCTTCTTTGAGTTGAACGGCCAGCCGCGGGTGATCCGTGTGGCGAACCGTCTGGTCAAGGACGCCACCGTGCAGCGGCCCAAGGCCGAGGCCGGCAACGCCAATCACATCGGTGCGCCGATGCCAGGGGTCGTGGCCTCGGTCGGGGTCAAGGAGGGGCAGCAGGTCAAGGCGGGCGACCTGATTTTGACCATCGAGGCGATGAAGATGGAAACGGGCCTGCATGCAGAGCGTGATGCGGTGGTAAAGGCCGTGCATGTTCAAGCAGGCGGCCAGATCGACGCCAAGGACCTGCTTGTCGAACTAGAGTAAACCACCTGCGGGCGCGGCCTTCTCCGCGCCCGCCACCTGGAGCGAAACGATGCATCTCTCTGCGATAACCTTGATCGTTCCTGACTATGACGCGGGAATCGATTTTTACTGTAGCGTCATGGGGTTCGACCTGACCGAAGACGTTGATCAGGGCCGCAAACGCTGGGTTCGGGTCACCCCGCCCGGCGCGCAGACGGGGTTCATTCTGGCCCGAGCCGATGACGACCAGCAAAAGGCCGCGATTGGCAAACAGGGCGCGGGGCGCGTTTGGCTGTTCTTGAAAGTAGATGATTTCACGGCGGAATTCGACCGTCTGACCGCTGCTGGCGTCATATTTGAAGAAGAACCACGGCATGAGCCCTATGGCAAAGTTGCCGTCTTCCGCGATCCTTTCGGCAACCGCTGGGATCTGCTGGGCGACTGACCGCGTCCCCGCGCCGCATTGCCATCGCCCGCCGCGCAGCTATCTTGGCGGTCGAGTGAGCCTGAGCGATCCCATGCCCTACGAATGGACAACCCCGCCCCGCGCAAATCCGCAGCAGATGCGCCTTTGGCCGCATCAATCCCTGCCCGCGCGCGGCTTTGCGGCTTTCATGCTGGCGACTTTCACGCTGGCGATGATCCCGCTTTTCGCCATGCTCGGCACCGCCCTGCTCTGGGGCCTGCTGCCCTTCGTACTCTTGGCCTTGGGCGCGGTTTACTGGGCCTTGCAGCACAATCACCGCACCCGGCAAATCGAAGAGGTACTGACCCTCGACGACACCACGGCGCGGCTGGTGCATACCACAGCCAAGGGCGAGGTGAAGGATTGGAACTGCAACCGTTATTGGACCCGGGTGAAGAAATACGACGATGACGGCCCGGTGCCACATTACGTCACCCTGCGCGGCGAGGGCCGCGAGGTAGAGATCGGGGCCTTTCTCAGCGAAGAGGAGCGCATCGCGCTGTACGATGATCTGTCACGTCACCTGCACACCTAAAAAGGGCCGGACCCGACGGCCCAGCCCTTCATCTCAAACCCTAACCGCGGCTCAGCTCAGGCGGTCTTTGATGACCGGCCCCACCGCGCCAAAATCCATCTGGCCAGTATAGCGCTCTTTCAGCAGCCCCATGACCTTGCCCATGTCGCGGATTGAGGTCGCGCCGACATCGGCCACGGCCTTATCCACCGCGGCAGAGGTTTCGGTGACGCTCAGCTGCCGTGGCAGGAACTCTTCGATCACCTCGACTTCTTCGCGCTCCCGCTCCGCAAGGTCCAGACGCCCGCCCTCTTCATAGGCGCGCGCCGATTCCTGACGCTGCTTGGCCATCTTGCTGAGAATGCCCAGCACCTCGGCATCCGACACGCCCTCATCCGTGCCGTTGGCCCGGGCGGCGATGTCCTTGTCCTTGATCGCGGCATTGATAAGCCGCAGCGTCGAAAGCCGGTCCGCCGCCTTGTCTTTCATGGCCTGTTTCAAAGCATCCGAGATGCGCATCCGCAATGACATGGTGGTTTCCTGTGTTTCGCTAAATCCAAGTGTCGCAGCTTACCTGCTCTCTCCGCGCGGAGCAATGGGGGGCGACGGAAGGTAACCCACTGTTATAAAACGATATCTCATTTACCTCCGGCTATTGACCCCGCGCCCGCGCGGGATTAGGTTGCCACCCGTTTACCCGCCCATTTCTGCCCGGAGACTGCCCCATGTCCGCGCCCGCTCGCCCACGCCCAACCGCCTGCCTTGCCCTCGCGGATGGATCGATTTTCTACGGCATGGGGTTTGGCGCCACTGGCCAGACCGTGGCGGAGTTGTGCTTCAACACCGCGATGACCGGCTACCAAGAGATCATGACCGACCCCTCCTATGCGGGCCAGATCGTGACCTTTACCTTCCCGCATATCGGCAATGTCGGCACCAACCCCGAAGATGACGAGACCGGCGATCCGGTCGCCGCCGGGA
The DNA here is from genome assembly GCF_003611275.1 of Sulfitobacter sp. D7. Taxonomy (NCBI): domain Bacteria; kingdom Pseudomonadati; phylum Pseudomonadota; class Alphaproteobacteria; order Rhodobacterales; family Roseobacteraceae; genus Sulfitobacter; species Sulfitobacter sp. D7. The sequence goes on from NZ_CP020694.1 coordinate 2,367,228, forward strand.
TGGTCGTAAAATGGATGCCCACCACGCCCAGCAGCTGGCGCAACATCCAGCCGCTGTCGGATTGGCTAGCCGCGCGCGGTCGCATCGCCATCGGTGGTATCGACACCCGCCGCCTGACCCGCGCGATCCGCCAGCAGGGCGCGCCGCACGCCGCCCTCGCCCATGACCCGGACGGCAACTTTGACATCGAAGCGCTGGTCGCCACCGCCCGCAGTTTTGCCGGTCTCGAAGGCATGGATCTGGCCAAGGACGTCACCTGCGCCCAGACTTACCGTTGGAACGAGATGCGGTGGGCATGGCCCAACGGCTACGCGCCCCAGACCGAGGCCAAACACAAGGTCGTGGCCGTGGACTATGGCGCAAAACGCAACATCCTGCGCTGCCTCGCCTCTGCGGACTGCGACGTGACCGTGTTGCCCGCCACCGCGACCTATGACGATATCATGGCGCATAAACCGGACGGCGTGTTCCTCTCGAACGGTCCGGGCGATCCGGCAGCGACCGGCGCCTATGCCGTGCCGATGATCCGCGACGTGCTGGATAAAACCGATCTGCCCGTCTTTGGCATCTGCCTTGGCCACCAGATGCTAGCGTTGGCGCTTGGTGCGACCACGGTCAAGATGAGCCACGGCCACCACGGGGCGAACCACCCGGTCAAGGACTATGACACTGGCAAGGTCGAGATCACCTCGATGAACCACGGTTTCGCAGTCGATGGCCAATCCCTGCCCGAGGGCGTGCGCGAGACGCATGTGTCGCTTTTTGACGGGTCGAACTGCGGCATCCGCGTCGATGGCCGCCCGGTTTGGTCGGTGCAGCACCATCCCGAAGCCAGCCCTGGCCCGCAGGACAGCTATTACCTGTTTGAGCGTTTCAGCGAAGCCATGGCCGCGCGTAACGCCTAAAATTCTCCACATGCATTGATTGCATAGGCGGCTGTTAATTCTCAATTAACGGTCGCCTGCCAGTCTCATTCCGGAACCTCGACGGGGCACGGAATGAGCAACCTTCGCCTGAAACTCTCAGCGCCGCGTATGGCCGCCGCGCCCGCCCGCCGGATGCGGTTGGGTCAGCATCTGATTGCGGCGGGGGTCATCGGGCCAAGCGATCTTCTCCACGGGCTCGACCTACAACGCCGGATCGACGCCCCCTTGGGCGAGGTCCTTGCGACCGAAGGGCTGGTCGCGCCTGATGACATCGTCAGGGCGCTCGCCCGGCAGTACGGTGCGCAGCCTGTCGATCTTACGCGCAGCCCCTCCGATCCGCGCCTCTCTGCTCGGATACCCGCGCGCCTCTGTCTGAAATTTGGCGCGGTGCCTTGGCTTGAACTGGGGGACCGGCTTTTCGTGGCCAGCAGCCGTCCCGCCGAATTTTCCCAGCTTTGCAGTGCCTTGGGCGAAAGGGGGGAGTCCTTGGTGCTGGTCATCGCCGACCCCCAGCAGGTGCAGACCCAGATCGGCCGTCTTTACGCGACAGAGCTCGCGCATCATGCCGTCACCCGTGTGGCGGACGCCGAAAGCTGTCGAAACTGGGCGGTGCGCAACCGAAAACGGCGGTTTGCGTTGCAGGGCATTCTGCTGTCCCTCGTTGCCCTGCTGGTATTCTTTCCCTCGGCAGTCCTCGCCGTGGCGCTTCTCTGGGGGGCCTTTACGCTGCTTTTGACCAGTGGCCTCAAGGCGGCGGCGCTATGGGCGTCTCTCATCCGGACCGCCCCACCGCGGGCACCGCCGGAGGCCAGTGATATGAAGGGCTTCCGCCTGCCCCGCGTCTCGGTCCTCGTGCCGTTGCTGCATGAGGAAGAGATCGCGCAGGCGCTTATCGCGCGGCTGTCTTGGCTGACCTACCCCAAATCACTGCTGGAGGTGGTCTTGGTCCTCGAAGCAAGCGACAGCCTCACCCGAAAGACCATCGCCCGCACGCCTTTACCGCCGTGGATCAGCGTGATCGAAGTACCCGACGCCGGGGCGCTCAAGACCAAGCCCCGCGCGCTGAACTACGCGCTCGACTTCTGCCGGGGCAGTATCATCGGCGTGTGGGACGCCGAGGATGCGCCAGAGCCGGACCAAATCGAACAGATCGTAACCCGCTTTCAAAACGCGCCTGAGAATGTCGCCTGTTTGCAGGGGGTTCTGGATTTTTACAACAGCCGCAGCAATTGGATGGCCCGCTGTTTCGCCATCGAATATGCGACGTGGTGGCGGGTGATCCTACCCGGTGTGGCCCGACTGGGGCTGGTTGTCCCTTTGGGTGGGACAACCCTGTTTTTTCGGCGCGATATCCTTGAACGGCTCGGCGCTTGGGACGCTCATAACGTGACAGAGGATGCCGATCTGGGTCTTCGACTGGCGCGGCGCGGTTATGTGACCGAACTAATACCCACCACCACTTTTGAGGAGGCCAACTGCCGCCCTTGGCCTTGGGTGCGGCAACGATCGCGGTGGCTGAAGGGCTATCTTATCACATGGGCCGTCCATATGCAGAGGCCGCGCGCACTGCTGCAAGACCTCGGGCTGCGGCGGTTCATCGGCGTGCAGGCGATCTTTCTCGCGACGGTCTCGCAATTCGCCCTCGCCCCGCTGCTCTGGTCGCTCTGGCTAAGCGTCTTTGGGCTGTACCACCCGGTCACTGATCGGCTTGCCCCACCGCTCATGACGGCGATTTTTGCGCTGTTCATCCTGTCCGAACTGCTGAACCTCTGCGCCTCTGTAATCGCGGTCTCAAACCGCGGGCAGCGCCACCTGCTGCCTTGGGTTATTACATTCCCGCTCTATTTTGCCCTGGGGGCCGTAGCCGCTGCCAAGGCACTTTATGAGCTCTATCGCAGCCCCCACTTTTGGGACAAAACCGCCCATGGGCATACATTGCCCCACTACGTAAGGCCGCAGAAGAAGACGCCTAAAAATCTTCCTCGCGCCGGGCCGCTTCCTGCTTCAATCGGGTCATGAAGGCGACAGAAATATGCGTGCGCAGCGCCTCATCCGCGCCATCCTCATCGCGCGCTTCGATCATTTCCACGATGCGGTTATGTTCGGCCTGCGCGATCTCACCACGCCCCTCCACCGCAAGCGAAGAGGTCGCCATCAAGGCCATGGAGCGGTGCACAAGGTCAAGCTGTTGCACCAGATAGCGGTTGTGCGACGCCAGATGGATCTGCTTGTGAAACCGCTTATTCGCCCGCGCCAGCGCATTGGGATTGCCCGCCAGCGCGTTGTCGGCATCCACCATCTCGCGCAGCACGCGCACTTCCTCAGCCGTGGCATGGCGCGCGGCCAGACGCGCGGCCAGCCCTTCCAACTCCCCCCGCACGACGTAAAGCTCGGCCATCTGGTTGTGATCCAGCGAGGCCACGATCAGGCTGCGCCCGTCGCGCATCAAAAGCGATTGGGTCTCAAGCCGTTGTAAAGCTTCACGGATCGGGGTGCGCGACACGCCGAAACGCTCGGCCAACTCGCTTTCTACCAGCCGGTCACCGGGGCGATAGGTGCCGATGTCGATGGCCTCTAGAATCATCGAATAAGCGTCGGTCGGGCCGGTTTTGGCGTCGGGCATGAGCTATCTGTCCTTGAAAGTTGCGCCACCTTACTCACCGCGACCATATGCGCAACCCGGGAGGGCTTGCGCGGCTGCCCATCTCGGCCTACCTCTGCGCCATGCCGCGCGATGCTTTCTCTCATGTCACCACTTGGGTCTTCGACCTTGATCAAACGCTCTACCCCCCCGAGGCGCGGCTTTTCGATCTGATCGAATCGCGTATGGTCGATTGGGTAATGCGCGCCATCAAGGTCGACCGGGCCGAGGCCAACCACCTGCGCCAGCACTATTGGCAGACCTATGGCACCACGCTGGCGGGGCTGATGCGCGAACACGGCGTCGATCCCGGCCCCTACCTCACGGATGTGCATGACATCCCGATGGACCGGCTGACCCCCGACCCATTACTCGCCCAAGCGATCCGCGTTCTGCCGGGGCGCCGCATCGTCTACACCAATGGCTGCGCTCCCTACGCCGAACGGGTGCTTGAGGCGCGCGGCCTTTCGGGGCTATTCGATGCGGTCTACGGCGTCGAACATGCGGATTTCCTGCCCAAACCCGAAGCCGCCGCCTACGATAAAGTCTTTGCCATCGACGGTTTCCAAACCGCAGCCGCCGCGATGTTTGAGGATGATCCACGCAACCTTGCCGCCCCCCATGCCTTGGGGATGCGCACGGTGCATGTGGCGCCCACACGTGGCGAAGGCGATCACATCCACTACCATACGCAAGACCTCTGCGATTTTCTGACACGGGTGGCGGGCTGATGACCTTTGATTGCGATATTCTGATTTCCGGTGGCGGCATCGCCGGACTGACCGCCGCCGCCGCTTTTGGCGCGGCGGGTTTCGACGTGATCTGCGTCGATCCCACACCGCCCGTCACCGACGGCGCGGCCGAGGGCGCCGACATGCGCTCCACCGCGCTGCTGCAACCATCCCGTCTGCTCTTGGAAGACGCCGGACTATGGGACCGCCTCGCCCCACATGCCGCCCCTTTGCAGATCATGCGGATCGTCGATGCGGGGGGCGATGACCCGAGCCCCCGCGTCACCCGCGAGTTCGACGCCGCCGATATCTCAGATGCCCCCTTCGGCTGGAACTTCCCAAATTGGCTGCTGCGCCGCGAGATTTTGGCCCGCCTGAACGCGCTGCCCAATGTCGATTTTCGCCCCGGCACTGGCACCACCACGCTCTTCACCCGCAGCTCCGAGGCCCGTGTCGGTCTCAGCGATGGCAGCCGCATCAAAACGCGACTGGTGATCGCCGCCGATGGGCGGAACAGCCCAATGCGCGATGCCGCCGGGATCGAAGTCACCACCCGCCGCTACGGCCAAAAGGCGCTGGCCTTTTGCGTGACACACCCCATCCCGCATGAGAATGTTTCGACCGAAGTACACCGCTCCGGCGGCCCCTTCACCCTCGTCCCCCTGCCCGACCGCGACGGCATGCCCTGCTCCGCCGTGGTTTGGATGGACGACGGTCCCGCGACCCAAGCCCGCGCCACGCTGGATACCGCTGCCTTTGAGGCCGAAGCGACGGCGCGCTCAGCCAATCTTTTCGGGCCGCTGACCCTCGCCAGCCCCCGCGCGCTTTGGCCGATCATCAGCCAAGAGGCCAAGCGCCTCTCCGCCGAACGGGTGGCATTGGTGGCTGAGGCCGCCCATGTGCTGCCCCCCATCGGCGCGCAGGGGCTGAACATGTCGCTAACCGATCTGGCGACGTTGTTGGATCTGGCCCGCAAATCGCCTGAAAAGCTCGGCGATGCCGAGATGCTAGAAGCCTACCACAAGGCCCGCCACACAGACATCAGCCTGCGCGTCCGGGGCATTGACCTGCTGAACCGGGCTAGCCAAGCCAGCAGCCCACTGGCCCGCGATGCGCGGGCGGCAGCGCTTAATGCGCTCTACGCCCTGCCCCAAGTGCGCAAGATGCTGATGCAAATGGGGCTGGGCCTGCGCCGCTAACGCGCGGCGCAGCCTGTCTTACAAAACCTCGTCGAGCACAGCCGTCAACCGTGCCACGGTGGCGTCAACGTCATAAAGCTTATCCAGCCCGAACAGCCCCAGACGGAAGGTGCGGAAATCATCCGGCTCTCCCACCTGCAACGGCACGCCCGCTGCAATCTGCATGCCATGAGCGGCAAAGGCCTTGCCGTTTTGCACATCCGGATCGGCGGTGTAGCCGACCACCACGCCCGGCGCGGCAAACCCGTCAGCAGCAACCGAAGTCACCCCCCGTGCGGCCAGCGCCTGCCGCACCGCTTCCCCCAAACGCCACTGCGCTTCTTTCAACCGGTCGAACCCATAATCGCGGGTCTCTTTCACTGTATCACGGAACAGCCGCAGCGCATCCGTCGGCATGGTCGCATGATAGGCATGCCCCCCCGCCTCATAGGCTTTCATGATGTCGCGCCACTTGCGCAGATCGATGGCGAAACTGTCCGATGTGGTCTCATTCAACCGCGCTTCTGCCCGCGCGGACATCATCATCAGCCCAGCGGAAGGCGACGCGCTCCACCCTTTCTGCGGGGCCGAGATCAACACATCGACCCCAAGCGCCTTCATATCCACCCAGACACAGCCCGAGGCGATGCAATCAAGCACCATCAGCGCACCCACTTCATGCGCCGCCGCAGCCATTTCTTTGATGTAGTCATCCGGCAGGATCATGCCCGAGCTAGTCTCCACATGCGGTGCAAACACGACCTGCGGTTTCCCGTCGCGAATAGCTGCGGTGACCTCTTCAATCGGCGCGGGCGCAAAGGGCGCGGGGCTGGCGTTGCCCTGCATCCGCGCCTTCATCACCTCGGCACTCTTGGTAAGATCGGCGCTCTCAATGATCTGGCTCCAACGGTAGGAAAACCACCCGTTGCGTACCACCAACACGTCTTGGCCGCGCGCGAATTGTCGGGCCACGGCCTCCATCGCATAGGTACCGCCGCCGGGCACCAGCGCCACAGCGTCGGCGTTGTACACTTCGCCCAGCCAGCCCGAGAGGTCGCGCATGACCTGCTGAAATTCCGCTGACATGTGGTTGAGCGAACGGTCGGTAAAGACCACGCTGAATTCATCAAGCCCCGTGGGGTCTACCGTGTCGAGCAATGCCATCGTTCTTCCTCCATCTTTCGATCAAAGGCATATGTCCCGCCGCCGCAAAAGGCAATTCACGGCTAAAGCGGCCCCGGCAGACGCTCCTCGCTCAAAAGCACATTGGCCTCCACCTCCCCCGCGCCGGGCAGCGTCATGATCCGCCGCCTCAGCACACGCTCGAAATCGGGCAAATCCCGCGCCACGACCCGCAGCCGGTAGTCGAAAAGCCCCAAGACGTGCTCCACCGTCTGCACTTCGGGAATGGCACTCACCGCCCGCTCGAAATCCTCCAAACTCACCCGCCCCCGCGTGGCCAGTTTGATACCCAAAAAAACGGTCACGCCAAAACCCAATGCCTCGGGATTCAACCGCAGCCGCCGCCCGGCAATCGCGCCGCCCTCTTCCAACCGCCTGATCCGCCGCCACGTCGCAGGCTGCGACAGGCCCAACCGCCGTCCCAATGCGCTCGCACTCTGTGTGGCATCCCGCGCCAAAGCGCGCAGCAAGGCGCGGTCAATCTCATCAAGCTCAATCACAGCGGCAGCCCCTCCTGCGTTTTGATCCGCGCCACATGCATCAGCGCCTCGATCTCGGCGATATGCGGTAGCGTGAGGATACGACTGCGATAGATCTGCTGGTAATGCCCCATATCCCGCGCAATAATCGACAGCCGCAGATCGACCCGGCCCAAAAACGTCTGAAGCTCGATCACCTCAGGCACCTGCCGCGCCTCTGCCATAAAGATGTCGAAGGCATTGGCCTGCGTCTTGTCCAGTGTCACCCGCAAGGACACCTCCAACGCATAGCCCAGTGCAGCCCAATCGATCACCACACCGCTGCCCTGCACGATCCCCTGATCCTGCAGACGCGCAATCCGCCGCGCGGCCTTGCCAGAGGTGATATTGCAGCGCTCCGCCAACTCGCCGGGGCTGAGGCTCGGCTCCGCTTGCCAATAGCGCAGAATACGGCGATCCAGATCATCAAGCATGAATTTTCCGTTTTCCAGTGAAACCACGAATAACTATCTTCATTCTTTCACAAATACCTCTGCGATGACAATGGCCACTAGACGCAACATCGCTATGGTGAACCGCAGATAGAGATCAACCAAAGGACAAGATCATGCGCGTTTACTACGACCGCGATTGCGACGTGAACCTCATCAAGGACAAAAAAGTAGCCATCCTCGGCTACGGTTCCCAAGGCCACGCCCACGCCCTGAACCTGCGCGACTCCGGTGCCAAGAACCTCGTCGTCGCCCTGCGCGAAGGCTCTGCCTCCGCCGCCAAGGCCGAAGGCGAAGGTCTCAAGGTCATGGGCATCGCCGAAGCCGCCGCTTGGGCCGACCTGATCATGTTCACCATGCCCGATGAGCTTCAGGCCGAGACCTACAAAAAATACGTGCATGACAACATTCGCGAAGGTGCCGCCATCGCATTCGCCCACGGCCTGAATGTCCACTTCGGCCTGATCGAGCCCAAAGAAGGCATCGACGTGATCATGATGGCGCCCAAAGGTCCGGGCCACACGGTGCGCGGCGAATACACCAAAGGCGGCGGCGTGCCTTGCCTTGTGGCCGTGGATCGCGACGCTTCCGGCAAAGCGCTGGAAATCGGTCTGTCCTATTGCTCCGCCATCGGTGGCGGCCGTTCGGGCATCATCGAAACCAACTTCCGCGAAGAATGCGAAACCGACCTCTTCGGTGAGCAGGCCGTGCTTTGCGGTGGCTTGGTTGAACTGATCCGCATGGGTTTCGAGACATTGGTCGAAGCGGGTTATGCCCCCGAGATGGCCTATTTCGAATGCCTGCACGAAGTGAAGCTGATCGTCGACCTGATCTATGAAGGCGGCATCGCCAACATGAACTACTCGATCTCGAACACGGCGGAATACGGCGAATATGTCTCCGGCCCGCGCATCCTGCCCTACGACGAGACTAAGAAGCGCATGAAAGACGTGCTGACGGACATCCAGAACGGCAAGTTCGTGCGTGACTTCATGCAGGAAAACGCAGTCGGCCAGCCTTCGTTCAAAGCCACACGTCGCATCAACGACGAGCACCGCATCGAACAGGTCGGCGCGAAACTGCGTGAGATGATGCCGTGGATTTCCGCAGGCAAGATGGTGGACAAGGCCAAGAACTGAGCCATCTCCCCCTCAAGATAAGACGACATCGACCCCGGCCTTGCGCCGGGGTCTTTGCCTTTACGCCGGAGCCCCGATGAACACCACGCCTCAGATCACCCGCACCAGCTGGCTGCTGATCGCCATTCTGGGCTTTGTCTGGGGCGGCACCTTTCTGGCCATCGAAATTGCGCTGACGGGCATTACGCCCTTTTGGCTCGCCGCCTCTCGGATCGGGTTTGCGTCGGTGGTGATGCTGGCGCTATGGGCCGGGCGCGGTTTCGCGCTATTCGCCGACCGCCCGACGCGGGGCGTGATCGCGACACTGACCACCATCGGCATTATCAGCTCGGCCCTGCCGTTTTCACTGCTGGCATGGGGGCAGCAATATGTGACCTCTGGCTTTGCCGGGGTGACCATGGCCTCGGTCGCGCTGATCGTTCTGCCCTTGGCGCATTTCCTACTGCCGGGAGAGCGTATGACCCCGCGCAAGGTTGGCGGTTTTGTCATTGGCTTTATCGGCGTGGTGGTATTGATCGGCGGGCAGGCATTTGAAAGCACGGGTGCCGCGATGGAGACTGCGGGCCGTATCGCCTGCGTCGGCGCGGCATCGTGCTATGCCATCAGCTCGATCCTCATGCGCCGCTTGCCGTCGGTAGACCCGATCGGCCTGGCCACGATCCTTATGCTGATCGGCGCAGGCATCATGTTGCCTGCCGCTTTTATCAGCGAAGGCCCGCCGCCCCTGCCCGGCCCAAAGATCGTGGCCGTCTTGGCCTTTCTGGGTCTGATACCCACCGCAGGCGCGGCCTTTTTGCGGGTCTATGTGGTGCGCACTGCCGGGCCGGTCTTTATGTCCTTGGTCAATTACCAAGTGCCGGTCTGGTCGGTCCTCTTGGGGGCGCTGGTCTTGTCAGAGCCGCTGCCGATGTCGCTGCTCTATGCGATGGCGCTGATCCTTGCGGGGGTCGGGCTCAGCCAATACGGCGCGCTGAAACGGCTGTTCCAGCGCGGATAGGACAGCCTAGCCGCCCACCGCCGCATTCACCGCGTCAACCACGCTGTCCACGGCACGTTCCATCAGTGCCGCGTCTTCATGTTCGGCCATCACACGGACCAGCGGCTCGGTGCCCGATTTGCGGATCAACAACCGCCCGCCTTGCGCCAGATCGGCCTCGGCCTGCGCGATTGCGGCTTTGACCTGCGCCTCTTCCAACGGGGTTTGCCCAGCGGAGAACCGGACGTTTTTCAGCAGTTGCGGCACCGGGTCGAATTGGTACAGCAGCTCCGAGGCAGGTTTGCCCGAGCGGACCATCTCAGCCAGAAACTGCATCCCGGCCATAAGTCCGTCGCCCGTGGTCGCGTGGTCGGTCATCACGATATGACCCGACTGCTCCCCGCCGAGGTTGAACCCCCCTTCGCGCATCCGCTCCACCACATAGCGGTCGCCCACGCTCGTGCGCTCCAACCGCAGACCGCGGTCGTCGAGGAAACGCTCCAGCCCAAGGTTGCTCATCACCGTGGCCACAAGCGCCTTGCCCGCAAGCCGCTCTTCTTCGGCCCAACGGGCGGCCATCAGCGCCATGAACTGGTCGCCGTCCCCGATACGGCCATTCTGATCGATCAAGATCACCCGGTCTGCATCGCCATCAAGGCAGATGCCTACATCGGCGCCATTCGCCACCACGGCCTCTGCCGCGGATTGCGGCTGGGTCGAACCACAGCCATCGTTGATGTTGAACCCATTGGGGGCCACGCCCACGGGGATCACCGTCGCACCCAATTCCCACAGCGCCATGGGCGCCACGTGGTAGGCCGCGCCATGGGCGCAATCGATCACCACTTTCAGCCCATCAAGACGCATCTGCCGCGGGAAAGAGGATTTGACCCGTTCGATATAGCGATAGCGGCTGTCGTCGATCCGCTTGGCCCGGCCGATCTGATCCGGCTCCGAAGGCGCGACCCCTTCCGCGACCAGCGCTTCGATTTCCTGTTCGACCTGATCGGAGAGTTTGAAGCCATCCGGGCCAAAGAATTTGATACCATTGTCGCTGGCCGGATTGTGACTGGCCGAGATCATGACCCCCAGATCGGCGCGCATCGACCGCGTCAGAAGCCCGACCGCAGGCGTCGGCACCGGCCCCAGGAGCAGGACGTTCATCCCCGTGCTCGTGAGGCCCGCCGTCAGCGCGTTTTCGAACATATAGCCCGACAGCCGCGTGTCCTTGCCGATGACCACGCGGTGCACGGTGTCTTTCTCACGCCGGAAATAGCGCCCCACGGCGGCACCGATGCGCAGCGCCATTTCGGCGGTCATGGGGTGAATATTGGCGGTGCCGCGCACGCCATCAGTACCAAAGAGTTTTGTCATAGCTGTTTTCCTGTCAGTGCCGCGCGGTAAAGTGAAATGGATTGGATGGTTTGCGCCACGTCGTGGACGCGCAAGACTTGGACACCGTGGCTCAGCGCCGCCAGGGCGACCGCGATGGACCCCGGTGCGCGATCTTCCCCAGCCGCGCCGCCGCCTATGGTGCCGATGAAGCGCTTGCGCGATGCGCCCAGCAAGATCGGCACGCCGAGGCTGTGGAACAGGCTGAGATTTGCAAGCAGCGTGAGGTTGTGCTCAAGCGTCTTGCCAAAGCCGATGCCCGGATCGGCGATAATGTTGTGCCGCCCGATGCCCTCGGCCTCCAACGCGGTGATCCGCCCGGCCAGATAGTCATAGACGTCGAGCAGGACGTTTTCATACTGCGGGTCACGTTGCATCGTGGCCGGGTCGCCTTGGGCATGCATCACGCAGACCGGCAGGTTCCGCGCCGCGCAAAAGGGCGCGAGCGCCGGGTCAAAGGTGAGCCCGGCCACGTCATTGACCAAATCTGCCCCCGCCGCGACCGCGGCTTCGGCCACGGCGGCCTTGCGGGTGTCGATGCTGATCGCTCCGGGTCCAGCAGCGCGCAGCCCTTCGATTACGGGACGAACGCGCGCGATCTCTTCGTCCTCAGGCACCGTTTCGGCCCCCGGACGGGTCGATTCGCCGCCGATATCCAGCATGTCGACCCCCGCCGCCCGCATTGCCGCCCCCGCAGCGACCGCGATCTGCGGATCGGCATGGCGACCGCCATCTGAGAAACTGTCGGGCGTGGCATTGAGAATCCCCATCACGCGGGGGCGGTCGAAAGTCAGCCCTGCGATGGCCGGGCGCGGCGCGGTCAACGCCGCCCGCGCCGTAGGGGGGAGCGCGTCTGCCGTGATCACATGCGGCGCCTGCCCCCGCGCCAATACCTCAACATGGGTAAACCAGCCCCAGCCGCCCGCAAGGGTCAGCGCGCCTTCGGGCCGCGCGGGACCAATCTGAACCAAGGGGCGGTGATAATCTGTCATCAGGCAATCTCCGCACTGTCGACATCGAGCACCCGCACCGGCAGCGCCGCGCCCTCGGGCCGGTCTGCGCCGATCAGCACCAACTCGCTGGCGGATGAGCTTTCGGCAAACCACGCGGCCAAGGCCGGTGCCGCGCTTGGTGCGGCGGCGGGGCCGTCCACCGCATCGAGCACGATCCGCGCAGGGGCCCAGATGCTGATCTGGCCGTTTTTCATCGCCCAGTCCAACTCTGTCCGGCTGCCAACCACCGCGCAGCGGGGATCGCGCGCCCAGAGCACCCAAGCGTTCTGTTCGATCGCCAAAAGGTCGATGTGGCGTTGTGCTTTTTCATCTCCGGCCCGTGGGGCCGCGATGTCAGCGGGGCCAACGCAAAGGATCACGGGCTGGGCGGAGGCTTCCAAGTGGTCGAGCCATCCGGTCAAGCGGTCAGAGGCAATGGCGGCATTTGACAGGTAAATCACGCGCGGCTGCGGTGCCTCTTGGGCGGCGTCCTGCACTATGGCAGCGCCCTCCCGCGCCCGCACGATCTCAACCCCAAGCGCACCGGGGCCACGGTCAAGCTTTTCGATCCGCACGAAAACCCGCATCGCCTGCGGTTCGATCAAGATACGGTCCGCCACCCGTTCGGCCAGCGTTTCCAAGAGGTTGAGCCGCTCGGCGGCAAGCTCGGCGGCGATGGCCTCGGTCACGCGGTCATAGGACAGGATGCGATCCACATCGTCATCCACCACGCCCGTCAGGGGCGCCACCTCGACCACCACGTTGAAACAGACCCGTTGCGTGACATCCCGCTCGGCCTGAAAGGCGCCGATCTCTACCTCAACGATATGATCGCGCAGGGAAATACGGTCGCGCGGCTCAGGGCCGGCCATCGTCTCTGCCCGCTCAGAAGGGTGGGCAAAGGCAAGTCGAATTTCGTCGTCGGACATCGGCAGCGCCTATCGGATCAGGGTATCGGGCCCCGTCGGGGGCGCTTCGATGCACATTTAGCAGGCCCACCGACGGCAGGCCAGCACCCGAAGGCACATCCGAACCCGAACTCTTAGTTCGAGGCGGTTTTCCACGTGTGGCGGTAGAAGAGATGCTGACCGATCCGCGCAGTCTTGGTATAGACCCGCGCCCAGTTGGGGTTCACGGCGGTGGTGTGGTAGTGGGTCGCGCCATTGGTCAGCTTGGGCGCGGAGCCGTCGATGATCGCACGCGCCACTTTAGAGACACGGGCAAAGGCGCGCGGCTCATTGATGACTTCTTTGTAGCCGTCGCAGGTATAGGTAAACTGGCACTGATACTTGCGCCCCGTCCCCTGATTGATCACGCCGCAAAGCGTGCCGGGAAAGCGGGCCGATTTCACACGGTTCATGATCACTTCGGCCACGGCAAACTGGCCTTTGACCGTCTCACCGCGCGCCTCGAAATAAAGCGCTTCGGCAAGGCACTGCAACTCGGCGTTGCCTTCGGCTTTGGGCTGGCTGTCGACCCAAGCGGTCGAGAATTTCACATCTGTCTCGCTGGCCGACACGGGCTGCGCGACCATCTCCTGAAGTCGCGCCGCACCGGCGGATTTCAGACCTTGAATTTCAATCTGCGCAAGATCGCTCGCGCTTTCGGAGCTTGCTTGAACAGCCAGCGGGCTGCTGCACAGAGCCATGGAAAGAGCAAAAGAGATCGACCGGATAAAACGCATCATGCGCCTCGCATCATTGTTAGGGCTGCGGGGCGGATAGCCAAAAGGTTCCGGGCGGTAAACCCAACCGGACATTATGTGCAGAAACTTGCCGAATTATGGTATAAGTTGGGCTGGAGCCCGCTGCCCCTACCCGATCTTGTGGGCAATGGCGAGCTGGGCCGCAGCCAAACGTGCAACCGGTACGCGAAACGGCGAACAGGAAACATAATCAAAGCCCGATTCGCGGCAAAAAGCGATGGATTCGGGGTTCCCGCCATGCTCCCCACAGATGGAAAGGGTGATTCCGGGCTGGGCTTTGCGCCCCCTTTCCGCCCCAAGTTGCAGCAATTCGCCGACCCCATCGGTGTCGAGCACATGGAAGGGATCCTCTGGGTAGACCCCTTGTTGGACGTAATTCGACATGAAGCGCCCCGCGTCGTCGCGCGAGAGGCCATAGGTCATCTGCGTCAGATCGTTGGTCCCGAAACTGAGAAAGGCACAATGCGGCGCGATATCATCAGCACGCAGACAGGCGCGCGGGGTCTCTACCATCACGCCGAGACGGTAGGTGAAGCTCGCGTCGCGCTCGCTGCGCACGGCGGCGGCCACGGCATCGACGCCGGCTTTGACCAATTCCACTTCGCGCCGGGCGCTGACCAGCGGGATCATGATCTCGGGCACCACCGGCTCGCCATCGCGGCTGGCTTCGATTGTGGCCTCAAAGATCGCGCGGGCCTGCATTTCGTAGATTTCCGGCACCGTCACCCCCAGCCGCACGCCGCGCAGGCCCAGCATCGGGTTATACTCCGTCATCGCCGCCACGCGCCGCGTCACGTCAGACATCTGAAGGCCAAGCGCCTCGGCCAATTCGCGCTGCCCGGCTTTGTCTGAGGGCAAGAATTCATGCAGCGGCGGATCAAACAAGCGGATGCACACTGGCTGCCCCTGCATGATGCGGAATAACTGGGTAAAATCCTCGCGCTGCATGGGCAGCAGACGTTCCAGCACGGCACGGCGGTCTTCGCCGCTTTCGGCAAAGATCATTTCGCGCATCACGGTGAGGCGACCGGGCTCGAAAAACATATGTTCAGTGCGGCAGAGCCCGATGCCATGGGCGTTGAAATTGCGCGCGGTCTGCGCATCGGCAGGCGTGTCGGCATTGGCGCGAATGCCAATGTCGGCCACATCCTCGGCCCAGCCCATCAGCCGGGTGAAGGTATCGTCTAGTGCGGCTTCTTGCATCTTGGCCGCCCCGGCCAAGACCTGCCCGGTTGAGCCATCAACGGTGACCTGATCCCCTTCGACAAAAACCCGCCCATCGGGGGCGATGATCTGCCGCTGGGTCACGATAAAGCGCATGTTCGACGCACCGACAACGCAAGGAAGCCCCATGCCGCGCCCGATCACCGCCGCATGGCTGGTGATGCCGCCGCGTTCGGTCAAAACGGCAGCGGCGGCATGCATGCCGCGAATATCCTCTGGTGACGTTTCGCGCCGGACGAGGATGCAAGGCTCCCCCCGCGCGGCGCTGGCCTGTGCGTCGCTGGCGGAAAAGACGATCCGCCCGGTGGCCGCCCCGGGGCTGGCGGCGATGCCGCGCCCGATCACGTCGCGTTTGGCGCTTGGGTCAACCTGACGGTGCAGCAGTTCCGACAGCGTGCGGGGCTGCACCCGCATGAGCGCTTCCTCGCGGCTGATGATCCCTTCGTCAGCCAGCGCCACGGCGATCCGCACCGCCGCACGGGAGGACCGTGCGACCTTCACACCATCCAGAATATGCAGCTTGCCTTGATCGATCACGAACTCGACCTGCATCTCGGCCCGGAGCCGTTTGCGCATCAGCGCCGCGTGGTCTTTCAACTCGGCAAAGGCATCGGGCACCAGCTCTTCCAACGACGGCCCGCGCGGATCGCGGGTGAGATACATCGCCGCCGCATCGCCTTCGAGCGCATCGCGGCCTTGGCTTTGGCTGAGATAACGCCCGGTGATTTGCGGTAGGCCAGTATCGCTATCGACCAGTTGCAACACGCCCGAACCGCACTGCCCCTGCCCCACGCCAAAGGCCATTTCCTGCACGATCAACCCCAACCCCGCATCCGCAGGTGCCCCCTTGGCTTGCCGCAACAATCGCGCCGAAGTGCCGTTCCACGCCCGCGCCATTGACCGCAACACCGCAGCCAATTGCGTTGCCGGGTCTTGGGGAAAACGCTCTTCGGTCTCGGCCTCATAGGCGCGTAGTGATTCCATCAGCGCCGCACGGCCATCGCCGTTCACATCGTCGAACATATCGGGGTCAAGGCGGGCAACATTGACCGCATAGGACTGCACGAAGCGCGAATAAAGCGCCGCCGCCGGGCCTTCGCCGATGGTCGTGGCGTAATGTTCAAACAGCGCGTCGTTGATGCCGATGTTCAGCACCGCCCCCGGCCCACCCCAATCAGGGTCTTGGCTAGAGGGGCGCACACAAAGCAGCGCGCCTTTGGGAAATTGATCGACCACCGCTTGGATATCAGGCAACTGCCCGCGCGCGATCTGTTGCACCGCATTGAAAGAAACCGCCACGGTAGAGGGCACCGGCAACTCAAGGCGCACGAGGCGCTGCAAGCATTTCGCCCGCCCGCCGTGGGTGTCATTAGCAATTGGCGCGGTGGGGGTCACCAGCGTGGTATGGGGATCGTTCTGCACTGCGGCACCTTAGTCGTTCCGGTGCAGCATAGGGGTTGAGGCAGAAGGGGCAAGGGATCTTGCCCCCTCAGCGGTCAGCCATCCAGTTTGGTCAAGTCCGCCACGGCGCTACAGATCGTGCGAATGCGGCTGAGCAGATTGAGCCGATTGCGCCGCACGGTGGGGTTGTCGGCATTGACCTGAACCGCCTCGAAAAATGCATCAATCGGCCCGCGCAGTTCCGCCATGGCGGCCATCGCGGTCGAGAAATCCTGCGCCGCCATCGCCGGGGTGATCTTGGCCTCGGCCTTGTCGAGCGCTGCGAAGAGGTCTTTCTCGGCCTGCGTTTCGGCAAACTTCGGATCAGCGCCGAAGGAGTATTCCACGCCATCGGCCTCTTCGGCTTGGCTGAGGATGTTGTTGGCGCGTTTGAAGCCTTGGATCAGGCTCTCGCCGTCGTCGGTTTTGAGCGTCTCCGACAGGGCGCGGGCGCGTTTGACCAGCAGGGTCAGATCGTCGCTGCCGTCCATGGCGATGCAGGCGTCGATAATGTCGTGGCGGATGCCTTGATCGCGGAGGTAGACTTTGAGGCGGTCGTGGATGAAGGAGAGGAGGTCGCTCTGTAGGTCGCCGTTAAAATGCCACTCATGGATCGTAACTCGAGTTCGTCCCACTTCGGCGAGTTCTTCTAGATCGAACTCACCTCGAATGTCCTTGGTCCGTCCTGTTGCGATAACACGACCGTCTTCTTGAACCGTTGCGACAGTATCAGCTTCGATAGTGGCGCGGTGTGTCTGCAGAGTTTCCGCCAAGGAAAGATGTGTGTCATTCTCAACCAAAATCCGAATAACGCCCAAAGCCGCACGCCGCAGCGCAAACGGGTCTTTGCTCCCGGTGGGTTTCTCATCAATCGCCCAGAACCCAGTCAGCTTGTCGATCTTCTCGGCCAGCGCCACGGCAATCGACACCGGCTCAGTCGGCACGTCATCGGACGGCCCCAGCGGCGCATAGTGATCCTTGGCCGCATCGGCCACGGCATCCGACATCCCCGCCTTGCGCGCGTAGTAGCTGCCCATCAGGCCCTGCAATTCGGGGAACTCATAGACCATCTCGGAGCTGAGGTCGGCCTTGGCTACCCGCGCCGCCTGCTCGGCCTCATCGGCGTCGGCGCCGACCAGCGGGGCAAGCTCACGCGAGAGGGTCGCCATGCGGTCGATCAACTCGGCCTGTGTGCCGAGCTTGTTATGGAAGGTCACATTTTCCAGCGCCTTGACCCAAGTCTCCATCCCCGCGCCCGAGGTCACGGTGCGCAGGTCATTGTCCCAGAAGAATTTCGCATCCGACAGCCGCGCGCCGAGCACTTTTTCGTTGCCCGCAAGGATCGTGGCACCCTCGTCGGCGGTGGTGCGGTTGGCGACGGTGACGAAGCGCTCGATCTGACCCGACTTCGGATTGCGGACCGAGAAGAACTTCTGATGCTCTTTCATCGAGGTTTGCAGCACTTCGGGCGGCAAGCCGAGAAAATCGTCGCCAATGCGGCCCATCAGCACCACGGGATATTCAACCAGCCCGGCGACCTCGGCCAAAAGCCCTGCGTCTTCGACAACCTTAAGCCCAGCGGCGAAGGCCATGTTGGTGGCGTCATGCCAGATCGTATCGGCCCGCGCGGCGGGGTCGAGCACGACATGGGCGCGGGCGAGTTTGGTCTGGTAGTCTTCGAAGCCCGCGACTTCGATCTGATCGGGCGCAAGGAACCGGTGTCCGCGCGTGGTGTTGCCAGCGGTGATGCCATCGACGGTCAGCGGCACAACCTCGGCCCCGGCTTCATCGCTGATGACGCAAAGGATCGAATGAAGCGGGCGGACCCATTTCAAGCTGCCCGTGCCCCACCGCATCGACTTCGGCCATGGGAAATTGCGGATGGTCCGTTCCAGCACCTCGGCCACGATCTCAGCCGCAGGGCGGCCCGGTTTTTCGATCTTGGCAAAGAACACTTTGCCCTTGGGCGTGTCGCGTTCTTCCAATTGATCACGGGTCAACCCAGCACCGCGCAAAAACCCTTCGATGGCTTTCTCAGGCGCGTCGGCTTTCGGGCCTTTGCGCTCTTCCACCTGTCGCGGGCTGGCGGCAAGCATATCGCCAAGCGCCAGCGTCAGACGGCGCGGGGTGGTGAAAACGGCGGCGGAGCCATAGGTCAGACCGGCTTCGACCAGACCGTTGGTCACCAGCTTTTGCAGGTCTTCGCCCGCGCGTTTCTGCATCCGCGCAGGGATTTCTTCGGAGAAAAGTTCAATCAGCAGATCTGGCACGGGCGGCCCCCAATTCTTGCCGCGATGGCGGCGTCTCATCGGGGGCTTGGATAACGAGTGCTAGGCGGAGGGTCTAGCCCCCCGCCCTGCGTTTAATCCAACAAGGTGCGGATATCGGGGTCGGAGAATTTCGGCACCACCCGGTAGCCCGCTTCGACGAAGTTATAGACCGCAAAGCCAATCAACCCCAGCCCGGCACCGCCCAAAAGGAAACGCCCAAAGGCCATGCCGCGCAGGCTTTGCAGCGCCTCGCCCAGACCGCCCGCCTGTGCGGGGTTCGCGGTCAGCGCCGCATAGCCCAGTGAAAAGGCAACCAGCCCCAGAATGCCGCCATAGATAATCAGGCCAACCTTCACGATAGGGTCGATGCTTTCGGTGAACTGGGTGCGCGCCAGATGGCCCTTATATTTCCCGCTCCAGCCTTTGTAGGCATAGTAGATGCCTGCGCCCAATAGGATCAGCGCGCCAGCGGCTACGATATAGCGCCCGGCGGGCATCGACATCAGCTTTTGCGTCCAGTCCTGCGCGGAACTGCCGCCGGAATTCTTGCCGCTCATTGCCAAGGCCAGAACGGAAACGCCGATACCGCCGTGGATTAGCCCGGTCGTGACTTGCCCCAACCGCGCGATCAGCCCCTTGGCGTCGGTCCCGTGATCTTCGACATCCTTCACGCCCGCAGCCACGCGCCAGACCAGATAGGCAAGCAACCCGATGCCAATCGCGATGAGTGCCGGAATACCGTATGGCTCATCCCGCAGCGCCGCGAGGGCGTCTTTCGTGCCCGAGGCTTGGGTGCTTTTGACGGCGGCCAATAGGGCCAGCCCCCCGATGATCGTATAGATCACCCCGCGCGCGCCGTAGCCCGCGCGCATCACCCATTTCAGCCCCTCATGTGTTTTTTCCGACATTTTCGCCCCCGTTCTATGTGGGGACAAGCGTTCGGCAGCGCCAAAAGGTTCCGTGCAAACAGGCGGCGCTTGCGTTTAAGATCAGTCGGCGGGACGCTCGGGGCAAGCCTCTCCTACCACGGTGCCGTCATAGGACTTCTCGCCGCAGTCGTTCAGCTCATGCCAGATGTAGCCACGCCCGTCATCGGTCAGCGCCACGATCCGGTCGACGCCGTAGTGCACGTTCTTGCCGCCAAGGAAGGTCAGCGCGGTGCCGGCCTCAATCTCGGCCCCGATGGCGGGGGCGTCGAAACAATCGAACCAGCCCGGCGCGTTGCGCGGATCGGTGGGGTCGGTCATCTCATAGGTCTCGGTCGCCATGGCGAGGCTGATGTCATGCTCAAAGCAGGCACGGAACCGGATCGGAGAACTGTCGGCGTCGATGGCCTGAAGGTTCTCTGCCGCGATCTCTTCCGGCTCTTGCGAGGTAAGCGATACCAGTTCGACCTTGGCCTCAGGCACCTCGTGATAAAACCCATAGATCTGCAAATAATAGAGTGCAGCCCCGGCGATCAGTGCGGATACAAGGATCACGATACCGACAATCTTGCCGCTCATGCCGCGCTATCCGCCTCAGGCGTCCAGCCGCCCGCGCGGGTCTGCACGAAGGCATCGGCACATTGTTTTGCCAAGGCCCGCACCCGCCCGATATAGGCCTGCCGTTCGGTCACCGAGATCACGCCGCGCGCGTCGAGCAGGTTGAAGATGTGGCTCGCCTTGATGCATTGGTCATAGGCCGGATGCGCCATGACGATGCGTTTCCCGGTCTTGGGGTCCTCGGCGGGCTGGTCGAGGATGAACTGGCAATGCGCTTCGGCCTCGTTGAACTGGTCCAGCAGCACCTCTGTATTGGCGGTGTCAAAGTTCCAGCGCGCGAATTCTTCTTCGGTCTGCTTGAACACATCGCCATAGGTCAACGGAATTGGTGCCTCGGGGCTGTTAAAGGGCATGTCCATTACGTGATCGACACCTAGCACATACATCGCCAAACGCTCCAACCCATAGGTCAGCTCTCCCGAGACGGGGTGGCAGTCATGGCCGCCAACCTGTTGGAAGTAGGTGAACTGGGACACTTCCATTCCGTCGCACCAGACCTCCCAGCCCAGACCCCAAGCGCCCAGCGTCGGGCTTTCCCAGTCGTCTTCGACAAAACGGATGTCATGCAGCGCCATGTCGATGCCAATGGCTTCGAGCGAACCAAGGTACAGATCTTGCAGATTGGGCGGGCTGGGTTTGATCAGCACTTGGTATTGGTAATAATGCTGCAAGCGGTTGGGGTTCTCACCATAGCGCCCATCGGTGGGGCGGCGCGAGGGCTGAACATAGGCCGCGGCCCAAGGCTGCGTGCCGAGGCTGCGCAGCGTGGTGGCCGGGTGAAAGGTGCCCGCGCCCACTTCCATGTCATAGGGTTGCAAGATCGCGCAGCCCTGCCGCGCCCAATAGCTCTGCAATGCAAGGATGATCTCTTGAAAAGAGCGTGGTTTCTGCGCCGCGTCAGACATGGTGATTGCCCCTTTATGATGCGCGCCTTTCCTACGTCTGCAATCCATGGGGGTCAATCGCAGCTTTGTGAGAAATTCGCCCCCTTTGCCATGGCATTTGCGCTGCTTTCCGGCGTAATCTGGCTCGGATTTGGTTTTGCGAGAGTTGAGTGACGATGAAGCGAATTCTACGTGCCCCGGTGGCGATCTTCTTGGCCCTGAGCCTGTCTTGGGCCAGCCTTGCGCGGGCGCAATCGGCGGAGGATATCGTTTGGGTCCAGATCGAGGCGCAGCCCTCATTGGCCGAAGCCACCGATCGCGCGCGCGCCTATGAGACCCTGTTGGATGACGTGAATGGCTTTTCCCTTGGCGGCGGTTGGTACGGCATCGCCGTGGGCCCCTACCGGCGCGAAGATGCGGAACTGGTGCTGCGCAGCTATGTGCGCGACGGTCTGGTGCCGCGTGACAGCTTCATCCAGCAGTCCAGCCGTTTCCAGCAGCAGTTCTGGCCCGTGGGCGACAACGTTCTGGAAACCGGCGTGATCGATGCCCCCGTGGGTGTGGATGGCGGTGAGCCAGAGGAAGCCGCAGCGGGCAGCACCACCCCCGATGTCACCACAACCCCGCTCGACGCGACAACGACCGAAGGCGAGATTGAAGGCGAGACTGAGGGCGAGATTGAAGTCGCTGAGGCAGAGGCCGAAACCGCTCCGGCCCCCACCCCGCCAGAGCCGGATGAAACCCCGGCAGAGGCGCGCCGTTCGGAACGCGCCCTCTCGGCGCAAGAGCGCAAAGACCTGCAAATCGCGCTGCAATGGGCCGGTTTTTACGACGCCGCGATTGATGGTGCCTTTGGCCGGGGCACCCGCGCCTCTATGGGGGCGTGGCAGGCGGCGAACGGATATGACCAGACTGGCGTGCTGACCACCCGACAGCGTGCCGCGCTGATCGCACAGTATAATGCCGTCCTTGATGGTTTGGGCCTGCAAATGGTGCGCGATGAGAAAGCCGGGATTGAGGTTATGATGCCCACGGCTGAGGTCGAATTTGCCCGCTACGAGCCGCCCTTCGCCCATTACGACACCAGCGGCAACATCGGCGCACGGGTGCTGTTGATCAGCCAGCCCGGCAACCAAGATACGCTCTACGGTCTCTATGACATCATGCAAACGCTTGAGATCGTCCCCTTGGATGGCCCCCGCGAACGCAAGCGCAACTCCTTTGAGTTGATCGGGGAGAACGGCAGCATCATCAGCCAGACGCAGGTCTCGCTGGAGAACGGTCAGATCAAAGGGTTCACCCTGATCTGGCCCGCCGGGGACGAAGACCGCCGCCGCCGCGTGGTGGCTGAGATGTCCAAAAGCCTGACCCGCCTGCCCGGCGTGTTGGACGCCGCCGCAGGCAACAGCGACGCGCAGGCGATTGATCTGGTCGCGGGTCTGCAAATCCGCCAGCCCAAGATCGCCCGCAGCGGCTTTTTCATCGACGACAACGGCGCGGTTGTCACCACCAGCGAAGTGGTCGCCTCTTGCTCCCGTGTAACACTGGACGCGGATACCGATGCCACAGTGGTCGCCACGGATGCGGCACGCGGCCTTGCGCTGCTCAAGCCTGAAAGCCGCCTCGCCCCGCTGGCCGTGGCCGAATTCAGCAACGGTGCGCCACGTCTGCAATCGGAAATCTCTGTCGCAGGCTACTCCTACGAAGGGGTGCTGAGTGCTGCGACCCTGACCTTTGGCGCGCTGTCGGACCTCAAGGGGCTGAACGGGGATGAAAACCTCAAACGCCTGTCGGTCAACGCCCAGCCCGGTGATGCCGGGGGGCCGGTCTTTGACGAGAATGGTCATGTGGTGGGCATGTTGCTCCCCCAGACGGAGGCGGACCGCAAACTGCCCGAAGACGTGAGCTTTGCCCTTGATGGTAGTGTGATCCTCAAGGCGGCACAGGACGCAGGGCTGGACAGCAAGCAGGCGCAGGGGGCCACGGGCCCGATCGCGCCGCGCGATCTGACGCTGCGTGCGCAGGGCATCACGGTCTTGGTCAGCTGCTGGGAATAACGCGGGGGCTCAGCCCCAAGCGACAAAGACAAAGGGCGGTGCCATCGGCGCCGCCCTTTCGCGTTTCAGGCGCGCCAGAATTTCGCGGTGAACATGACGTAGACCGCCAGCAATTCCAGCCGCCCGATCCACATGGCGATGATCAAAATCCATTTCGCCGTGTCGTTGAGGCTGCTGAAATTCCCCGCAGGGCCGATGATCTCTCCCAGTCCCGGGCCGATGTTCGCCAGTGCCGCCGCTGCGCCCGAGACGGAGGTGACGAAATCCAACCCCGTCAGGCTCAGCGCGACCGAGATCAGCCCCAGCGACACCACGAAGAACATGAAGAACGACATCACCGAGCTCAGCACGTCCGCCCCCACCGGGCGGCCATCATAGCGCGGGGTAAAGACGCCATGGGGCGAGCGGATCCGCCGCAACTGCGCGCGGATCGAGGCAAAGAGCAGTTGATAGCGGAAGACCTTGATCGAACAGGTGGTTGAGCCCGCGCAGCCGCCGATCAAGCCGATGAAAAAGAACAGCGCCACGGCAAAGCTGCCCCATTGCATATAATCTGCCGAGGCATAGCCGGTGCCGGAGATGATTGAAGTGATGTTAAAGACCGCCTCGCGCAAGATCCGCTCGGACTCGTAGGTCGTGCCGCTGCGCAGGACGAAAAAGACAATCACCACCAGAAAGGTCAAGGTCATGAAAAAGCCGCGCACCTGCGGGTCGCGGTGCAGGGCCACGGGGTTGCCGTTGATAAGCTGCACATAGCGCACGAAAGGCAGGGCTGCGAGGATCATAAAGATCGCCGCGACATATTCGGCGGGGCCAGAGAAGGTGCTGAACGAGGCATCGTAGTTAGAGAACCCCCCCGTCGACACAGTGGTCAGCGCATGAACCGTCGCGTCGAAGGTGCTCATCCCGAGGGCAAGATAGCTCAGCATACAAGCCAGCGTCAGCCAAAGGTAGATCACCGAAATCTGAGTCGCGATTTGCCCCGCGCGGGGCAGGATTTTTCCAAAGGTGTCAAAGGATTCAGATTTGAAAATCTGCATACCACCGACCCGCAACTCGGGCAGGAACACCATGGCGACCACGACGATACCGATGCCGCCCAGCCATTGCAGAATACCGCGCCAGATCAGCAACCCCTTGGGCAGGTCTTCTAACCCGGTCAGCACCGTGGCCCCGGTGGTCGTCAGCCCCGACATCGCCTCGAACATCGCGTCGGTGACGCTGGCATCGGTCGCGCCCAGCACGAAGGGCAAGGCCCCGAACAGCGGCAGCATCAGCCAGACGCCGGTGGTGAGCATAAATGTCTGTTGGATGGTAAGCCCTTCGCGGACCCCATTGGCGCTGGCAAGGGCGATCATACCGCCACCCAACGTCGTGATCAGTGCGCTTTCGACGAAGACCCACCAATGGCCCCGGCCCTCGGCCAGATCGACCAAGATCGGGATGATCATGGCAAGGCCAAGCACGGCCACCAAAAGGCCCACGACATATCCGACAGGTCGTATATCCAACATGGGCGCAGCGTTGGCTTGGCCGCTCGTCGCTGTCAAGCCGAGACGGGACCGGGGCGCGATTTGGCCCCGGTCCGTGTCGTCTTAGATGTAGTAGAGGTCTTTGAAAACGTGGTGAACGATGTCGTCACGCTTGATGCCCATGGCGGACAGTTCTTCGTCGCTTTTCGCTTGCAGGCCTTGGACCTGCTCAAAACGGCGGTGGGCGGTGGAGCCCACCATGATGCCATGGCCGATCCCCGCAAAAAAGCGACGCAGACCGGCGCCGGCGCGCCGCAGCCCTTCAAAGGGAGAGACGGAGTGGGCGGGATGAGCAGTGCTCTGGTAGGTCATCTGATTGCCTTTGCAATTTCCAGTATTTCGATGACCGCTAGATAGGCAATGCTGCGCCGCAGCAGAACCGACGTTTTCGCATAGCCGCTGGTCGGGACTTGCAGGGCTGACGGGGCGACAATCGCCATATCTGCGCTAAGTCACCCGGAATGCCCCGCAAAGGGGCGCGGCGCGGGACGCGGACAACCATCGCGCGATTGCCGCGCAGCGCCGGGTCAGCCCACGTGAAAGAGCGTGTTGAAAAGCTTGGGGTCGATGCTCTGCGCCGCGAAGGTCTCGCCTTGGGTCAGCACGCTGATCGCATCATGGCTGTGCAAGCTTTCTTGATGGCTGGCGACGATGCGGAAATCCCCCACCCGTCCATCGGCCAAAAGCTGTTCACAAAACAGCCGCGCGGCATCCTCAACAAAGATCGGATTCGCGGCGTTGAGTTCGGCGAACGCCTGTTCGTCCTCGCGCTTGACCATGACCTGCGTCTCGGTCGGCACGGCGCGGCGGCAAATCTCGATGAGGTCTTCGAACCACAGGCAATCGCCCTCGTCCTGCGTCTCGACCGAAATGCGCGCCACGGAGCGCTGCGAATGCGGCGTGGCCAATTGCCCCCGCGTTTCCCGCGCATGTTCGCTGAGTTCCAGCGAACAGGGGCAGGTGCTGGAATAGACGTAATCGAGATGCACGATCTTTTTGCGCTCTCCGTCCTGCTCAACCAACTCCAGCGCGATGTCGTAATACTGATAGCCCGTCAGCCCCGAGCGCAGGCTGGCGATCTTCATCGGAAAAGAGAATCGCATCTGAATCCGTGCGTCCAAGCTTTCGAGATCGGTCTTATAATCATCCAGCGCCGCTTCGATCACCTCAAAGCTAAAGGTCGCCTCCGCATGGCGGTAAAAGCTTCGCATGATGCGGGACATGTTGATGCCCTTCTTTTCCGCATCAAGCGACACCGAACCGGTCACAGAGGTTTCCAGCCGCATATCCCCGCCCTCACGGCTGCGATAGCGGATCGGCAGGCGAAAGTTCGAGATGCCGACATGCTGGATCAACTGCTGCGCGCCCCGGATCAGGCTGGAGGGGCCGTTTTGCAAATCAGGCAAGCTCGCGCGGTAGTTGTCACCCGCGGTGAAGTCTTCGGGGTAGGCACGGCTCAGCGCCGGGTAGTCGGCGGGCGCGAGCATCCGCGCCATCGCCGGGTCAAGGGCTGCAATCTCTGCCGGGGTGGCCGTTTCGGCCCAAGCGCGCAGGGTGGCGAGCGCAGCCTCCGCAGCGCTTCGATCCGGTGTTTCGGACATCTCAGTCACGATGTTCATTGCGCGGCCCTCCGGTCTGTCATCCTCAATGTATGATGCGCGGGGCCAAAATGCCACCGCGCCTGCGACACATCAGGTCAGGCTTGCGCCGCCGCGTCCAAGGCTTGCAACAGATCGGCCTTGAGATCGCCGGTATATTCTAGCCCCACGCTGACCCGCACGAGGCCCGGCGTAATGCCCAAAAGGTCTTTGGTTTCCTGCGGCAAACGCTGGTGCGTCGTGGTGGCCGGGTGGGTCACGATGGTCTTCGCATCGCCAAGGTTGTTGGAAATCACCCCCACCTGCAGCGCATTCAGGAACGCGAAAGCAGCCGCTTTGCCGCCCTTGAGGTCAATCGAGAGCACGGTGCCCCCTGCCCCCATCTGCTTCATCGCAAGCGCGTTTTGCGGATGCGCGGAGAGGCCGGGGTAAAGCACCCGCGCCAGTTCGGCGTGGCCCTCCAGCGCTTCTGCCAATTCCTGTGCGCTGGCCGCCTGTGCCCGCACCCGCAGGTCGATGGTTTCCAACCCCTTGAGCATGATCCACGCGGTGAAGGGGCTCATCGAGCCGCCGGTGTGTTTCATATAAGGCTCAAGCGTGCCACGGATGAAATCGCGGCTGCCCAGCACCACACCGCCAAGCGCGCGGCCCTGCCCGTCGATATGTTTGGTCGCCGAATAGACCACCACATCCGCCCCCTGCGAAATCGCGCGGGAGAATACCGGCGTGGCAAACACGTTATCGACCACCACCAGCGCGCCCTTAGCATGGGCCAGCTTAGCGACGGATTCGATGTCGATCACCTCAAGCGTGGGGTTGGCAACGGATTCAAAGAACACCGCGCGGGTGTCATCCCGGATCGCCGCCTCCCATGCGCCCAGATCGCTGCCGTCGACGAAGGTGACCTCAACGCCATAGCGGCCAAGGATTTCTTCGAGCACATAGATACAGGAGCCGAAAAGCGCCCGGGCCGACACCACATGATCGCCCGCCTTCAGCATCGAGATCAGCGCGCCCGACACCGCCGCCATGCCGCTGGCGGTGGCGAATGCGTCTTCGGCCCCTTCCAGCGTGGCGATACGGTCTTCGAACATCGCGACCGTCGGGTTGCCGTAGCGGGCATAGATGAACTCATCCGGGCCAGTTTCCTCGAACCGGGCCTCGGCCTGTTCGGCACTGTCATAGACGAACCCTTGGGTGAGGTAGATCGCCTCGCT
Organism: Sulfitobacter sp. D7; assembly: GCF_003611275.1. Lineage (NCBI taxonomy): Bacteria > Pseudomonadati > Pseudomonadota > Alphaproteobacteria > Rhodobacterales > Roseobacteraceae > Sulfitobacter > Sulfitobacter sp. D7. The sequence goes on from NZ_CP020694.1 coordinate 2,394,826, forward strand.
CACCTCGCCATATTGGCTGCGGCGGGTGCCTGCGTGGATCGCTTGGGTGCGCGCGTGACGGTCGTTGCTCATGTATCTCATCCTTCCGGCCCGACCTTGCGGGCATAAAAAAACCCCAGACGCGGCCAAGCGAAAGGGGGTCTTTCATCCTGACCTTTTAGCGGCATGTTTAACGTGGCCCACAATCCGGTAACAAATCGCCACGCGGGGTGGATTACGCCGCGCGACGCTGCAGGTCAACAGTTTCGCGCGGGCATGGTTTAAATTCGGGTCAGCTTTGATCTTTCTTCTCGCCGTAGGCTTCGAACAGCTTGCCCTGCGCCATGAAGAAAACGAAAATCGCCGCCGTCAGGCCGAAGGTTTTGAAATAGACCCATGTGTCGGTCGAAAAGAACCGCCAGATCAGCTCATTCGCCAACGCGAGGCCAAAGAAGAAAAACATCAGCCGCTTGGTCAGCAGCATCCAGCCCTCATCGCGCAGGGGCATCATCTCTTCCATGACGTATTTCAGATAGGACTGCCCGCGCAGCAGGCCAACCGCCAAAAGGCCGCCAAAGAGCACATAGATCAACGTCGGTTTCATCTTGAAAAAGCGGTCGTCGTTCAGCCAGACCGACAGCCCGCCAAAGATCACTACCAGCACCACGGTGGCGACCTGCATCCGGCTCAGCTTGCCCGTCAGCGCCCAGAGCGCGCCGGTCGACAGCACCAGCAAAGGCACGAACATCGCGGTGACGACGATGAAGCCATCGTACTCCGTGCCGCCGAAGGTATAGGTATTATCCTTCAGCCACAGATAGGCGACGAGGAAGGCCAACACCGGCCCATATTCCAAGCCTGCACGCAGCATTGGGTTGATCTCTCTTGGTTCTGACATGCCTGTTCCTTCAGCCGCCCATTTCAACAATCACCGCCCCGGCCGCGATCAACGCCATCAGCGCGACGCGGCGCGGGCCGACGGTTTCTTTCAGCACCAGCACGCCGATCAGCGCGGCAAAGACGGTCGATGTCTCGCGCAGCACTGCCGCCTCGCCCACCTTATCAAGCCGCGTGGCCAGCATGACCGACCCAAAGCTCGCAAAAGCGATAAACCCGCCGATCACGCCGCGCAGCATCAGCGGCGCGACCTCGGGTGGGTTCTCCATCCGGTGCCAGCGCCGCCATGCAATCACCGGCATCACCAACCCGTCGATCATGAAAAACCACGCGAGAAAGGTAAACGGGTCCGCCGTGGCGCGAATGCCATAGGCGTCATATGTGGTGTAAAGCGCCACGAACAAGCCCGTCAGCACCGCAAGCCCCAAGGCCGCGTGCAGCGTATCGCGCGCCGCGACCAGATTGCGCAGATTATAAACCGCCAGCCCGAAGATACCGCTCAGCAGCACGGCCACACCCAGCCACTGCACCGCGTTGAAGCGCTCGCCAAAGATCAGATAGGCGCCGACCACGGCAAACAGCGGCCCCGTGCCGCGCACCACCGGGTAGACCACCGTATAAGCACCCTTGGTATAGGCCCAAGCCTGTAACAGTTTATAGATCACATGGATCACGAAGGCGCCGAGGAAGATCAGCCACATATGCGGCTCGGGCCATGGCACGACGAACAGCGCAAAGGGCGCGGCCATCACACCATAGGAGACATCAATCGCCCCGCGCGTGAGCCACGGATCATGCCGCCCCTTTTGCAGCGCGCCAAAGACCGCATGCAAAAAGGCCGCCGAAAGCGCCAACCAAAGCGCCGCGGTATGGCCCGCGGGCGTGCCTTCGATCGACAGGATCCATTCGGTCATCGCGGAACCACCACAGCGGCGAGAGGTTTATTCCTCAAAACCTTTATCACCAACGGAAATTCCATGTTTGAAAGCCTGCTCGCCGACCTGACCAACAGTTTTTCCAAAGTGCCCGTCACTGTCGCTGCCGCGCGGCTGCTGATGGCCGCGTTTCTGGCGGGCGTTGTGGGGTTTGAGCGCGAGCGGCGGGACAAGCCTGCGGGGCTGCGCACACATATCATGGTGGCCATCGCGGCCTGCCTGTTCATCATCATCGGGCAAGAACTGGGCAGTCTGGAGTTCGGAGAGGGCGACCAGATGCGCTTTGATCCGCTGCGTTTGATCGAAGCGGTCACGGCGGGCGTCGCCTTCCTTGCCGCGGGGATCATTTTCACCTCCAACGGCGAAGTGCGCAACATCACCACCGGCGCGTCGATGTGGTTGGCCGGTGCCATTGGTCTTGCTTGCGGCGCGGGGCAGATTTTGCTCGCCTGTCTTACGGCAGGGATTGTGGTCAGCGTTCTGACGGTATTGCGCTGGATCGAGCGAAAGCTCGGCACCCACGAGTAATCAGAGCCGCCGCGCAGGGCGACCAAGGCGTCGCTAGGCATCCGTACCAACCAATGCGGCGGCAAATTCATCGGGATCAAACGGGGACAGATCGTCAATCTGCTCGCCCACACCCACCGCATGGATCGGCAGACCGAAACGATCCGCCAGCGCCACCAGAACGCCCCCCTTTGCGGTGCCGTCGAGTTTGGTCATAACCAGACCGCTGACGTCGGAAATCTCTTGAAAAACCTTCACTTGGTTCAGTGCGTTCTGCCCGGTCGTCGCGTCCAGCACCAATAGGGTGTTATGCGGCGCGGTCTCATCCTTCTTGCGGATGACGCGGACGATCTTGGCCAATTCCTCCATCAGGTCGCCCCGGTTTTGCAAACGGCCTGCGGTGTCGATCAGCAGCAAATCGGCGCCTTCCTCCTGCGCGCGGCCCATGGCGTCGAAGGCAAGGCTGGCGGGGTCGCTGCCCTGCGCTGCGGTCAGCACAGGCACCCCTGCGCGTTCACCCCAGACCTGCAATTGCTCCACCGCGGCGGCGCGGAAAGTGTCACCGGCGGCGATCACGACCTTCTTGCCCGCCGCACGAAATTGCGAGGCCAACTTGCCGATGGTCGTCGTTTTGCCCGAGCCGTTCACGCCGACCACCAGCACCACCTGCGGGGTCTTGGAGTAGATCGGCAGGGGCCGCGCCACAGGCTCCATGATGCGGCTGACTTCGCTGGCGAGCAGTTGTTTGATCTCTGCCACTGACAGTTTCTTGCCAAAGCGCCCTTCGGCCATGTTGGCGGTGACCCGCAAGGCCGTATCGACGCCCATGTCGGCGCTGATCAACAACTCTTCGAGCTGTTCGAGCATCTCGTCATCCAGCGCGCGGCGCACAACTGGCTGCGCTGCGCTGCGGCCCATCAGACGACCCAGAAGGCCCGGCTTCGCAGGGGCGGCCTCTGCTTCGTCGAGCGCAGGCGCGACCGGGGTCATGGCTTGGCGCAGGTCCACGGCGGGCGGCACTTCGTCGGGGGCCGGAGCGGGGACTGGATCGACCGCTGGCGGCACCTGCTCGGGTTCGGGCGTGGGCTCCGGGTCTGCGGGCTCAGATGGCACCGCTGGCGCGGGCTGAGGGGTGGGCTCGGGAATGGTGACGGGCTCGGGCGTCGGCTCGGGCGTTGGTTCTGGCATTGGAGCGGGTTCGGGGGTTTCCTCCTCCTGCTCAGCTGCCAACATCGGGCCGCTGTCGTCCTGCCCATCGGGCATCACATCCGACGCCGCGCCGGGCTGGTCCATCACCGCATCCACGGGGGCCGCTTCGGCCTCCGTTTCGCCGCCATCGCTGACTATCGCCTCTAGCCCCTCGTCGATCTTGGACGAGGATTTGAACAAGCGGTCCTTGAGCTTCGTGAAGAAGGCCATCGGCGTCTCCCATGCAGTTTCGTCTTGATCTATAGGCTTGCCCGCGCAGATGGAAGAGCGCCTAGGGCAGATCAAGGCAACCGAGAGGGGCCGCGGTTAGATTTCGTCAGAAAAATGCTTCATCACCAGCCGGATCGGGTTCGGCGCCGCCTGCCCCAACCCGCAGATTGAGGCATCAACCATCGCGGTCGACAACTCCTCCAGCAGCCCTTGATCCCAGCGGTCTTCTTGCATCAGCTTGACCGCCTTTTCGCAGCCCACCCGGCAGGGCGTGCATTGGCCACAGCTTTCATCCTCGAAAAACCGCAGCATGTTGAGCGCGGCCGCGCGGGCGCTGTCATGTTCCGAGAGGACAACCACCGCCGCCGAGCCAATAAACGACCCATGCGGTTGCAGCGTGTCGAAATCGAGCGGCACGTCATCCATCGAAGCAGGCAACAGGCCAGAGGACGGCCCGCCCGGCTGGTACGCCTTCAGCACATGCCCCTCGGCCATGCCCCCCGCCGCCGCGATGATATCGGTGATGGTCGACCCCGCAGGCAGCACATACATCCCCGGCTCCGCCACCCGCCCCGAGACCGAGTAGCTGCGCAGCCCCTTTCGACCATTCTTTTCGGTCGCGTTCAGCACCTGCGGCCCTTCGCGGCAGATGCGGGCGATCCAATGCAGTGTTTCCACGTTATGCACCAATGTCGGGCGGTCAAAGACCCCCACCTGCGCCACGTAAGGCGGGCGGTGGCGCGGCAGGCCGCGTTTGCCTTCGATGCTCTCAATCATGGCGCTTTCTTCGCCACAGATATAGGCGCCCGCGCCACGACGCACATCCACAAAACCGGGGGCGATTACGCCTGCATTCTCCAGCGCCGCAATCTCGCGCCGCAGAATTTCCAGCACCGCCGGGTATTCGTCACGCATGTAGAGAAAGACTTTTTCAGCCTCGACCGCCCATGCGGCGATCAACATACCTTCGAGGAAAAGATGTGGTGTACGCTCAAGATACCAGCGGTCCTTAAAGGTGCCCGGCTCGCCCTCGTCACCATTCACCGCCAGATATCGCGGACCCGGATTGGCCCGCACGAATCCCCATTTCTTGCCCGAAGGGAAACCAGCCCCGCCAAGCCCGCGCAGTCCGGCTTCTAGCAGTTGTTCTTGAACCGCTTCCCAATCACCGCCCGCGCGCAGGTTCAACAGCGCCTCGTAACCACCTGTATTCTGGTAGCTTTGATAAGGCTCATAGTCCGGCAATTGGGCATGCGTGTTTTGTGCTGCAATCGCCGCCTGAACCTTTTCGGGCGTTGCGTGGTCGATATGATTGTGGCCCAGTTCCAGCACCGGCGCGGTGTCGCAGCGCCCCATGCAGGGCGCGCGCAGCACGCGGACCTCGGCAGGGTCCAGCCCCTCCTCCAGCGCCGATTTCAACGCCTGCGCCCCGGCGAGTTCGCAAGACAGCGAGTCGCAGACACGGATGGTCAACGCGGGCGGTGGGGTTTCGCCCTCTTTCACCACGTCGAAATGCGCGTAGAAACTTGCGACCTCATAAACCTCGGCCATCGATAGGCGCATTTCTTCTGCCAAGGCACGCAGATGCGCGGCTGAGAGATGGCCAAAGCGGTCTTGGATCAAATGCAGAAACTCGATCAGCAGGTCGCGGGCGCGCGGGCGGTCGCCCAACAGCGCGCGAACTTCCTCCCAAGGCTCGTCCTGCACCTGCCGCCCCTTAGGGTGATGCCGCCCCTTGCCCTTGCCGGATTTCCAGACGCCCTTTTGCGGTTCCTGCCCCGCCGCTTTACCGTGATCATCCAGCGCCATGTCGCTTCCCCCCGCCTTGCTTTCAGCAGTCGTAGCAAATCAAGGCACAGCCCGGCGATCAAAAAGCGACAATCGCGCGGGTGTTTGCGTTGTGCGCGGGCCGCGCGGCGGGCAGAATGGCCGGATGCGCCGCAAGGCGGGTCATGAGGAGGGGAAAACACGTGCTGTGGTATGTGATCGCCAGTTTGACGCCAGCGGTGCTGATCGCCGCCGCCGCCCTTTGGGGCGGAGTTTGGCCCGTGCTGGCGCTGTTGTCGATCACGGTGCATGTGGCCTTCATGGACCGATTGGGCCGCGCGCTGAGCCTTTCCGACAGGTCCGGTCGGGGGCTGACACTGACATTGGCTGCCGCGCATTTCCTGCTGCTGCCGCTCGGGGTTTGGGCGATTGGCGGCGCGCCGCATCTTGAGGGGCTGGACCGTGCGCTGTTCTTTGCCGCCCTCGGTCTGTTTCTGGGTCAGATCAGCAATTCCAACGCGCATGAGTTGATCCACGCATCCCGCCGCCTGCCCCGACGGATCGGCACGGCGGTCTATATCTCTTTGCTGCACGGGCATCACGTCTCGGCCCATCTGCGGGTGCATCATCCCGCCGCCGCCACCCCCGCCGATCCCAATTCCGCGCCCAAGGGCATGGGGTTCTGGCGGTTTCTTCTCAGCGCAAGCTGGGGGGAGTTTCGCGCCGGGTGGCAGGCCGACAACGCGCAGCGGGCGCGCAAGACGGGGGCGAAGGGGCTGCACCCCTATGCAATCTACCTCGGCGGTGCAGCACTGGCCCTGCTCACCGCGCTACTTTTGAGCGACATTTCCGGGCTGTTGGCCTATCTTGGCCTTGCCGCCTATGCACAGATGCAACTGCTGCTGTCGGACTATGTGCAGCACTATGGCTTGCGGCGGCAGCAACGCCCCGATGGCCGGTTCGAGCCGATCGGCCCGCAACACAGCTGGAACGCCCCGAAATGGTATTCCGCGGCCATGATGCTGAACGCGCCGCGCCATTCGGACCACCACATGCGCCCCGCACGCGCCTTTCCGGCGCTGGAAGTGACCGAAGAGATGCCGAAACTGCCCTATTCCCTGCCCATCATGGCGGTGATCGCCCTTGTGCCACCGCTCTGGCGTCGGGTGATGGACCGCCGCGTGGCGCGGTGGCGCCGCGGCTGATCCCACTGGCGCGGGGCGTGGGCTTCTGGCAGGCTGTTGGGATGAGACATACCCTCGCCCTGATCTGCGCCCTCCTGCCCCTGCCCGCCTTGGCCGAGATGTCAGCGGCGGAGTTCGAGGCTTATACGCAGGGCAAAACGCTCTACTACGGCCAGTCCGGCGCGCCCTATGGGGCCGAGGTCTATCACGAGGATCGCCGCGTGCAGTGGTCCTTTCTTGATGGCCGCTGCAAGGAGGGGCGCTGGTATGAGGCCGAGGGGCTGATCTGTTTCGTCTACGAAGACGACCCCACCCCGCAATGCTGGAGCTTCACCGAAAGCCCATCCGGGCTGGTCGCCCGGTTCGAGAATGACCCAACCCAAACCGAGCTTTACGAGGCGCAGGAGCAGAATGACCCTCTGCTCTGTCTCGGGCCCGAAGTCGGGGTCTGACCGGCCTTAGCTTTCGCCTTTGACAGCCAGCCGACCATCCGCAAATTCGATCTCCAACCGGGCGGCGTTCTTTGCGGCCTCGGCGCTGGTCACCACATCGCCATCGCCACGCACCACGGCGAAACCGCGGGCGAGCGTTTCGCGGTAGCCAAGCGTGCCAAGGGTGCGGCCCAAAGCGTCGATCTGGCGGCGACGGCGGTCTTGATCCGCGCGGCCTGCGCGCGCCAACCGGGCGACCACCTCATTCAATCGCTGGTCTTGGCGGGAAAGGTCGCGGAGCAGCACCTCTGGGCGGAAAGTCTGCGTACGGTCGAGCAGCCGTTCACGACGACGCAGGATCTGCCGCTGCAACACCTCGGGGTGAAACCGGTCGATCCTTGTCCCGAGCCGTTCACGCTGCCCTGCCAAGTTGCGTTGCCATGCGGGGTCGAGCCTTGCCGATAGCTGGGCCAGCCGCTGACGATCAGCCTCCAACTGGCGGCGCAGGGTGCCGGGACGCAGGGCACCGGACATATCGGCCAGTTTCACGCGGCGGCCTTGGACGCCTGCGATCAGCGCGGGGGCCAGTTTCTCTCCACCCCGGTCGAGCCTTTGGCGCGGCCCTTCCAGCAAGGTCTCGGCACGCGGCAAGGCCCGCGCCAGATCCCGCATCCGCTGGCCGCGCCGGGTCAGCCCTTGGCTCAGCGCCTGACGCATCCTTGCGCCCTGCCCTTCGAGCCATGCTGCCAGTTCATGCCGCACGGGCACCGCCAACTCCGCCGCTGCGGTCGGCGTCGGCGCGCGTTTGTCAGAAACGAAGTCGATCAGCGTCGTGTCTGTCTCATGCCCCACGGCAGAGATCAGCGGGATCTCCGATGCTGCCGCCGCACGCGCGACGCTTTCCTCGTTAAAGCCCCAAAGGTCTTCGACAGACCCACCACCCCGCGCCACGATCAACAAATCGGGCCGCGGCAATGCGCCACCGGGGGTCAGCCGGTTGAACCCTTCAATGGCGCGCACCACCTCGGGCGCGCATTTCGCGCCCTGTACGGCAACCGGCCAGATCAGCACCTTGCGCGGGAAACGGTCGCGCAGCCGGTGCAGAATGTCACGGATCACCGCCCCCGAGGGCGAGGTCACGACGCCAATGATCTCGGGCAGATAGGGCAGCGGGCGTTTGCGTTCGGGGGCAAAAAGCCCCTCCGCCGCCAACGCCGCTTTGCGTTTCTCCAAGAGCGCCATCAGCGCGCCCATGCCCGCCGGTTTGATATCCTCGATGACGATCTGGTATTTCGATTGGCCGCCAAAGGTGGTGATCCGTCCGGTGGCGATCACCTCCATCCCCTCTTCGGGCTGGGTCTCGAGCCGCGCGGTGACGCCTTTCCAGATCACGCCGGAGATCACCGAACGGTCGTCCTTGAGGTCAAGATAGACATGCCCCGAACGCGGGCGGCTCACGCGGCCCACCTCACCCCGAATCCGGACATGGGCAAACTCACCCTCAATCACCCGCTTGATCGCACCAGAAAGCTCGGTGACGGTAAATTCGGGGCTGTTTGCACCGGGGGCGGGGTCGTCGAACAGATCCATCTGGGCACCTTGTGTCTGTGGGCACCCCAGCTTAGAACGCGGAGCAACGAAGTCCAAGGGAGTGCGCGGCATGAATATCCTGATCCTCGGCAGCGGAGGCCGCGAACATTCACTCGCTTGGGCGGTGATGCAGAACCCCAAATGCGACAAGCTGATCGTGGCACCAGGCAATGCGGGCATCGAGGCCATCGCGCAATGCGCCAAGCTCGACATCATGGACGGCGCGGCAGTGGTGGCCTTCTGCGAGGGCAATAACATCGACTTCGTCATCATCGGCCCCGAAGCGCCCTTGGCCGCGGGTGTGGGCGATGACCTGCGCGCGGCGGGTTTCGACGTGTTCGGTCCCTCCAAAGCGGCGGCGGCGCTAGAAGCCTCCAAAGCCTTTACCAAGGAAATCTGCGACGCCTGCAATGCGCCTACAGCGGCTTATGGCCATTTCACCGACGCCGCCAGCGCCCGCGCCTATGTGGAAAAGCAAGGCGCGCCGATCGTCATCAAGGCCGACGGTCTGGCGGCGGGCAAGGGTGTCATCATTGCCATGACGGATGCCGAAGCCCTCGCCGCCGTAAATGAGATGTTTGACGGTGCCTTTGGCGACGCGGGCACGGAAGTCGTGATCGAAGAGTTCATGGAAGGCGAAGAGGCGTCCTTCTTCGTGCTTTGTGATGGGGAGACCGTGCTGCCCATCGGAACGGCCCAAGACCACAAGCGCGTCGGCGACGGCGACAGCGGGCCCAACACCGGCGGCATGGGCGCCTATTCCCCCGCCCCGGTGCTGAGCGATGCGATTGCCGAACGCGCGCTAAATGAAATCATCCGCCCCTGCATGGCCGAGATGGCGAAACGCGGGATGCCCTATCAAGGCGTGCTTTATGCCGGGTTGATGATCAAAGACGGCCAGCCGCGTCTGGTGGAATACAACGTGCGCTTTGGCGATCCTGAATGCCAAGTGCTGATGATGCGCCTTGGTGCGCAGGCCTTTGATCTGATGCAGGCCACGGCCAAGGGGTCTTTGGCCGAGATGCAGGTCAACTGGGCCGAAGACCACGCGCTGACCGTGGTGATGGCGGCGAATGGCTATCCCGGCGCCTATGAAAAGGGCAGTGAGATCAAGGGGCTGAAAGACCTGCCCGAAGACAGCGCCAATATGGTGTTCCACGCGGGCACCGTGGCGCAAGACGGGGCGATCTTGGCAAACGGCGGCCGCGTGCTGAACGTCACCGCGCGGGGCACCACGCTGGCCGAGGCGCAAGAGCGTGCCTATGCGATGGTCGACGGGATCAATTGGCCAGAAGGCTTCTGCCGCCGCGACATCGGCTGGCGCGCGCTGAGCTAACAGGCGGCGGCTTAGGCCGCCCCAGCACCCTCACTCACAGGCAAGTGCCGCGGCAAAGCTGTCGGCCCCCGCGAAGGGGCCGATGTCGCGACGCGCAAGCTGCCCGTCCTTCAGGGTCACCCCGACCACGCGCTGCCAATCGGCATCCGCCAGCACCATCTCTGGCCCGGCACCGCAATCGCGCAGACCGCCCGAGATGAAGGACTCTCCGATTCGATGGTTGGTCAGCCCCGGCATCTGAGCCACCTCGCTCAGGTCCCCATCCGCAAAACGCCAGACCCGCAGCACCCGCGCCAGATGCGGGCGGTCGACATAGGCGATCTCAACCGCGCCGTCACCGTCGAGATCAGCGGCGCCTATGGGGGCAAGCCATCGGTTGCTTTGGCCGATATGCGGGGTCTCAGCAATCTTGCCCTCGGGGCTGTAGATCGCCAGCGCCGCGCCGCGGTTCACGTCGGTCTCAATCACCAGCACTTCGGGCGCGCCATCGCCGGTTACATCGACCAGCCGCGGGGCGATATCTTCGAAAACATGGTCGCGGGGCAGAACGAAACGCCGCGCGCTCCCGTCTGCCAAAGAGACCTGTAGCCCGCCCCATTCCAGCGCGTCGCCCAGAATGCCATGGGCGTAGCGCCCGGTGGGCGAGATATAGCGCGCGGCGGTGATCGTCTCCGCCGCCGCGCTGGTTGCGATCAGCGCAAGCAAGGCCGCGCCGACCGCCCGCATCAGATTTGCTTTTCCGGCATCTGCACACGCAGACCGTCCAGCGCGTCGGTGACCTTGATCTGGCAGGTCAGACGCGACCGCGCAGGGTCAGGCTCGAAGGCGAAGTCGAGCATGTCTTCTTCCATGTCGTCCATCGGGGTCAGTTTCTCTGTCCACGCCGGATCGACATAGACGTGGCAGGTGGAACAAGCGCAGGCCCCGCCACAGTCGGCTTCGATGCCGGGAATGTTATTGTCCCGCGCGCCTTCCATGACCGTGAGACCATTGGCCACCTCGACCACATGTTCGGTGCCGGAATGTTCGACATAGGTGATTTTGGCCATGATGATGCCCTTTCGTCCTAAAAGTTCGGCCTTGTTTAGCGGGCTATGGCAGCCGGTTCCAGCCCCCTTTTCATGAGTTCGCCCACGCATGCCCCCGCCGATGACATTGCGGTGGGCAAGGTCCGCGCATCCCGCTAGTCTGCGCGCAAACAACAGGCGAGCCCCGCGATTCCGGCATGACACAGCCCCCTCCCCTCCGGTCCAAATTGCAGCGCGCGGCCTTGCTGCTGCTCGTCGCCGGTATCGCGGGCTGCGAGACGGCGGCACCGGCCACCCCGCGCCCTGAGCCGGGGGTGCTGGAAGCCACCCGCAACGGCCCCGCAGGCGCGCCGGAGGGAAGTTGCTGGGGCCGCACGGTCAGCCCCGCGGTAATCGAGACGGTGACCGAACAGGTCGAAGTCATCCCGGCCAAAATGAACGCCGATGGCAGCATCGCCAAACCGCCCGTCTACAAGACAGAGACCCGCCAAGAGATCGTGCGCGCACGGATAGACAACTGGTTCGAGACCCCCTGCCCGGATGTGCTAACGCCAGAGTTCAACAGCACCCTACAACGGGCGCTGCAGGCACGCGGGCTGTATGCTGGGCCGATCACCGGTGAGATGGACAGGGCGACACGGCTCGCCGTGCGGCGCTATCAGGCCAAACAGGGCCCGAACAGCGAGGTGCTGTCACTCACCACCGCCCGTGCGCTTGGGCTTGTAGCGGTGCCCCGACAGGGCGGCTGAACCCCCAACGAAAAAGGGCGCCCGGAGGCGCCCTCTCCAAACCACGGTAGCGGATCACTCCGCCAGCGACAGCGCGACAAATCGCGGGTCGCCGCCACGGCGCACCAGCAGCAGCAGAGACTTGCGGCCAGCCTCTTTCGCGGCGGCGATCCGCGCTTCCAGATCAGCGATGCTCGTCACCTGTTCCTGCCCCGCTTCGGTGATGATGTCACCCATGCGCAGGCCCTTCTCAAAGGCCTCCGACGTTTGATCCACATCCGTCACGGCAAGACCGCTCATATCGTCATCGGCCCCCAGTTCGGCGCGCAGATCGTCGGTCAACGGCATCAGGGTCAGGCCCATCAGCATGGTCGACTGCGGCTCTGCCTCGGTGCCGTCATCGGCGTTTTCGTCCATTGCCGCAGGAACCGCGCCATCCGCATCTTCGCGGCGGCCCAGCACAACTTTGATGGTCTGGGTCTTGCCATCGCGCAGCACGGTCACGCGGACCGTCGCGCCCACGGGGCTGTTGCCCACCTGACGCACCAGACCGCGGGTATCGACGACTTCGACGCCATCAAAGGACTTGATTACGTCACCGGTCTTGAGCCCTGCTTCCCTCGCCGGGCCTTCCGGCACGTCTGTGATCAAGGCCCCAACGGCTTTCTTGAGGCCCATGGCGTCGGCTACATCGTCGGTCACGTCCTGAATGCGCACACCCAGCCAGCCGCGGCGGGTCTCACCGAATTCCTGCAACTGGTCGATCACGCGGGTGACCACATTCGAGGCCATCGAAAAGCCGATCCCGATGGAGCCGCCATTGGGCGACAGGATCGCGGTGTTCACGCCGATCACCTCGCCATCCATATTGAACAGCGGCCCGCCCGAGTTGCCCCGGTTGATCGCAGCATCAGTCTGAATGTAGTCGTCATAGGTGCCCGAGAGCGCCCGGTTGCGGGCCGAGACAATACCCGCAGAGACCGAAAAGCCCTGCCCCAGCGGGTTGCCCATGGCGATCACCCAGTCCCCGACACGCGCGGCATTGCTGTCGCCGAAAGAGACGAAGGGCAACGGCTGGCTGGCTTCGACCTTCAGCAGCGCAATGTCGGTCTTGGGGTCGGTGCCGATCACCTTGGCGACCAGTTCCTCGCCCGAGAAAAATTCGATCGTGATCTCATCGGCACTTTCGATCACGTGGTTGTTGGTCACCACATAGCCATCTTCGGAAATCACAAAGCCCGAGCCAAGCGCCGAGGAACGGCGCGGGCGGTTGCCCTCGCCGTCGTTGTTGCGGTCCTGAAACTCGCGGAAAAAGTCTTCGAAAGGCGAGCCTTCGGGAACGATGCCCTGCGGCCCGGTGCGGCCCTCAACCGTGGTCGATGTGGTGATATTCACCACCGAGGGGCTGATCTTTTCCGCGAGCGGGGCGAGGCTTTCAGGTTTGGCCAGCGCCATGCTGGCTTGCAGGATCAAGAGGGTCAGCGCCATCACCCCCATTGCCATCGCTCGCATCCATTGGGTGTGTTGTGCTGTTTTGGACAGGGAAACCGCCTTGGCCTGCATTCATCGTCTCCTGATTGTTCCTGTTGTTACCAACGTGGGCAGAGTGCATTCCGAAAGGACGCGCTGCAACAGCAAAGATGGGGCCGATCACGGGCATTTCAACGGGCACGCGGCTGATGATTTATGGCCCGGGCCTCTGTGCCTTGGCAGAATGCGCGGCGAAACCGAACGTCCTTCGGCCCCTGATCCGGCCTTTAGACGCCCAATTGAAACGCCAGCCAGACAAGTATCAATCCGGCGACCACCACCAGTGCGCCGAGTTGGCGCAGCGCCGCCTCAGGGATGCGGCGGAGCATTTCCAGCATCTGCTCCAAAAACGAAGGGGCCAGTGCGTACACCAGCCCCTCGAATATCAGAACCGACCCTAGAGCCAGTAGAACAAGGCTCATTCGTCGAGCGCGGCTGGCTGGTCGGCCTCCGCGTCCGGCGCGACAGGTGCAGGCGCTACAGGCTCAGGCGTGGCGGGGGCCGCAGGGGCGGCCTCCTCCTGCGTGTCGTCGGCAGCAGCGCTATCGTCCGCTGGCGCAGGTTCCGCCGCCGGCGCATCGGTTTGCGGTGCCTCGGCTGGCGTCTGGACCTGTGCCTCGGCCGCTGTCTGCGGCGGTGCGTTCGCATCGACAGTGGTCGAAGGATTGCGGTCCGAGCGCAGGTAGTTGAAGAACTCGCTGTCCGGCGACATCACCATGGTCGAGTTCTCGCCCCGCAGGGCCTGCTCATAGGCGGTCAACGACCGGTAGAATTCAAAGAACTCCTGATCCTGACCATAAGACTGCGCGAAGATTTTGTTTCGCTGAGCGTCCGCCTCACCTTCGATAATCCGTGCGTCCCGACGCGCCTCCGACAGGATCTCTTCATAGGTCCGGTCAGCAAGGGCGATCACACGCTGCGCGGCCTCGCGGCCACGGGCGCGTTCATCGGTGGCTTCACGCTCACGTTCGGCGATCATCCGCTGCAGGGTCGCATCAAAGTTCTGCTCTGGCAGGTTGGTCTGACGCAGACGCACATCAACGACCTTGAGGCCAAGCGCCTGTGCACGGGCATCTGCGCGGACACGAATTTGCTCCATCAGGTCCGACCGCTCGGGCGACAGGATCGTGTTGGAGGTCACGCCTTGCGAACCCAAAACGGCACGGATCTGGCTTTCCATGATGCCGCCCATTTCGCTTTCGGCCTGACGTTCACCGCCCGCACCCAAAGCTTGGCGGTACTGGACCATGTCGTCGATCCGGTAGAGCACGAAGGCATCGATTTCCAGACGACGGTCATCGGCGGGGGTAACTTCGATCACCGGGGTTTCCAGCGACAGAATGCGGTCTTCGTAGCGCACGACCTCATCCAAGAAGGGCACTTTGAAGCCGATGCCCGGCTCATTGCGAACCTGTTTGATCTGGCCAAAACGCAGCACCAGCGCTTTTTCGCGCTCGTCCACGACGAAGACAGCCGAAAGGACACCCACGATGGCGATCACCAAGATGGGAATGATAAGACTTGTTTTCCGCATCAGTTCGACCCTCCGCCGCGCCGCAATTCATTGAGTGGCAGATAGGGAACGACGCCCTGCCCGCCTTGGCCGCTGCCGTTTTCGAGGATGATTTTATCCACGTCGCCCAGCACCTTTTCCATGGTCTCAAGGTACAGACGCTTGCGCGTCACGTCGGGCGCGTTGCGGTATTCTTCCAAGACGGCCTCAAAACGGCTGGCTTCACCCACAGCGTCGTTCACCACACGGGCGCGATACCCTTCGGAAGCTTCCAAAAGCTGCGCGGATTCACCGCGGGCTTCGGCGGTGCGGCGGTTGGCATAGGCATCGGCCTGACGCTCTACCCGGTCACGCTCCTGCTCGGCCGCTTGCACGTCGCGGAAAGCGTCGACGACCGATTGTGTGGTCGTGTTGCCATTGGCATCGGTGACCTGCACGGTCTGGCTGGGCGGGTCGACCTTGTTCACGTTGACACGCAGCACGTTGATGCCGGTCTTGCGGTTATCAAGCGTGGTTTGGATCAACTCTTTCACCCGATCTGCAACGGCACCACGGTCCCGGTTGAGGATCGGCGCGAGTTCGGACTGGGCGATGACTTCGCGCATCGCGGATTCGGAAATCGCACGCACGGAGGCTTCAGGATCGCGCAGCGAGAATTTGAAATCGCGCGCGTTCTTGATGTTCCAGACCACCTGAAAGTCGATGTCGACGATGTTTTCATCGGTGGTCAGCATCAGGCCTTCGTTGCCGCCCGTGCCGCGCCGCACACCAAGTTCTTCGGTGCGGTTGGTGGTGACGTCAAAAACCTCTGCCGTGACCAGCGGCCATGGGGCAAAGTTCAGACCCTCGGTGCCAATGCCGGAAAATTCGCCCAAGAACAGTTCGATCGACTGCTGTTCGGGCCGCACGGTATAAAAGCTGGCAAAACCCCAAAGCGCCACGCCGGCCAAAAGGGCAATACCAATTGTCGAGCGGGTCACACCCGGCCCGCCAGAGCCGCGGCCACCGCCGCCGGTGCCATTGCCCCGGTCGCCACCACGGCCGCCCATCAGGACACGCAGCTGCTCTTGGCCCTTGCGCACCAGATCGTCGATCTCGGGCATCTGGGGGCGGTCACCGCCCTGCCCGCGTGGACCCTGCGGCCCGTCGTTGCGTCCCTCGTTGCCGCGGTCACCATTGGTGCCCCGGTCTCCGCCGTTGCCCCGGTTGCCGCCTCCGCCGCCCCCCCAGGGGCCTTGCGAATTTCCTGCCATTGATATGTTCCCCTCTCGGCCGCCCATGCGGCCTATCGTTCCAAAAATTGTACGCTTTCGCGCGATATTCAAGCCGTGCGGGTCGGATTACGCATCGTCACCAGCTCTTCGGACATGGTTGGGTGTACCGCGCAGGTGGCGTCAAACTGCTCTTTCGTGGCCCCCATCTTGACCGCGATGCCGACCATCTGGATCAACTCGCCCGCATTTGGTGCGACGATATGACAGCCCAGCACGACCCGCGTATCGGCGCAGACGATGAGCTTCATCAGCACCCGGTCGGCCTTGCCCGCAAAGGCCCCCTGCATCGGTTTGAAAGAGGTTGCATAGACCTCAATCGGTCCTTTGTCGCGGGCGTCTTCCTCGCTTAGCCCCACGGTGCCCATTTCGGGCTGCGTGAAGATCGCCGAGGGCACCAGATCATGATCGACCTGCGTCGGGTTGCCGCCAAAGACGGTTTCGACAAAGGCCATGCCTTCGCGGATCGCCACCGGCGTAAGGTTGATCCGGTTGGTCACGTCGCCGATGGCATAGACCGAGGGCACGGCGGTCTGGCTGTACTCATCCACTTCGATCGCACCGCTGCGGCCCAGTTTCACGCCCAGTTCTTCCAGCCCCATGTCGTCGCTGTTGGGGCGGCGGCCAGTGGCAAAGAGCACTTGGTCGAACATCTTTTCGGTGCCGTTGGTCGGCTTGACCTTCATCGGGCCGCTGCCGTCTTCGTGGCTGGGCGACATTTCCAGAATGTTGGTGCCAAGATGCAGGTCGATCCCCTTTTCCTGCATCATCTCGGCCACCATGCCGCGGGCTTCGTCGTCAAAGCCGCGCAGGATCTGCGCACCGCGGTAGTATTGCGTCACCTCGACGCCCAATCCGTTGAGGATACAGGCGAATTCACAGGCGATATAGCCGCCGCCGATAATCAGGATCGACTTGGGCAGCTTCTCAAGGTGGAACAGATCGTCGGAGACCAGACCCAGTTCCGCATTCTCGATCTCGGGGCGCACGGGGCGACCGCCGCTGGCGATGAGGATATGTTTGGCGGTCTTCTCGGTCCCGTCGGAAAGGGCGACGGTATGGGCGTCTTTGATCCGCGCGCGGGCGTCGAAAGTATCGACGCCAGAGTTCTTCAAGAGCTTGCGATAAACGCCTTCAAGGCGGTTCAACTCTGTGTTCAGGCGGCTTTTGAAGTCATGCCAATCGAAGGGCCCGGCCTTGAGATCCCAGCCAAAGCATTTCGCCTCTTCCACCACATCGGCATAGCCCGAGGCAAAGACCATCAGCTTTTTGGGCACACAGCCCCGGATCACACAGGTGCCGCCATAGCGGTCTTCTTCGGCCAGTCCGACCTTGGCGTCATGCTCGCCCGCCGCGACACGCGCCGCGCGCACACCGCCCGAGCCGCCACCGATGACAAACAGGTCGTAGTCGAATTCATTCTTGGCCATTTGGCGCCTCTCTTAGTCGTTTTTGGTATTGCACGGGATCGCGCATATTTTGGTCTTGCGCGGGATCGCGCGTGGATCGCTCTTGGGCGTTAATCGCTGAGGTCGGAAAACAGGTTGTCGGTCTCGACGAATTCCAGCCGGTCGGTCGCCACGGTGCCTTCATTTATGTCGCGCACCTCAACCCTGCCATCCCCGTAGCCGATCACAACCGCGTCACAGATATCTATGAACAGGCCGTTTTCCACCACGCCGGGCATCTGGTTCAGCACCAGCGCTAGTTGCCGCGCGTTGCCGATGCGCCCCAGCCGCAGGTCTAGAATATAGTTCCCCTCGTCGGTGATGAAAGGCACCTCGCCGTTCATCCGCAGGGTCGAGTTGCGGCCAAGCACATCCATCGAGATCAGCGTCTCTTCGACCAGCGCCTGCGTGGTTTGCCAGCCAAAGGGAATCACCTCGATCGGCAGAGGGAATGCCCCCAGATGATGCACCTCTTTGCCGATATCGGCGATCACCACCATCTGGTCACTGGCCGTCGCTACGATCTTTTCTTGCAGCAACGCGCCGCCGCCGCCTTTGATGAGGTTCAGCTCTGCGTCGAACTCATCCGCGCCGTCAATCGTCAGGTCGAGCCATTTCGCCTCATCGAGCGAGATCACCTCGATCCCCACCTCCCGCGCCAGTTGCGCCGTGCGCGAGGAGGTCGGCACGCCTTTGATCCGCAGCCCATCTTCGCGCACCAACTCGCCCAGACAGCGCACCAGCCACGCCGCCGTCGATCCGGTGCCAAGGCCCACGCGCATCCCATCTTCCACGAACTCGCAGGCCCGTTTCGCGGCCACGAATTTGGCCTTGTCGATCGGTGATAGGTCTCCGGACATCGGGTGCTCCCTCTCAGGCGTTTGCCGCGTTATAGGGCGAATTGGCATAGGGTGCGAGGGGCAAGTCGGCGGTTTTTGGACGCACGGCAATGCGACAGGACGGCCAGAGCGCGCGCCCTGTCGCTTTCAGCGCGCCAAGCGGCGGCAGGAAATGGTTGGATCGGCCCACACCGCTTGCAATGCGCCAAAGGTCTGGGCGATACCCGTTCCACCGCGCCCCGACACCCGCAACCATAAAAGGGTCCGCCACCTGATGTTTCTTTCCGTCTTCGACATGTTCAAAGTGGGCATCGGCCCTTCGTCTTCGCATACCATGGGGCCGATGGTGGCGGCGGGGCGTTTCCTTGACCAGATGCGCGCCTCGCCCTTCCAATTTGCCGGGCTGCGCGCGTCGCTCCACGGCAGTCTGGCCTTTACCGGGGTGGGCCATGCCACCGACCGCGCCACGATCCTCGGCCTCGCCGGGTTCACGCCCGAAGACTATGACGCCGAAGCCGCCGAGAAGACGCTGGACAAGATCAAGCAGACCCGGCGCATCAGCGTCGAGGGGCTGCCCGAACTGCGCTTCGACCCCGAGCACGACATGATCTTCGACTACGACACCAAGCTTGCAGGCCACGCCAATGGCATGATGCTGATGGCCACCGACGCCCAAGGCGACGTTGCCTTGCGCGAAACCTATTATTCCATCGGCGGCGGCTTCGTGATGACCGAAAAGGAACTGGCCGCAGGCAAGGACACGGATGAAGGCGCGCCGGTGCCCTTCCCCTTTAAGTCCGCCGCCGAAATGCTTGAGATGTCGACGAAATCCGGCAAGACTATCGCAGGTATGAAACGCGCCAACGAAGAGGCGCGTGGCGGGGCCGAGAACCTGCGCGCGGGCAGCAAACGGCTTTGGCAGGTGATGCGCGATTGTATCGACCGGGGGCTGACGACCGATGGCACCCTGCCCGGCGGCCTTCAGGTGAAACGCCGCGCCAAGGGCATCCATGACGCGCTGATCGCCGAGCGTGGGCAGAACCAATCCGCGCCGCATACGATCAACGACTGGATGAGCGTCTATGCCATGGCGGTGAACGAGGAAAACGCGGCGGGCGGTCAGGTCGTCACCGCGCCCACGAACGGCGCGGCAGGCGTGATGCCCGCGACATTACGCTATTATCTCGACCATGTGCCCGGCGCGTCTGAGGCGCATATCGAAGACTTCCTGCTCACCGCCGCCGCGATTGGCGGGCTGGTCAAATACAACGCCTCAATCTCAGGCGCCGAGGCAGGCTGTCAGGCCGAGGTCGGCAGCGCCGCTGCCATGTCCGCCGCCGGGCTCTGCGCCGTGATGGGCGGCACGCCGCCGCAAATTGAAAACGCTGCCGAAATCGCGCTGGAGCATCACCTCGGCATGACCTGCGACCCCGTCAAAGGGCTGGTTCAAGTGCCTTGTATTGAACGTAACGGGCTGGGCGCGATCAAGGCGGTATCGGCGGCCTCATTGGCGCTGCGCGGCGACGGCACGCATCTGGTGCCGCTGGACGCCTGTATCGAAACCATGCGCCAAACCGGCGCGGACATGAGCGAGAAATACAAGGAAACCTCGCTCGGCGGATTGGCTGTCAATGTGCCAAATTGTTGAAGCTGCGCAAATTTGCACAGGGCCCGTTCGCCGGGGCCAATTGTTGAGGGCACTGCCACCGGCTATCTTCTAAGCAACCGCAAAGGAGAGCATCATGTCCCTCAGACCCACATTGGAAACCCGCCGCGCCACGCCCACAATGGAAGGCGCAGGCGTCAAATTGCACCGCGCCTTCGGCTTCCACGACCCGTCGGAGCTGGACCCCTTTCTGCTGTTCGACGACTTCCGCAACGACCGGCCCGAAGACTTTGAAAAGGGCTTCCCTTGGCACCCCCACCGCGGGATCGAGACGATCACCTATGTGCTCGAAGGCACCGTGGAACACGCGGATTCGCTGGGCAACACCGGCGATCTGAACGCGGGCGATGTGCAGTGGATGACCGCCGGTTCGGGCATCTTGCACCAAGAAATGCCGCGCGGGAATGCCGCCGGGCAGATGCATGGCTTCCAGCTTTGGGGGAACCTGCCGTCAACCCAGAAGATGACTGCGCCGCGTTATCAGGATATGAAGTCCAGCGATATCCCAGTGGTGACCGACGACGACGGCACGCGGGTGAAAGTCATCACCGGCGAGTTCTGGGGCAAACGCGGCCCCGTCGATGGCATCGCGGCTGACCCGCAGTATTTGGATGTTTTCGTGCCCGCAGGGGTCAAGAAGACCTTCAAGATCGACACCTACCGCCGGGCCTTCGCCTATGTCTTTCAAGGCGCGGGCGCTTTCGCCGATGCCTCTGCCCCCTCGGGCGTGTTGCTTGAGAAAGAGGTCGCCGGTGAGGAGGTCAACATCCGCGACATATCGGGCGACCGGACGCTGATCCGTTTCGGCTCCGGGGATGAGGTGACGGTTCAGGCTGGCGAGGAAGGTGTGCGCTTTCTTCTCATCTCTGGCGCGCCGATTGAAGAGCCAGTCGCGTGGCATGGGCCGATTGTGATGAATACCCGCGCCGAGTTGCAGCAGGCAATGCGCGATCTGAACAACGGGACTTTCATCCGCCCCGCGCATTGAACCGAAGGGCCGTGGCCGCTTAGGCGGTCACGGCCTTGCGCACCATATCCCAATATTGCGCGACAACCTCGTCCAGCGACAGCCGCCCGCCCGCGCGGTACCAAGTATTCACGCCCGTCAGCATCGCGATGATCGCCAGCGTCACGATCTTGGTGTCGGCGACGGCGAAATCGCCGTTGGCAACTCCGGCTCGCAGGATCGCTTCGAGGCGGTCTTCGTAGTCGCGGCGCAAACGCTCGATCACGGCGAAATTCTCCTCCGTCAGATTGCGCAGTTCCATATAAGCGATGAAAACCTCATCAGGCCGATCCGCGTGAAAGCGGATGTGGAAGGCCACGAAGTCCTGCAACTGCTGCAGTGCAGAGCGGTCTGCATTGTTGGGCGTTTCGGCCAGCAGGTCGGTCATATGCGCCCGCATCAGGTCGAACAGAAGGCTTTGTTTATCGGGCGTGTAGTTATAAAGCGCCCCGGCCTGAACGCCGACCTCAGCAGCAATCGCGCGCATCGACACGGCTGCATAGCCGCCCCGTGCAAAAAGCCGCAGTGCAGCTGCGCGCACGCGCGGGCCGGTGATATCTGAATGAGAGCCTGTGGTTCTTGCCATGGCGGCAATTTAATGAACAAGCGTTCAAAAGCAAACCCCGCTTGCGCGAAGATCACGGCTGGGGCAGAACGAGGCATGACCCTCATGCGCACGCCCCGCCCCCATTCGATCACCGCCCTGTTTCTGGGCGTCTCGCTGATTGCGGGCTGCACGCAGTTTCCCGAACTCGACCGCACGATTACCCCAGAGCTTGAGGCAGCGCCCTACCCCGATCTGGTGCCGATTGACCCGCTTTTGGCCAAGGCCACCGCCGGGCGCATCGACCCCGTTCGGACCGAAGCCGAACTTTCGGGGCGTGCCGCACAGCTTGAAGCCCGCGCCAGACGGATCGGGACGACAAGCACCAATGCCACGACCGCGACGCGGGTGGCGCGTCTGCGGGCAAAGGCCGCTGAGTTGCGGCGCGCACGTCAGGCCGCCGAAACCAGTGCAGAAGCTGAATAAACAGGCATGTCCGAGATGCGTATGCGCGTTGCACGCAGGCGCCGAACCCGCTACATCGCGGCTATGCCCGGCCCCATCCGCCGGGCCTTTCGGATCAGACCAGAAGGACCACCGCCATGTCTAAGCCGCTTCGCCTCGGGATTGCCGGATTGGGAACCGTGGGCGTAGGTGTGCTGCGCATTCTGCGCCAGCAGGCCGCCCTGCTAGAGGCCCGCACCGGCTGCGCGATGACGGTTTCTGCGGTCTCGGCCCGCACCCGCAACAAGGATCGCGGGCTGTCGCTTGCGTCTTATGACTGGGAAGACGATCCCGTCAAACTGGCGACCCGCGATGATGTCGATGTTTTCGTCGAACTGATGGGCGGCGCAGACGGCCCTGCCAAGGCCGCGACCGAAGCCGCACTGGCGGCGGGCAAACATGTGGTCACCGCGAACAAGGCGATGCTGGCGATGCACGGCCAAGCGCTAGCCGAACAGGCCGAAGGCGCAGGCGTGGCGCTGCGCTATGAGGCCGCCGTGGCGGGCGGCATCCCGGTCATCAAGACGCTGATGGAAGGGCTTGCTGGCAATGAGATCACCCGGATCATGGGGGTGATGAACGGCTCGTGCAATTACATCCTCACCCGGATGGAAGATTCTGGCAAAACCTATCAAGAGATTTTCGCCGAGGCTGATGGGCTGGGCTATCTCGAAGCCGATCCGCAGCTGGACGTGGGCGGCATTGACGCGGCGCATAAGCTGGCGATTCTGTCATCGATCGCATTTGGCACCAAAATCGACTTTGACGGCATACAGCTTGAGGGGATCGAGCGGGTCGCCATCGAAGACATCCGCGCCGCCGCCGACATGGGCTATAAGATCAAACTGCTGGGCGTGACCCAGAAAACCGGACGCGGACTGGAGCAGCGGATGATGCCCTGCCTCGTGCCGCAGACCTCGCCTTTGGGACAGCTGGACGGCGGCACCAACATGGTGGTGATCGAAGGCGACGCGGTGGGGCAGATCGTGCTGCGCGGTGCCGGCGCGGGCGAAGGTCCGACGGCGAGCGCGGTGATGGCCGATGTCTGTGATATTGCGCGCGGGTTGCGCGGGCCCGTCTTTGGCCAGCCAGCCGAGACGTTAGAGCAAACCACCCCCGCCAGCAGCCAGCGCCCGGCCCCTTACTATCTGCGCATGGCGCTGGTCGACAAACCCGGTGCACTGGCGAAAATCGCCACGGTGTTGGGTGAAGCGGGCGTGAGCATCTACCGGATGCGCCAGTATGAACATTCCGACACTTCTGCACCGGTTCTGATTGTGACCCATAAGACCAGCCGCAATGCGCTGGTTGAGGCGCTGGCGAATATGGACAAGACCGGCGTGCTGGCGGGTGAGCCGGTCGCGTTGCGGATCGAAGAGGTCTGAAGGTTTGCGTTGAGGGCCATCGCCTGCCCGCGGGTCGGCGATCTGACCGCGAATATTGCCACTTTATGGTGCAGCCAAGATGTACCTTCGCAAAGTAGCACCCAGCCCCACCAAATCGCCTACCCGTCTGGGCGGGCAGGCGATGGCCCGGCGCCTGCGGCTTGATTCCGGGCTTAGGTGGCATTTGTAGCCAAGCTCCGGCGTTTGCCAGCGGATCGGCAAACTGAAGGCAGCGACATGCCACTTTATGGCGCAGCCGTGATGTGCGCTCCGCGAGGGTGCACCCAACCTCATCAAATCGCCCACCCGGTCGCACCAAAGGTGCGCCCTTATAATACGGCACGCCTTTGGCGTGACGGCCCGGCGCCTGCGGCTTGATTCCCGGCCAAGTGCTACCTGCGCCCAACCCAAAACTTGCCCCGAGGCCCGCGCGAGGGTACAGGACAGAAAACACATTGCACCCAAGGACACCTCATGACCGCTTCTGCCGAATTCCAAGACCGCATGCTCTCACTGGGCCTCGCCCGTGTTTCCGAAGCCGCCGCATTGGCCTCGGCCAAGCTGATCGGCAAGGGTGACGAGAAAGCCGCCGATCAAGCTGCCGTCAACGCCATGCGCGAACAGCTCAACATGCTCGACATCGCGGGCGTCGTGGTCATCGGCGAAGGCGAGCGTGACGAAGCCCCCATGCTTTATATCGGCGAAGAGGTCGGCACCGGCAAAGGCCCCGGCGTGGACATCGCGCTTGACCCGCTGGAAGGCACCACGCTGACCGCCAAAGACATGCCCAACGCGCTCACCGTGATCGCCATGGGCCCGCGCGGCTCCATGCTGCACGCGCCCGACACCTATATGGACAAACTCGCCATCGGTCCGGGTTTCGAGACCGATGTCGTCACCCTCGACATGACCCCCGGTGAGCGCGTAGAAGCGCTGGCCCGCGCCAAAGGCTGTGCGGCTTCGGACATCACCGTTTGCATCCTCGAACGCCCCCGCCATGCGGATATGATCGCCGAGGTTCGCGCCACCGGTGCTGCCATCCGCCTCATCACCGACGGCGATGTGGCGGGTGTGATGCACTGCGCCGACCCCGAGACCGGCATCGACATGTATATGGGCCAAGGTGGCGCGCCCGAAGGCGTGCTGGCCGCTGCCGCACTGAAATGCATGGGCGGGCAGATGTATGGCCGCCTGCTGTTCCGCAACGACGACGAAAAAGGCCGTGCCACCAAGGCCGGGATCACCGAATTTGACCGCATCTATTCGCGCGACGAGATGGTCACCCAAGACGTGATCTTTGCCGCCACGGGCGTCACCGGCGGCAACATCCTTCCGGGCGTGAAACGCGAGCCGGGCTGGCTGACCACCGAGACGCTGATCATGCGCTCGCGCACCGGGTCGGTCCGCCGGATCAACTACCGCACCCCGGCAGAGTGAGGGCCAGATCGGCCCTTACCACCCCCTTCCATAACGGCCAAATGAGGTCCGCATGAGCTTTCTCGGTGTCGAAACATCTTTGAGCGGGCGGCGCTGGATCGGCCCTGACGTGGAACTGACCCGCGCGGCGGAACTGCTGGTGCAGCGCGCGGGCCTGCCCGACCCGGTGTGCCAAGTGCTGGCCCGGCGCGGCGTGGTCGACACCGAGGCGGCGGGCTTTCTCGCCCCCGCCCTGCGCGACCTGCTGCCCGACCCACGCAGCTTGCGCGATATGGAGGCAGCGGCAACGCGGTTTCTCTCGGCCCTCCAAAAACGTGAACGCATCGCGATTTTCGCTGACTATGACGTGGATGGCGGCTCTTCCGCTGCGCTGTTGCTCGTCTGGCTGCGCGACATGGGCCACCGCGCGACGCTCTATATCCCTGACCGTATCGACGAAGGCTATGGCCCCAATGACGAGGCCATGTCGGCACTCGCCGCCGACCATGACCTGATCGTTTGCGTCGACTGCGGCACGCTGTCTCATGGCCCCATCGCCGCTGCCAAGGGCGCGGATGTCATCGTGCTCGATCACCACTTGGGCGGAGAGACGCTGCCGGATGCGCTCGCTGTGGTGAACCCCAACAGACAGGACGAGGACGGCACGCTGGCGCATCTCTGCGCCGCTGCGGTGGTGTTTCTGATGCTCGTCGAAGCAGGCCGCCAGCTGCGTGAAGCGGGCCAGAAGGGGCCGGACCTCATGGGGATGCTAGACCTCGTTGGGCTGGCCACCGTGGCCGATGTGGCCCCGCTGATCGGCGTCAACCGCGCCTTTGTGCGTCAGGGTCTGAAAGTCATGGCCCGCCGCGCGCGCCCCGGTCTGGCCGCCCTTGCCGATGTGGCGCGGATGGACACGGCCCCCACGGCCTATCACCTCGGTTTTCTGCTTGGCCCCCGCATTAACGCGGGCGGGCGCATCGGGCAGGCCGACCTTGGCGCGCGGCTTTTGGCCACCGCCGACCCGCATGAGGCCGCGGCCTTGGCCGAGCGACTGGACCAGCTCAACACCGACCGCCGCGAGGTCGAAGCCGCCGTGCGCGCCAGCGCCATGGCACAGGCCGAAGAGCGCGGCTTTGACGGGCCGCTGGCATGGGCCGCTGGCCCCGGCTGGCACCCCGGCGTGGTGGGGATCGTCGCCTCGCGCCTCAAAGAAGCCGCCAACCGCCCCTCCATCGTCATCGGCGTCGAAGACGGCATCGGCAAAGGCTCAGGCCGCTCGATCAGTGGCATCGACCTTGGCGCGCCGATCCAGCGCCTTGCTGCCGAAGGGCTGCTGATCAAGGGCGGCGGCCACAAGATGGCGGCGGGTCTGACGGTGGCCGAAGACAAGATCGACGCGGCAATGGAACGGCTTGGCGAATTGCTCACCAAACAGGGCGCGCATCTGGCTGGCCCCGCTGATCTGAACCTCTGCGGCATGATGATGCCCGGCGCGGCCACGGTAGAACTGGCCGAGATGGTCGACCAGGCCGGCCCCTTCGGCGCGGGCGCCCCTGCCCCGCGCTATGCCTTCGCCGATATGCAAATCCGCTTTGCCAAACGCGTAGGCGAGAACCACCTCAAGGTTAGCTTTGGCGACGGTCTGGGCGCGAACCTCGAAGCGATTGCGTTCGGCGCCTACGACGGCCCCCTCGGCCCCGCGCTTGAAAACCACGGCGGCGCGCGCTTCCACCTTGCCGGGCGTCTCGACATCAATAATTTCCGCGGTCGGCGCACAGTTCAACTGCGTTTGGAGGACGCCGCGCAGGCCTGAAAACTTTTTCTAGAAAAAGTTCATTTTTCTGCTTGCAGCCCCCCGCCGGATTACTTAAACGTCCGCTCACAGACAGAGCAGCAACACACGAAACGCTGCACTGACCTGACAAAGAGTGGCCCGTTCGTCTATCGGTTAGGACGCCAGGTTTTCAACCTGGAAAGAGGGGTTCGATTCCCCTACGGGCTGCCACTTCTTCATGCAAACTACTGAATAAGCGCGATTTATTATTCGACTGAAAGTTCTAGCTGCCATAATATTTGCCTTTGGTGGATCTTGTTGCAGTAGCACGCGGCGACGACCTTTTGCCCCGACTATCAATTGATAGCTTAAGGCTGAATGCCCGACGAGAATGAGCTGCGGACGAGCGAATGCAGCACGGGGCGGCCACTCCTATGAATGGTGGCATTGCCCCATCCCAGATTCCATCTAAGTTTAAACGCCAAAAATGTCTGGGTAAGTCTACCGATGGCATTGCCATTTAGCGGGCAGACTATATGCTGATAAAAATCACCACGGGTAGTGCTCACTATGAAACCGACATCAATAGACCTATTCGCTGGGGTGGGGGGGCTCACGCTCGGCTTCCAAGCAGCGGGCATTCACACAACTCACGCAATTGATATCGAAAAAAGTTGCGCCGAAGTATTTCCCAACAACTTCCCCGATGTTCAGTTTATCCAAAAAAGCGTCGCTGACTTTTCCGACACGGAGATCGAACATTTAGCCCCGGATGGTGTGGATGTCGTCGCCGGTGGCCCGCCTTGCCAAGGCTTTAGCCTAATTGGCCTACGTGATCCTGACGATGACCGAAGTAAGCTAATTTTTGAATTTCGGCGCTATGTAAACATATTACGGCCAAAATACTTCGTGATGGAAAATGTTCCCGGAATGCTTTCAGCCGAAAAAGGTAAGTGGGTGCAAACACTCATTTCCCAGCTGGAGGCTGACGGGTATAATATTGCGGATCCGAAAATACTCAATGCGACTGAATTTGGAGTTCCACAGGAGCGCCGTCGGGTGTTCCTTCTAGGCACGCGAAAAGACATTTACTCTCATCTGGATGTCCCGACGCCCACCCACTGGTCGCCTCGGAAACGGAAAGGGCTAATCAATATTCCAGAAGGTAGGGAGAAATTCGTTTCCGTTCAGGAGGCAATTTCCGACCTGCCGGACATCGAAAAGCATGATTATCTCATTGAGGGCCATAAGACTCCCTACGATAAGCACCCAACCTCAGATTACGCTCGTATGATGCGTGGGGTAGGAAGCTATAGATCATTTTTTGGGAATCCGAACCGGAATTGGGACCCCACCACCTGCACCAACTGCAAACGCATCGTCCATGGCGAAGTATTAAGACAGAGATTTAGAGAAACCTCGCCAGGCGAAACAGTGCCGGTAAGTCGCTTGTTTAAATTGGACTGGAATGATGTGGCAAACACATTGCGAGCTGGAACCCCATCATCCCGAGGATCGTATTCCTCGCCGCGCCCAGTACACCCCGAAGAGCTACGCTGCATCTCAGTGCGCGAGGGTGCAAGGCTTCAGGGTTTCCCCGATTGGTTCGAATTCCACTCTACAAAATGGCATGGATTTCGTCAGGTCGGCAACTCTGTCAGCCCGCTAGTCGCCAAAGCTGTCGGACAGAAGATCGTTGCTGCAATCGATAGTAATTCTCAAATTTTGGAAAACTTTCCATCTGCGAAGCGCGCACTGATCGCTTGAGATAGCTTGTCATAATTATGCAGCTTTATGCCGGGGTTACTAATTAACGCCATCGAGAGCCCCACCATGTCGGTGGAAATAGCCTCGGCAAGCTCGATCTTAAAACCCATACCAGAGGTAATGTGCCTGTAGGCGTGAATATGAATGAAGTCCGAAGGGTCCTGCTGGTGAAAATGAGCATCCACATTATAAGATTTCCGTAGATGCTCCAGAAAGTGGTCTTGGACTATCAATACCGTATTTTTCCGCCAACGAGCAACCTGGCGGGCTTTATGTAGGAGCTGCACCAAAATCTTCTTTGAAGCGTCTTTCTCATTAAGCGAGAAGGCGTAGCTGCTTTTAATTGCACCGTTAAGGTAATCATTTCTGGCATCCCAGATCGACCCACTTCCGCCCGTTCCACAGGCCTGAACTTCGATACCCACAAAGTCTATTACCTCTCCGCTCTGGTCCAGCGCAGTAAGCCCGAAATCCAACGAACCTTCAGATGTGATTGATAACTCCCTTACTGCTCGGTAGGAGTGACCAGATGTCAGAAACCGCTTGCAGTCTTCCAAGATCACAGCATCTTGAAGGAAACGGCTGGGACAAACCATCCAGTTCTGGACGCTCCCATCGGCCTTCGTTTTGCGAACAGTGCAGTTTCCTATTAACGGATTTGGCTTGGCCTTCCGTATTTTGTCACAGTTTGTGCCAGTAGGAGTATGTTGGTACATACCAGCTAACCCCTGTTTAAAAGGACACACAATATTTTTGTGGGGCGCAGATACCGTCTCCGCCCTCAAGCTTTGCCAAGGTTCCTTCGTCGCATCACAGGGCGTTAGCGTAGAGGCTCCAAAAAGCTCTAGAGGGCCGTTTTTCAGCATTTTGTCTAAATCCTTGAAGAAATTATACTTCACATCATAATTACATGACTCATCAGCTTCTTAAGTTCAAGTTCACAGATTGTGGGTCCCCGACGTCATAGCGGATTCAAACAGATTTTCTCGGCAGCTTATGGAAGCACAGGCAAGCAAATGCCTTCGCAGCGGAGGGTCTAAGCATCATTTTCAGGGGTGCTCCACCTGCGAGTTTGGCGATGGAAACCACATGGTATAGGTTATCGCTTCCTGAGCGCGCTAGCCTTTATGTGTCTGGCTGCCTAAACATGTTCAAATTCCGAAATCTGGGACATTCAAAACTGATCTTGTGAACCGAGCTCTCGACTGATGATGTTAGCTTTAAAGATTCCGGCTGCTGCGCCTTCGTATTTATGTACAAAAATGGCTTCACTGATGAACTCGACTGCAATTTGAAGGTCTTTTCGATTTCTTCGCCAGTGTTGCCATGCCTGTGTTGAAATTCCGAGGTACAAGCACAGGCCGGAGATCGTCATCGGACGAGACTTTCGTAGTTTTGTACGTACAAAACCGTTCTTAGTTCTAAATATCTTATCTATATAAAATGGGCTCTCTTCGACATGCTGCGCATAGGCAACGAACTGTTGTAAGAGCAGCTCGGAATTAGCTATTTTCCGGGGTCGCCCGAGCTGCCGCCCATCCGGGGTATTTCTATTACTTTCCATGACATTAAGTGCGCCTTAGAGCCTAGCCCATTATGGCCGTACCCACGGAGTTTTGCAAGCCAGCGATGGATTGGTACGGACGAGAAGAGACTTCCCTTTTTAAGCCAAATTGACCCCAAATAAATGGGAACCAGATTTTCCGCGCCGCCAACCTTTTTGGTCTACGATAAGGGCTGCTATTCGGCGGAGGGTGGAACCAGGAACATGACTATGTAATCCTTTATTACTTAGAATTGGCAGCTGGTCTGGCTATATATACTCCGGCCCCCGACGTGGGCAGAGGCCATTTATTATGTCATGCGCGCTTGTAATTTTTTTTTAATCCAACGCGTTGTTGGCTTAAATGCCAGATGCGGAAGCTGCCCGGCCCTTGGAGGTTAAAGCAGAGCTAGTGTTCGCCAAGTCACAAAAGCTTGTTGGAATGTGTCAATTTTCCCCCGTGCAATCTTTCATCTGGTCAATGAATTTCTGAATTGAGTGCTCGGCAACAAACTCTTCCTCGGTAATGAAAACCTCCACGGCTCGAATACCCCCTTCTTCGTATGTTTTGATGAGGGTCAAGCTACCTTTCTTGATCGCACGGTTAACCCGCAACCGGTCAATAATGTTGAGTTCCTCAACAGGTTTACCGTATTGGATTGTGGCGGTATCGCTCACAAGTTTAGTTACGCACTCCTTTCGCAAGGCATTCCTGGCTTCAAGGGCCTCACGTGTTTCGACCTGAATAAGAAGTACTGTGATCGTGGCCAAAATTACGCCCACAACAGCTGCGCGATACCCAAAAAAGTAGGCGCAGAAAATTCCTATGGGAAGGGTGAAATACCAGTTTTGAAGCGCGGCGGCGAATAACACGAGAGCAATTAGCATTAAGACAATTGACGGTCCGTCGCTTTCACCGGCGCCTTTTGCTTTGGTTCTATTCTTTCTGTTGCTCCGAGAACGGCTCTTACGTGATCTGTTGCCGGTTTCAGCGCCGTAACCGCTCCCAGCGTCACTCGCTTCTGCATCAAGGTCATTCATCAATTTTGCATAGTCATCTTCATCGCCTGACATGACCCTACACCTCTCTAATTTTTGTGACCTTTTTAGTCGCTGCCCAAAAACCTTGAGCTCTGTGAGCTACTCCCCATTTGTTGGACAGGATCTGGCGTAGTTTAAGCTACTCTTTGCACTTGCTGATCGTGGTTGGTTGTTTCAATTCTCTGCCAATAGACCACAGCAGGTGGTTTGCCGCCAAGGGCAGAATGCGGGCGCTTGTGGTTGTAGAACTCGATCCATTTTCTGACGCCATCTCGGGCCTCTGACCCGGTTTCCCAGGCATGCAGGTAGACGCATTCATACTTCAGTGACCGCCACAGCCGTTCGACAAAGATATTGATCCCTTGCCCGGCAGGGTATCGCGCAGCGATGTCCCGAGAGGGGAGGAAGCGGCCCTTGCCGTCCATTGAGATGCGCACGTTTGCGCTCCGCAACCTGTTCGTCCAAGCGAAAGACGTGAACTGGCTGCCCTGGTCCGTGTTCATTATGTCTGGCGGGCCGAACTTGTGGATCGCCTCATTCAGCGCATCAACGCAGAAGCCAGCCTCCAACGTGTTCGAGATGCGCCACGCCAGAACCTTGCGCGTGTGCCAATCCATGATGGCCACCAGATAAAGGAAGCCGCGCCGCATCGGTAGATATGTGATGTCGGCGCACCAAACTTGATTTGGCCGATCCACGCGTAGCCCCCGCAGCAGGTAGGGGTAAATCTTGTGACCCTTCGCCGCCTTGCTCGTGTTGGGTTTCTGGTAGATCGGCATGAGACCCATCAACCGCATAAGGCGTCGGATGCGCTTTTCGTTCACCAGATGCTGTTCATTGCGCAGGTGCCACGTCATTTGGCGCACACCGTAAAACGGGGTTTCCAAGAACTGCTTATCGATGACGCGCATCAGATCGAGGTTCATCTCGCTCTCACCCTTGGGTTCATAGTAAAATGACGACCGCGAGATCGACAGCAGGGAACATTGCTTGCCGACGGACAGACCCGGAATGTTCGGCTCAATCATCTTGCACCTCACTTGCCGGTCCAGGGTTTGAGCTTTCTGGCCAAAAAATCGTTGGCGACGGCCAACTCCCCAATCTTGGCATGCAGGCCTTTGACCTGCTCTTCATCGACTTCCGGTGCCTTCCGGCTACCTCGCTCGAACACACCAGATGCGCCCTCAAGCAATGCACGTTTCCATTGATGGATCATCGTCGGGTGAACTCCAAACCGACTGGCCAGCTCGCTGACAGTCTCTTCGCCTTTCAGCGCTTCCAACGCCACCTTGGCTTTGAATTCTGGGTGATGTTGCTTCCGTTTCGACATTCCTGATCTCCTTCGTGTTGAAGATCAGCAAACTACAAATCGCAGCTTACGTCAGTGTCCGATGTTCGGGGGTAGCTCAGACTTTCTTGGGATTCTTTGAATCGAACTCTTCGGGCCTGTGTGCGGCTCCCTCGTGGTCGTCTTGTGCATTATGCCGCTTGCGGTGCGGCGGGCGCTTTTCTTTGGCGTAGTCTGGTTCGTTTGGCATCGGGTGCTCCGTTCTCTAATGGCGGGCTGAGCCCACGGCTAATTGGAATCACCACGGCTAATTGGAATCAAAGGCGTCTTTTACCCAAAACTCAAACTGTCTGATAAATGTTCCAGCCAAGCTCAGTGCGCCGTGCTTAGCTTTCAGACCTTTGGTTAAGAAGCACATGCTTCAGCGAACAGCTGACGTGGAAAGGTAGGCCTTTTCCCGTGGCGCAACTTATCCGACCGGAACCATAGCGGCTATTCCGCGTTTCCAATACTAACCAAAGGAGAACGATGATGACTTCACAGCGCCAAGCGACCGCAAATTTGGTTCACAATGGAGAATATTCCGATCTACGGTTCGTCAATATGATGTCCGCCCATCATGCGATGGCGGTATCAATGGCCGAGGTTGCGGTGGAAAAAGGCGAGCACAACGAACTCGTCCAGTTCGCAAAGACCATGATCGAAGATCAGAAGAAAGAAATCGAAACGCTTGATGGCATAATCGAAGACCTTGATGGCCCTGATGAAGTCGCGACGGAAACCCATCCCCATGAGCGCAGCATGCTCGGGATGGACAGCCCAGAAGAACTCGCAAAAAAGGCACCCTTCGACAAAGCATTCATCGATTCACAACTGCCGCACCATGCCTCTGCAATTGAAATGGCGGCGGTCGCTCTGAAACAGAGTTCCAACAGCGACATCAAGAAGCTTTCGAGGAGCATTATCGATGCTCAGGCCCAAGAGATCGGCAAAATGATCGACTTGCGCCAAAGCTGGTACGGTGAAAAGGGCTGAATTTTGCCAGCAAGATAGCCTTCCTGTGATCTGGTCTACTGTATGATGTCACAGCCACTTGACGCGCAGGCCTCAGAAAAAGTGCAAGGCTCCAGCAGGAGGAAGGCTTTCAAAGTTCGCGCCGATAGGTAACCTTGCTTGGGCATAAGGGATACCAAAATTCATGACGACATTGATCGCCATCATTTTGATCTTTGCATTCTCAATGCTGTTCACCGCAGCATTGCGCGCAGGTGCTGCAGGTCCAAGCACCTATCCTCAGAAGCGCCCTATACTCGGGGGCAGTGATCCTGAGACCCATGCATGGCAACGTTTCCACATCCGGTACTACACTATGACGCTGCTGTTCGTCGCGTTCGAGATGGAAATGATGTTCATGTATCCTTGGGCCGTAGTTTTCGTAGAGGAAGGCCCCAAGGCGCTGGCAGAGATGGGTATGTTCTTGGTCATTCTATCGGTCGGGATCGTCTATGGCTGGCGGGAGGGTATTTTTCGGTGGGAATGAGCTGGCTTGCAAAAATGGCAGGGCTGGCCGAAGTGCCGATGTTTGTAGCCTTTGGCGAGGGTGTCCCTGCAGATGCCGCGAGCGTGCTGGCTAAAGCCCCCGGATTGCGCGTTGTTGAGACGCCGCGAGCCGCAGCGATCTTGTTCGTTGTAGGCACGGTTCCAGAGGCTCTTCTACCTCAACTGCACCGCCTGCATGACCAGTTGCCGCACCCCCGCGCCAGCGCTCTCTGGCATTCTCGCAATGAGTTGCCAGGCGCGACGAGAATAGAAGAAATAGCGAACATCAGCGTTTTGTTGAGGGCAATTCACAGAGATCTGCTGGTTGGCAGTCTCAAGTCCGAGCCCGACTTTTTGTCAGATGCCCCGCCAAACGAGTGGCGCGGGATCGGGCCACATGGTCAAGGCGGCAAAGGCATGATGGGCGGCACCCCTTATGGAAGGCCGATGGCGATGACAGCCGCCGATCTGCGGGATGGGCTGGAGCTTGATGCCTACACCGCAGATTTCGGTCCTTTTCTGCCCATGCTCCCGGCCGGGCTCGTCCTGACCCTCACTCTCCAAGGCGACACGATACAGAACGTTGCGGTTGCGCATCCGCCGTTCGAAACCCAAGAACAACGCGGTTGGGTTCTACTCAATCTTCTGGGACTGCCCGCACTGGCCGAACGGATGTTACGCGCCACCAACATCGGCAATGCGACCGTCAAACGGCTGATCCGCTTATCGGGCGCGCGGGCAGCAATCCCCGAAGGGTTGGGCCGCACTCATGACGGATCGGACGTACGCACGCGCTTTGACCTGCTGACCGGCACCTCAGAACCCATTTTCAACCTGCACGTCCAGCAAATAGGCCTTGATGATCTATTGATCGGTCTGGAATGGCACGAAGCCATGCTGGTTTTGAACAGCTTTGACAACGCATCGCTGCGCGCCATTTGCGCCAATACCTCTGATCCCGAGCCCGATACAATGGCGGGCGGAATGGATCACGGCGTCCATGCAGGGCACATGTCATGAGCGTCGCCCTCACCCTGATGATAATGCTCGTATTCATGATCGTCGGCATGCTTATCGCTGCGGTTCTGGACACGTTTTTCTACCGATGGCTGGCCGGACGAACTGGGGGCAGTTTGCTAACGCCGCTCTATACCGCTGCGGCGGAAGTGTCTCGGCAACGCATTTCGACCGAGGCGCCAGACAGAATGAACTGGTTCCTGTCCATCTCGGGTTTTCTGACGCTCGGTGCGATTGGTCTCGCTGTCGTACCGCTCGGGCCACAGTCTGTAGTGATTGGCCTCGAAACCAGTGTGGTGCTGTGGGGGGCGTGCGAGTCCCTCGTGGTTGTGCTTGTGTTTTTGCACGGCTGGGCACCCAATTCCCCGCTCGCCCTGATCGGGGCCTATCGCTATGTGGCTATTGGGCTGCCGATCATGCTGCTTAGCATGTTTGTCCTGATCGCCGCCGCACTGCCTGCAGAGTCGCTTGATCTACGCGCTATCGTGACGTCGCAAGAGGACATATGGAACGTGATCCGCCAACCGCTTGGGCTGCCCCTCTTCATACTGTTGGGATTGTCACTTACGCTGCGCGGACCACTCGACTACGCCGACAGTGCTGACCTTGCAGGCGGCACGTCGATTGAGGATTCAGGCGCTAATCGGTCCGGTTGGCAGGTGGCAAGATTGTCCATGTTGGTCGGCTTTTCTGCAGTGGCCGCCTCGGCATTTCTGGGCGGCTATCTCGGCCCGGTCCTTCCGGGAGTTGTCTGGCTCGCGTTCAAAACACTAACCATCATGGCTGTCATTATCGCCCTGTCTCATCTGCTGGCGCGTATGCCCGTAGCACGGATGCTCGGGCTGATCTGGAAGGTCCTGCTGCCAATTGCCTTCTTGGACTTGTTGCTGGCCGGACTGGTGGCGCTGGCATGACGGATATTGCTTTCTATTTCCTCTCGGCGATCGCCATCTGGAGCGGTTGGCGGGTTTTTCGGGTCGACTCGATGATCCGTGCAACATTCGCGCTGATGGTCTCGTTCATCTGTGTCGGTGCCATCGCGCTATTGATGTCTGCCGATTACATCGGCGTCGCCACGGTCTTTATGATGGCGGTCGAGATGATGGTCATGGGTCTTTTCATGGTGATGTTCATGATGAACCCGGCAGGCCTGAACCCGATGCAGATGGTGCATCAATACCGCCTGTCGATAGGAGCGGGCATTGTAGCTTTTATCGGCCTCACAGTCGCGGTGCTCACAACTGACCTACCGCATAATCCCCTGCCTGCGGGTCGGGATACCATGCGTGATCTGGGCATCAACCTGCTGGGCAGCTCGATGCTGATATTCGAGACCGCCGGGGTGACGCTATTGGCGACCATGCTCGGCGCTGTCATCTTATCGAGCCGCCGTGGCCGGTTTGGAGTGTCGGACGAGGGTGCTATCCCCCCAGGGCTTCATCCGGGCGGAACACCTGCGGGGCGCAAGGTGGAGGAAGGCGGTGGCCACGGAGGGCACGGTGGCCACGGAGGGCATGGTGGTCATGGTGGTCATGACAAGATGACTGACAAGAAGGACGGCGACCAAGGCACTGGCCATATGGGTCACGAGATGGCCGACGACGACCCGGCGTTGTCAGCAGAGCATACGGGTCACGGAGGACACACAACCGGCGCTAACCCAGAAGGCGCCGATCCAAAGAAGCCCAAACAAGAGCCAGCACCGGACCCGCATGAAGGCCACGGCACCAAGCCGAAGAAGGAGCATTGATATGTCGTTAACGGCCATATTGATTGTCGCGTCGGCGCTCTTTGGCATCGGTCTGTTCGGTGCGTTATCACAGAAATCCTTTGTAATGCTGATGATGGGCTTGGAGCTGATGCTAAATGGCACCCTACTCGCGGCTGTGGGGTTTTGGGCCTTTACCCTTGAAGGGGCGCCTGAGGGACAATTGCTTGCGATCCTGATCATGGCGGTGATGGCAGTCGAACTGGCAATCGGCTTTGCCTTGGTTGTTGCCGTCTATCGCAAACGCCAAGCGGATGTGATTGAAGCGCTCGGGACGCTGAAAGAATGACGCTTTGGCTACTCCCCCTTCTACCGATTTTGTCAGGCGTGTTAATCGCGGTGATGGGTGATCGGTCGCGCGGCTGGCTTGGAGGGTTGGCAGTGGCCGTGCTTGGCGGGACTTTCGTCTTGGCGTTAGCTGCCGTCACAAAAGATTGGACCGCGTACTTGATCTGGTCGGATGCACTCCGGCTTACCGCCTCTCTCACGCCGATCTCAGCGGCGGTTGCTCTCATGGTTCCCGCCATAGCACTTGCTGTTGTCCTTCACGCCACACAGCATGAACAAGCGCGTGGGCTGGGGCGGCTAATTGGCATCATGATCCTGTTCACAGGCGGTATGGAATTGGTTGTCGTCGCCGATGATCTTT
Organism: Sulfitobacter sp. D7; assembly: GCF_003611275.1. Lineage (NCBI taxonomy): Bacteria > Pseudomonadati > Pseudomonadota > Alphaproteobacteria > Rhodobacterales > Roseobacteraceae > Sulfitobacter > Sulfitobacter sp. D7. The sequence goes on from NZ_CP020694.1 coordinate 2,432,135, forward strand.
TGACGCTGCTTATCGGCTGGGAGCTAATTGGCGCCTGTTCCTGGGCGCTGATCTCGCACAAGTGGCGCGACATCGAAAATCCGCGTTCGGGCCTTTATGCTTTCGTGATGACGCGGTTCGGTGACCTTGGACTTTTTGCTGCTGCGATGGCGCTCTACTCCGCCACGGGGTCTTTCGATTATGCCGGTATCGCAACGCTCGAAGGCACGTTTCAGTGGATCGTAGCCTTTGGAATCCTTCTTTCGGCGGCCTCGAAAGCCGGACAGGTTCCCTTCTCGCCCTGGCTGTTTCGGGCGATGGCTGGCCCCAGTTCGGTCTCGGCGCTTCTCCATGCGGCGACGCTGGTGGCAGCCGGTGCCTATATCATCGCGCGTCTTGAGCCATCCTTGTCCATCGCTCCCGGGTTTAGCGTCGCGGCGATCTTGATAGGGGTGATCACTGCTCTGGCGGGTGGCGTCACCGGGGTTTTGCAGAACCACGCCAAACGGCTGCTTGCAGCGTCCACTTCGGCCCAACTCGGATTTATGTTCGTCGCAGTCGGCGCGGGGTATCCTGGGATCGCGGTGCTGCACTTGATTGTCCACGCCACATTCAAAGCGCCGCTTTTCCTTTCGGCGGGCCTCGCAGGCGATGCTGCGGGGAGCTACCGCCTGGATAAAATGATGCTGGGCCAATCGCTGCCAATCGTCGGGGGGCTTACAGCTATAGCAGCAGTCGGACTTGCCGGGATGCCGCCTGCGGGAGGTGGTTGGAGTAAAGAAGAGATCATTAAAGCGGTTGAACATACTGGGTATTGGCTGCCAATCGCAGTGATGCTCGGCGGCGCACTGAGCGCGGCCTATACGACGCGCTTCTTGTTGTTGGCATTTAGCTGGCGCGGCGATGACGAGCGGTCAATCGAAGTGCCTGGCATGATGGAAACCATCGGACTGGGTATCCTCGCTGCATTAACGCTAACAACAAGCCTTCTGTGGTATCCGCCCCTGGCTGAGGCACTTGCCGCCCTATTGGACATGACGCTCCCCAAAGGCAGCCCTTTGATGCTTGGCCTTTCGCTGGCCTTTGTCGCCGCCGGTGTCTTGGGCGGCGTCTATCTGGTGCGGCGGCACCCTACGCTCGGAACAAGCGGTGCCACTGCTGCCGCCTCAGATTGGCTCGGGCTGCCCAAGTTGATCACCATCGCCGTTGTGCGACCCTTAGATGCGCTTGCCCGTACAACGGCTTGGATTGACGACACTCTCATTGACGCGGGGCCTCGTGGGGTCGCTTTCATGGGCCGCAAAGGGGCGGCTTTTATCGCGGAAGTGGACAACCGTGTTGTTGATCAGGGTATTCGGAACACTGCTGCATTTGGCGACTGGCTTGCTCAGGTCAGCGACCGTTTCGGGGAGACGATCTCTGATGGCATACCCGAAGGCAGTGCGCGCCTGACCGGTATGTTAGGCCGCGACATTCGCCGCCTGCAAACCGGGCTATCGTACCACTATTACGCTTACATTATTGGCGGCGTCATCGCCGTGATCGCCATTCTCGCTGCAGGAGCATGACATGCTGACACTCACCATCCTAATCCCGATGCTGGGCGCCCTGGCTCTGACCGTTCTGCCCAGTCTCGGCCACGCCGCTGCCCGCATCATCGCGGTCGCAACCTCGACATTGTCGTTCTTGCTGCTTCTAATCGTCTGGTACCAGTTTGACACAAGCTCAGCGGCCCCTGCCTTTCAGGCCTATGCGGAGGCCCCTTGGATACCCGCGCTCGGTGTCTTCTGGCGCGTGGGCGTGGATGGCATGTCATTGGCGCTCTCGTTGATGAGCGGCGTCCTCTTTATCGCTTGCATCGCATGGCCGATGGAGAACCCTGAACGTCCCCGCGCCTACTATGCATGGTTTCTGTTTCTGGAGTCGGTGTCGCTGGGCCTGTTCATGGTCCTCGATTTGCTGATCTTCTATGTCTTCTTTGATCTCAGCCTCGTCGGGATGTTCTTCCTAATTGGACGGTGGGGCCATGGTGACGCCCAAGGTGCGGCGCTCAAGTTCTTTATCTACACGTTGGCGGGGTCCCTCGCGATTTTGCTGGCGATTATCGGGCTGGTGCTGACAGTTGACCCAATCACGTTTGACATGCGCGCTTTGATTGCTGCGCAGCCATTGGCAGGGATGGATTTGCGGGGTGGTTTGATCCTTTTGGGCTTTGTGCTGGGGTTTGCCGTCAAAGCCCCGCTGTTTCCGGTTCACACATGGTTGCCACCTGCGCACGTCATGGCACCGGGGCCGGTGTCGGCCATCCTCGCTGGCGTCTTGCTGAAGATGGGGACCTATGGGCTCGTCCGGATCCCCTTTCAGATGATGCGCGAAACCTTCGCCGACTATGCATTGCCACTGGCGATTGTGGCACTCGCTTCTATCCTATGGGGAGCCATCGTCGCCTTGGGGCAGACCGACCTAAAACGGCGCATCGCCTACACGTCGGTCAATCATATGGGCTATACCGTCTTGGGCATCGCCGCTGCAGGAGCCTTGTTGAACGGCGCAGAAGGCGCGCGCGAAATGGCTTTGACCGGTGCGGTGGTCGAAATGGTCGCGCACGGGTTAATCACCGGCGCGCTCTTCTTGATTGCCGGTGGCTTCTGGGCGCGCAGTGGGACCTATGACATGGATGCTTACGGCGGGCTGGCCAAAGTGGCTCCTCGCCTGACAACCGCTGCCGTGATTGCGGCTTTTGCCAGCCTCGGGTTGCCGGGGTTGGCCGGTTTTGTGGCGGAAGTGCAGATCTTTGTCGGCACCTTTGCCGTCTTTCCGGTGATCGCTGCGATTGGTCTGCTGGGCATTCTCATTACTGCCGCACTCTTTCTGCGGTTGCTGCAACAAGTGTTCTTTGGTGACCTGCCAAAAGCGCGCGAGGGGTTTGCCGATGTCAGCTTACGTGAAGGCAGCATTCTTGCAGCGATCTTGGCGCTGGTCATTCTGATCGGCATCTATCCGCGCTGGTTGCTTGATCTGATCGGCAGCGCCTCCTCTGCCATAATAGGGAGCTGACCGGTGCCAATCGGCGACGTATCCCCTGAGATCGCGATCATCATGGCGGCAGTGTTGGCGCTGCTGTTTGCGGCCTTTGCGCCCCGACGAATGCAGGCCGGATCGGCATTCATCGCCCTCGCAGGCATTGCCGTCGCCATTGTTTTGGTTCTGGGGCAATTGGGGGAAACCCGGTTCACCTTTTCAGGAACTTGGGCGCTGGACGGAGCGAGCCTTTGGGCGCGACTGATGATCCTGCTGGGCACGGCCTTTTGTATTCTGCTGGCACCGGGCTGGTTCCGCACCGATCCACGCCATGGAGAATATTACACGATCCTCCTGCTTGGTGCGCTTGGGGCTATGGCAATGGCCGGTGCCGGAGACCTGTTGCAACTCACTATCGCGGTGCTGCTGTCTTCAGTCACCGGCTACACGCTGGCCGCGTGGCACCGCGACTGGGCGCTGTCCATCGAAGCTGGCATGAAATATTTCCTCATGGGAGCACTGGCAAACGCATTGCTGATTACCGGGGTCACCTTAATGCTGGGACTCTTGGGGAACACCGGATACGCAGATATTGCCGCTTCATTAAGGCTCGGTACTGGGCTTTCCCCGCTGCTCTTCGTCGGATTTGCGCTAACCCTAACCGGTGTCGCGTTCAAACTGGGTGCAATACCCGCGCATGCATGGTTGCCCGATGTGGCCGAAGGCGCACCGGTCCCATCAGCCGCATTCCTGACGGTCGTGCCCAAGATCGGCGCGGCCATCGCATTGGCCCGCCTCGTGCAGCTTGTGCCCCCCGAATTTCTTGGCCTGCGCCCGCTGATCGCGATTTTAGCCGCAGCGACAATGACCTTGGGCAATCTGGCCGCGTTTTGGCAGGATGATATCCGTCGGCTAATCGGCTGGTCCTCGGTGGCACAGGCAGGCTACGTATTGATGGCCGTCACCGTTCTGGGGCTTAGTCCAGATGCGCTGAGCGCCCTGCTGGCCTTCATAGCCAGCTATGCGATAGGCAATCTCGCAGCCTTTGCGGTCGTGGCATACCTACGCGGGCGCACGGCTATCGCCGACTACGACGGCTTGGCCAAGCGGCGCCCGCTCGTGGCGACGGTACTGGTGGTCTCCTTCCTCTCTTTGGTGGGCATTCCGCCAACAGTCGGATTTCTGGGTAAACTGGCGCTGTTCATGACCACGGTAGACGGAGGCTATACTTGGCTCGCGGTGGTTGCAGCTGCCAATACCGTTGCGTCGCTGTTCTACTATGCGCGGGTAATGGGCCGCGCATATTTCAACGCGCCGCCTGAGGAGATCGCTGTACTTGATCGCTCAAGTGGGGTGGCAGTGTTGATCGGGGGCGTCCTCCTACTCGGCGGAGCCCTCTTGGCAGGCAGTACATTAACGGCCTTTCAAATCAGCCAGCTTTTACCCTGATCGAATTATTCGAGAACCTACGGTAAATCATCCGCGCAAGGAACAACATTAACTCTATACGGGTTGCCTTCTTATGATCCAAGCAATGCTTCTTTCAGTTCTGGTCGTGAGTATTTGCACGACAGTCCATTATTTCGTCCTTAGATGGGTTTCCGATACCATTTCTCAGCGCAATCGAGAGGCGCATGGTCAGAATTTGGGGCTGGCAGTTGGCGCTATTACGACGGCTCATGTAATTGAGGCTTTCATCTATACGCTCTTCTTCCTTTGGGCGGTGCAGGGTGTGCAAATCGGTACGTTGGAAGCATCCGGCCCAGGGTCTAAGGACCTCTCTTTGATGGATTACTTCTATTTCTCCCTGGTCAACTTCACCACCCTGGGACGCGGTGACCTAAACCCTGAAGGACATCTGCGCTTCATAACAGGCATTGAAGCTTTCCATGGCTTTCTGATGATTACCGCGTCAGGGAGTTTCGTGCTGCAAGTCATGGGTGGAAAGGCGCCGCTGTCGAAAACGTAATAGCCTGCCGCAAAATAGCTCAAAGCATTTCGTGCTTTTGCGCTAAGGATCATGGTCCAAACGTGGGGGTATCTCACAAATTTGACACCGCGCGTCAGATTGCCTCGATCGCGTCCTTAAGCAGATTGGACCTGTCGCGTATTTGTGCCGCCCCGAGTGCTCGTTTAAGCCACCTTTCGCTCGAAAGCGACAGGGCTTTTCCAACCCAATGCTGAGTGGCGGCGGCGCGGATTGTAGAACCCGTTTATGTATTCAAAGATCGCCATCTCAGCCTTGCGCCTTGTCTCCCAAGGATGCCGCCAGATCAGCTCTGCTTTGATGGTCTTGAAGAACGTCTCGACCGCCGCGTTGTCATAGCAATTGCCCTTGCCGCTCATCGATACCTTGAACCCGTGCTGGCGCAGGAGTTTCTGGTAGTCGTGTGAACAATATTGCGACCCACGATCCGTGTGATGAATGCAGCCTTTGGGTGGTTGCCGGAACGCGATGGCCATCTTCAACGCCCGGATCGCGAGGTCACGCTTCATGCGGTTACTCACAGCCCAGCCGATGACGCGTCGGGAATGCAGATCCAAGATCACGGCCAGATACAACCAGCCCTCGCGCGTCCAGACATAGCTGATGTCACCGGCCCATTTCTGGTTTGGTTGATCCGCCGTAAAGTTCCGATCCAATAGGTTGGGCGCAATGTTGAACTTGTGATCGCTGTCGGTCGTCACCTTATGTTTGCGTGTTCTCACAACAGATATGCCGTTCTGACGCATCAATCTGCCAACACGGCGGTGCCCGACATCCAAGCCGATCTCCTTAAGCTCTTCCGTCATCCGCGGCCTGCCGTAGCTGCCCAGGCTGAGACGGGACTGTTCTTTGATATGTGCCAGCGTCACCAGATCAGACCGCTGTCTGCGGCTGGCTGGCCGACTGCGGAAAGCCCGCAAACCGCGCATGCTGACATCCATAACCTGACACAGGCGCGCTGCCGGAAACGCATCCCGGTGTTCTTCCACGAACCTAAACCTCACGGCTTTTGGCTCGCGAAGAACTGCGTTGCTTTTTTTAGGATGTCCCGCTCCTCCTTGAGAATGCGGTTCTCACGCCGAAGCCGGTCATTCTCTTGAGCAAGGCTCAAATCTTCTTTCGACACCACGTCTGTGTCTCTGTGCGCGGTGATCCATTTGTTAAGCGTCGACATACCGACGCCAAGATCATCCGCCACCTGCTTACGCGTTAGCCCGCTGGTCAGCGCGATCCGCACCGCATCTTGGCGAAATTCGTCCGTCCGTTTCAATCCCATAGTCAGTCTCCTTTGTTGCAGTAAATGCTATCAAAGGAGCGGCACAAATACGCGACAGGTCCAATCGGTGGCGCTAACTTGTTCTTCCAGCTCGTCAACGCTCGCTACGAAAAGGGCGCCATGATCCTCACTTCGAACCGCAGGTTCGCGGAATGGGGCGAAATCGTCGGCGATCCAGTCGTCGCGACCACACTGCTCGACCAACTCCTGCATCACGCTGTCGTTATCAAGATCGAGGGCGCCAGCTACCGTCTGCGTGGCCATGCCAACCTTATCCCCGAGCGTGTCCGAGCCAACGCTCCAATCGCTCCGCCACCGCCGCCAAAGCGCCGCGGACGGCCGCCAATAGTAAGGAATGGAGCCGCTGATCACTGTGCCGGCTGATCACCGGAATCAAGCAAGTGGGGAATTTTACTTCGGCACTTTTGGGGAAAGTTCAAACGGCGTTGACACAAGGTTCGCATACCAGCCCAGAGCGATCATAAATGCGGGCTTTTCACTCACCGTTGAAAGCCTTGTATCAACCATTGCGGTCGTTCCTCGCTTTACTATTAAATGCAGCCATAAGGCGCAGTTTCACCTCAACGTCGCGGGTCGGGGCACATAGCAATGCCTTCAGATTTCGGCCCATTCGAGCACTCCCATCAGGTCCCAAAGGGCAGGCTTTCATAAGGGGCAAGTCGCATCCATCGTGCGGGCAGAAGAGACCGTTGATGGGACACAGACCTTAGGTGATCATTGAGAGCCCTGGATATTGGACGTGGAGCCTCGACAGGGTGGAACGCCACCACTGGAAAGGAAGGTGGTGGCGAACCAATTGGATCAGTCAGACAGTTTCTCTTTGGCGTCCCCGACGCCTTTCTGGACCTTGCCCTCGGCCTGATCGGCCTGGCCTTCGTTCTTTAGGTCGTCCTTGTTAGCAGCGTCGCCGACTTCCTCTTTAACCTTCCCGCCGATATCCTTCACTTTACCTTTGGCTTGACCTTCGTTTGCCATTTCTCTCTCCTTTGCATTTAGTTGGTATCGAACCAACGGGATGAGAGACCCGGAAGTGCCCCCGGCAGTGGCCCTAAATGGTTTGTTTTTCAGCGGAGAAGCACCGGCACTAAGCGGCCAGCGGCAGAGAAAGAAGCTGGACCCAAAGCTCACTCCTCGCGTTGGCCCTGTCAAATGGTAACATAGTCAGGAGATGCAACATGAGTAACGCAATACGCACTTTGGTGCAGGACTACGGTTGGATTCACACCGGCATTGGGCTTGCAGGAAATACGTTGTTCTTCCTCGGGAGTATTGCATTTCTCCCGACCTTTAAGAGATGGGAGGAAGTTGGGATGGAATGGCAGACAGTGGGGGTATGGATCTTCATTGTGGGGTCATTTCTCATGCTGATCGGCACGCTCGGCAATCTACTGGTCAAAATTTATGAGGCACGGGAGCAAGAGTAATACACCTTTGCCTGATGCGCGGTCTACGCCACTGGCGGCGGACCTTGCTTTGCCTTGCTTGGACACTTCACCGCTGGTCTACGGCGGATCTTATAGCGAGGTGGATATCCTGCTCAGCCTCTGCGATGTCATCTTTGCGCAGTTGAGGCGGCTCCATATCCGTGGCCGTGTTACACATTTCCACCTTGATCGGATAATGATCCGAACCCCATTCCGGCAACACTTCAAAGTTGGCGACAGCCAATTCCGGTTGATGGAGAATTTGATCAAGTGGCCACGACATCCACCAAGAATGCGCGTCGTAAGTGGGCTTATAGCCAAATTTCTCTCTCGGATCGATGAAGCCGCCAACGCGCTGGAGCCGCTCAATGGAGGTTTCCCATGGGACTGCGTTCAAGTCACCTGCAACGAGCACCGGAAGGTCGCTGTCGCGGGACTTCAGCGCCGCCCACATCAGCTGAGCGTCCCTCCCCGTAGAGGATTGCCCCGGGTGCGGCGGGCGGGGATGTAGCCCCATGAAGTGAACGCTGTCTCCAGACGGCATCTCGACATTCGTAAGGATAGCAGGGGCGTCCTGTTCGACTGGAAAAATGACCTCAGTTTCGCTTATTGGCAGGCGTGAGAAGAGGTGCATGCCGAAGAACCCACCGGTGATGCGCTGAGCCTTATGCGGCATTTGGCTATCCAAAGCCGCGAGTTCCGCATCCCACCATTCGTCGGTCTCTAAAGCGAGGAATAGATCGGGGCTTTGCTCTTCGACGAGCCGGATAAGGTCATTCGCGTTCCTGTTGCCCTTCTTGACGTTAGCGACCATCAACACGAACTTCTGGTCGGCTTCGCAGGCAAATTGAGGGGTATTGCTCTGGGGCAAGTAGGGAAAAAGCTTCAAGGTGTTGTAGCCGATCGCCAGCGCGCCAAGCGCAACCAGAACCATCCGAAGCTTGCGGCTAACTGTTCGAGAAATCGCGATCAGGGCAAGAACTGCTATGAGCGCAATTAGATACTGTAGCCGGGGGAAATCCGTCATCCGCACCCACCAGAGGTTGGTTTCGATCAACGCGCCGAAGCTAAGCAGAAAAAGAGCCAGCGTGGCCAGAGTGAGCAGCGTTGATACGACGTATTTCATGTGTTCTCCCTCGTTAGTTAATCAAAGAACACCGCAAGGGCCGGCAGAGTTTCATCTTTCCTAAGTTGTTCGCAAGGCCTCCTCTCGTCAGTGGGGGCTGCGTAGTCCAGAAACCGCACTGAGCAATTGTCGGCGCACCCGCGCCGGTCAGCATGAGGGTTTGACGCCAAAAGGACATGGAGATTGCGGATGAGGGCCGGTTTGCTTTTGAACGTTGGGTCACTGTTGGGTTCACCCTTTTGCAATGACGCTTTGGATTTGGGAAATGGCCGCCGGGCTGTCCCAAGCGGCGGGGCCGACCTTGCGAGCGACCTCGTGGCCTTGGGGGTTGACCAGCAGTGTCGTGGGCAGGCCGACAACGCCGAAAGCCATCATCGCCCGTAACTGGTCCGCCAGATAAAGATCGAGATGCGTGATGCCGATCTCGGCATAGAAATCGCGCACAATGTCGAACCCGCCCTTGTCGATTGAGAGTGCGAGAACGTGAAACTCCGCCCCACCCAATCGCGCCTGAAGCCGATCAAGGGTGGGCATTTCATGACGGCAGGGAGGGCACCACGTCGCCCAGATATTGAGCAACACCGTCCGGCCACTAAAGTCCGCCAAAGTCAGGCTCCGCCCTGCCCCATCCGTGATGGGCGGCGACAGCATTGGCAGGGGCTTTTGATGTTCCGCCATGACAGTGCGCGCGGCGGCAGGCGAAGCCCCAAGCGCCAGTGCGCCGCCCAGAAAACCACGCCGTTTCATGCGTTCGGCTCCTGTTGCAAACGCCTCACCACAGGAAGGATATCTTCCTCAAGCGCGCGTCGATTGAACGGGCCGACATGTTTGTAAGCGATGCGCCCTTTGGCATCGATCACAAAGGTTTCCGGCACGCCGTAAACGCCCCAGTCAATCGCAGTCCGGCCAGAGCTGTCGGCACCGATCCGGTCATAAGGATCGCCGAGTTCCGCAAGGAACCTGCGGGCGGCGGCGGGCTTGTCTTTGAGGTTGATGCCGTGGATCGGCACGCTGTCGGTTTGGGCCAGTTCCACCAGTAGTGGCATCTCAACCCGACAAGGCACGCACCACGATGCCCAGACGTTCACAAGGGACACTTCACCGCGCAGATCAGCCGTCGATAGCCCCTTCCCGCGCCCTTCGATGGGCGGCAGATCAAACTCAGGAATATCCCGGCCGATCATCGTGCTGGGCAGGCTATCGTTGTTGTTGAACAGCCCCCAGAGGAACGCCGCCGCGATGGCCCCAAAGACCATCGCAGGCAGTGCCGCGATGAACAGCGACCACCGCGCTTGTGGACAGATTGGCTGTCCTTGCTCATGTCCCGCCCTCATCCTTGGCGGTGACTTCAGCCTGAAAGCCGCGCTCCCGCTCGGGCCAGGTGCTTTTGATATAGCCAAGGATGGCCGTGATCTCTGCATCGCGCAGGATGCCGTCGAACACCGGCATGTCGCTTTCATAACCCGGCACGACCGAAGCCAGCCCGTTCTTGGTAATGTCGAAAAGCTGCTGATCCGCATGGTGCCACGTATGGCCCGTTTCATCATGCGGCGGCGCGGGCATGCGGCCAGTGTCGAGCCGCCTGCGCCAGTCCGGCTGGCCTTCGAGATCGGCGCCGTGGCAAGAGGCGCAGCTTTCGGCATAAAGCCCCGCGCCAAGCTCGATCATCTGTGCGTCCACGGGCACGCCGAGCACGGCGAGCGCCGGGGGGCTGTCCTCCTTCCCCCCGGCCCAGACAGCGACCGCCGCCGCGCCCGCGATGCCAATAGCGGCTGTCATAGCCATCCGGTTCATGCGGGCTGCCGTAGGTATTTGACCAAGGCCAGCGCGCCCAGCACCAGCACCGCCAGCACCAAGAGGAAGAGCACGCCACAGGCGATCATCATTCCGACCGACATCGGCCCATTCATCATAGTTCCGTTCATCATGTCTATCATTCTATCCTCATTCATTTGAATACACGGCCACGCCGTCCTCACCGAAAGCGTAGGTTTTGAGCGTGCCGCTCTTGCCTGCCATGCCGGGCGCGTTCTGGGGCATACCGGGCAGCGTGATACCGGTGACCTCGGGGCGCTCGGATGTCAGACGCTGGATGATCTCAACAGGCACCAAACCGCTGACGTAGTAGCCGTCGACCTCGGCAAGGTGGCACCCCAACCCCTGTTCCGGCACGCCGACCTCGACCGAGCGTTTGTCGAAATCCCGGTCGTCGATGCGGGTCACGTGATAGCCGTTCTCTTCGGCATAGTCGGCATAGGCGTCGCAGCAGCCGCAGGACGGGTCGCGCCAGATGGTCATTTGCCGGTCCGCCGGGACGGTGCTTGCCACAGTGTCGGCGGGCGCCGTTTTGTCGTTTTCCGCCATGCCGAAGGTGGCGAAACCAATGATACCGGCGGCGGTCAGGGCCGCAGCCGCGCCGAGGGTCAATTTACTGTTCATGTCTGGTCTCCGTGAGGGGTATTGAGGGGGTCAAAGGTCAGCCCACCATCGCGGCTGACCGAAAGAATGCCGTCGCGAACGGCGGCAAGATGCTGAGGGTCGACAGGATCGACAGCCAGCGCGTCGATCTTTCCCGGCGCGGCACGCGTCCAATTCACGCCTGCGTCTGTCGAGGTCCAAAGGCCAGTCGCCAGGCCAGCGTAAAGCCGTTCAGGCGCTTTGGGGGAGAGTGCCAAATGGGTGATCGGCAGGCCTTCGGGCAGAGGTTTGGCAGGCGGCGGCGTTTTACCCGCAGCCAGCGCATCCATCGCATCACCCGCGGTCACATCCTGCCACCGGCAAAAGCAATCCGGCACGCGGGTCAGCCCGGCGTCGGTCCCAGCATAGAGCCAGATGCCGCCCATGCCAGTCGGATTGCCCACAGAGACGAGCGTCAACACCTCGCGTTCGGCCCCATCGAGATAAGGCCGGTCCATGACGAATTCCCAGCTTTCGCCCGCGTCTTTGCTGCGCCAAAGCCCGTCATCCGCAAGGGCGGCATAGAGCATATCTGGCTCAAGCGCGGCCTGGGTGAGCGCGGTGACGCGGGTTGCCGGCAGGCCCGCGCTGGCGTCTGCCCATGTGCGCCCCCCATCCCGGCTGCGCATAAGGCCGACAGGATCAACTGCCGCGAACAAAGTGCCCGGAGTCTCTGGATGGCTGGTGATCGCGGTGATTGATCGCTCCAACGACACATGCTGGATGTCGCTTGGGGCGGGCACGCGCCAAAGCTTGCGCTTTGAAGCCACAACAAGTGCATCGCCGTCATACTGAAGGGCGCGGATCGACTCCCCCGTTGTCGTTGCGAGGGAGACATGAGGTAGGATCAGCGTCGCCCCAACTGTGGCAAGCCCGCCGGACAGCACACGCCTGCGCGACATATCGCGCGGTGGATGAATAGACATAAAGGTCGTTCCCGAAAGTGACAGATAAGGTCGAGCGTGTCGCTGCGCAGTGGCAGCAAACGTCGCGAAACCGGGCCGTCACCCTTCGATGCGGCCGGTCAACTTAGGGAGGTGGTTCGCGGTGGGAAAGGGTCAGACCCGAGATCAATCCCGGCGAGGCCAAGATCCCCGGGCACAGGCGCGAAGAAACGCTGCACGCTCTCGGGTTGGGACTGAAGCAACTGCGACATCACAAAGACAGATGCCGTGCAATCAATGTCGCACACCACCTCACCCTGATCTTCTTGCAAGCAAGCTGTGCAGCTATCGTCCTCCTCCATCGTCGCGGATGCGGTCAAACCTGACATCTGCAAGGACATGTTCGCCGCCGCCAAATCATGCGCCAATATGCCCGTCAAAAGAACGAGCGAGAGGCAGAATGTGGCAAGGCGAAGCAGCATGCGCATGGCACTGATATAGGAACCCGATGCGGTGCTGTCGATCCCCTCACCAGAAAGTGAGGCTGAGCAAGACGCCGCAGGCCCGCAGATCGGCAAGACACAGCGTATTGCGATGCGCCTCAGCGGTCGTCGTGCGACGTCCCATCGTTGTGCTCAGCATCTGTGCCAGCGCGCGTCGGGCCGCCCTCATGCCCAAACAACGCGGCATCCTGATGGGCATTTGCGGAGGTTTCAAACTCAAGGCTTGAATGGGTGATGCCAAAGTCATCCGCGAGCATTTTCTTGACCGCTTGCTTCACAGCATCAAGGTCCCTCCAATCTTGCCCCTCCAACACCACATGGCAATCAAGCGCCACCTCATGCTCTTGCATCTGCCAAAGATGAACATGGTGCACGTCCCTGACGCCGGCGACCTTGGTCATCGCCTCAACCACTGCCTCTGCATCCATGTCGGGCGGGCTGCCCAGCATCAACATACGGATCGGACCTCCGATCTCAGTGAGTGCCAGATAAAGGATATAAAGCGCGATACCGATGGTGATCGCCGGATCAACCCAACGCAGATCGTAAAGGATGATGAGTGTGCCGCCAATAATCACCGCGACCGAGGCCAGCGCGTCGGACAGGTTGTGCAAGAACAGCGCCCTGATGTTCACGCTACCCTTCTGCATCGAATAGGTCAGCAGCGCCGTCAGCGTATCGACTACCAGCGCGACAGCACCCAGAATGACCACCGTCCAACCTGCCACCTGAGGCGGATCAATCATGCGCATTCCGCCCTCGTAGATCAGATAGACCCCGACAAGAATGAGCGTGGTGTAGTTGATCAAAGCGGCAACGATTTCGATCCGGCCATAGCCAAAGGTCATCCGCGCATCTGCCGGACGCCGGGCGATTTTGCGGGCGACAAAAGCGATGACCAATGAGGCCATGTCCGAAAAATTGTGCAGCGCGTCCGCGACTAGGGCGAGCGACCCCGCAAAGATCCCGCCCACGATCTGCGCCACCGTGAGAAGCGCATTCGCCCAGATGGCCAGTGATACTCTGCGATCCCCGCTTTCGGGGTCAATATGGGCGTGATCATGTGCCATCTGTGCTTCCTACCGGTTTGGGGTCAGAACCGCTGCGTTTTAGGCAGCTTCGTAGTGTGTGAAGACTTCGCTGCTGCCGTCACGGCCAATCAGATAGACATCATAGGCATCGCGCTCGCTCTCCGGTCCCATCCCCGGTGAGCCATAGGGCATCCCCGGCACAGCGAGGCCAATGGCATCCGGGCGCTCGGCCAGCAGTTTGCGGATATCGGCGGGCGGGACGTGACCTTCGATCATATAGCCCTCGATCTTTCCGGTGTGGCAGGAGGCCATATTTTGCGGGATGCCGTTGTCTTGCTTGTATTTGATCAAGAGCGTCCCCAAGCTGCGTTCCGTCGTCACGGCAAAACCCTCGTTCTCCAGAATCTCGATCCACGCTGAACAGCAGCCGCAGTTGGGATCTTTCATCACATGGATGGCGGGCTTTGCTTCGGCCCATGCGGCGAAGGGTGCGGCGGCGGCAAAGCTGGCGGAACAGGCCAGCAGGCTGCGTCGTGTGAGGGTCATGTGAAATCCTTCCAAAGGTTCAGGCTGTCGTTTCATCTGTTGCATGGGTTGTAGGGCGGCGGCGAGGTTCGGCCAACCGCTCAGCGGTAGTCGGCCGGAAAAACAGCAGCCGCAGGCCGTTCAGCGCCCCCGACACGGTTGCCCTGGTATCCGCCAAGATCGCGTTCCAATACGCGGACTTATCAATATCTTTTCCCTGGCAATTCGATCAGGCTTGTATGAGGGCCATTTTTTCCGGGCGGTTATGCGAAAGCTGGTGCTCATGCGGCGGCAGCCATATCCGAACCCTTCATAGCCACAGTTTGCAGGGCCTCTGCAGGCATCAATGCGTCATCCATCAAATCCTCAATGAACGTGCTCAGCAACTGCGTGCGTCCGGTGACCGAAGCCTTGCGATAGATCGCGTTTGTCTGCGCCTTGATTGTCCCTTCTGAGGTGCCGCGCAGTTCCGCAATGTCGCGGGTGCTTAGTCCTTTGACCAAAAAGACCGCGACGTCCCGCTCTGCGGGGGTCAGCCCCCAATCCGTGAAATGCTGCGTCATCACCAGCGAGAACTCCGAGGTGCATCTGCGCATCTTCTCTTCGGCCAGCCGCGCACGTTGCAGACTGGTCCTGAGGGCGATCCAGCCAAGGGCCACGCCGAGGTTCAGGCCGATGGCCAAGATCGTTTGCTGATACTCGTGGCTTTGCCAAATCAGAAAATCAGGCTCCAGTCCCATGGCGTCCAGCAGGAAGCAGATGGAGAAAAAGATCGCCAACGCAATGCTGGGCGTGGTTCTCCAGCACAAGCTTTTCGACGCCCAAAACGGCGGATCGGATGGCCGCAGTCTGTGCTAAGATGTCCATACAGTAGCGGTTGGCCTCAACCATTTTCGCGATGCCGCGCACTTGTCCTTCGAGCCGTGATAGGCGGTCCAGCGTCTTTTCCTTGTTAGCCTTCATGAGGCGTCGCTCCATTTGAGATTTGTCGCCAATCGGAAAATTTACCCCATATGGGTATAAAACGAAGGCACACATTGGCAATTTGGGAGGACAACACAATGGATTCTAAGAATAAGCACGACGATAGCACAGGCAGCGGCTATGGTCTGTTCTTCGCGATGATCGGCACTTCGACGATCGTGATGTACGGTCTGATGTATCTTAACACCTATGCGCTTGATCATGTATTCTACTCACAAACGCGGATGTGGATGGCCCTTTATATGGGCGGGGTAATGGCAATCATCATGCTCGCCTTCATGCTCGGCATGTATTCCAATCGAAAGACGAATTTTGCGATCTTCACTGGGGCTGCCATCGCCTTTGCGGCTGGCGTCTACTTGGTCCGGTCGCAAGATACGGTAGGCGACACCGCGTGGATGAAAGCCATGATCCCGCACCATTCAATCGCGATCCTGACCAGCGAACGCGCAAACCTGTCCGATCCGCGCGTGCGCGAGTTGGCCGACGCGATCATCAAGGCACAGCGCAGCGAGATCGAAGAGATGAAGCTTTATATCGAAGACATCGAAGCCAACGGGGATGCAGCGCCTGGCACGCCCCGCACCAAACCCTAAGATAAAGGAGCATATCATGCCCAGAGACACCCGCGATGTGGCCGACGTAACATCTAACCCAGCCGCATCCGCGACAGGGAAAACCGCCGTGCTCTACCGCATGGCCCTGCCAAACCACCTGTGCCCGTCAGGGCAGAAGGCGCGATGGCTCTTGGAGCGCAAAGGCTACGAGGTCGATGACCGCCTGTTCCGCGCGCGGTCCGAAGTCGACGCGTTCAAGGCGCAATACGATGTTCCCACAACGCCACAAGTTTGGATCGAAGGGAGACGCATCGGGGGCTATGACGCCCTGCGCCAGGAACTTACCGACTATGCCCCTGCGGCGACCACCTACAAACCGGTGATCTATCTCTTTGCCGTAGCTGCGGCGACTGCACTTGCTCTGTCCATCGGCTTTCTCGGCGCGATCACGTGGCAGACGCTCGGTTGGTTCATTTCGGTCTCGATGATCCTACTGGGGATGCAGAAGCTGCGTGATATTGAAAGCTTTACGACGATGTTCCTCAACTACGACCTGCTGGCACGCAAATGGGTGCCATATGCCTACGTTTATCCATGGGTTGAAACCGGGGCGGGCGTCTTGATGACCGGGATGTTGCTAACCTCAATTGCCGCCCCAGCCGCACTCTTCATAGCCACGGTTGGCGCAGTAAGCGTGTTCAAGGCCGTCTACATCGACAAGCGCGAGTTAAAATGCGCCTGCGTTGGCGGCAATTCGAACGTGCCTCTCGGATTTGTGAGCCTGTCCGAAAATCTGATGATGATGGGCATGGCCACCGTGATGTTGGCCAAGATGTTTACCTGAAGATCGGGCGCAGCATCTTGCGCTTAGCACGAGTTCGCAGGGCGGAAATGGTCAACTGAAGCAAACGTGCATGGCACAAGTGCTTGTCTCAGCTTTGTTCGCATAGCTGCCGTTCGCGTGTTTTGCGGCGAACGGCGGCTCTCCGCCCTTATCACCGGAGTCTTCGCAGTCGCAGCGGAAACCGAGCTCCTGAAACCTGAAAACCATCTTCGAGCTGACGTTCAGCCGTGGTCCACCTCGAATTTAACCCATTGTTTTCCATCACCCAGATTCTAAGTGCCCGTGGTCCACCCTATCCCTTATTTTCTTGGTCTGAACCGGGTTTATGGGAGCCCCCTACGGGCTGCCACTTATCTTCTACGAATTAATGCTTCAATGACCGCTCCGGGCACTGGTTGTCCGACGAGGTTCTGGCTGCGGGTCACTCCGCGATAGACGGGCCTTCTCGAGCCAGTCCAAGCATGACTCGGCAAGCCCCTCACAATCAAGCTCCTGAACATATTGAGCGGACGCCTATAGTCGGAGGGAAACAGGTGGGGAGCGATCTTGCACAGGTTGGCACCAGACCGGGTGGGGCGCGCTTTGCGAACGCCATGTAGCAACAGAAAGCTCAGTTCGATTTGCGCTTCCCGGCTTTCCCCAATAACTTTCACAGCACATGTCAAACCGCGCTGCACGCCCCATAGATGGGCTACAGAGCTTACTGACGGCAAGAGTAGCATCAGGCTAATCCCCCACGCCAGTTCTTCGGGGAGAGGCGGCTATGCAGCACGTATCGGCTCTAAGCGCCAATCCTACGGATCAATCAACGCAACGTCATCGTTCCATAACCCGACCGTAGACGTCACCCGCGTGACCCTACCTCAATACAGCCCCTGAATTTCCAGTGGCAGTTGCTTCACCTGCTGCTGTTTCAGCACGGTCTTCGGCTGGGGCGTCGAGTCTGCTGATCTCAGCTTGTTGTAGCGGTTGGCCGAGGCGGCCGAGATATCTTCGCGGCTGCGCAGGATGGTGGGGCGCAGGAAGACGAAAAGCGTGCGTTGTGTGTTGCGGCCGTTGCGGGTCTTGAACAGCTCGCCGACAACCGGCAGATCACCCAGTCCCGGCACCTTGCTGCTGCCGTTGATCCGGTCGTCGGTGATCAGCCCGCCCAGCACCACGGTGCCGCGGTTGTCGGCCATGACAGTGGTGTTGATAGCCCGTCGGTTGGTCACGAGATCGGCTGCGCCCTCGACATTGGCGTTGGTGAGGCTCGAAACCTCTTGTTCGATCACCAGTTGCACCACCCCGCCCGCGGTGATCCGCGGCACCACGTTCATGGTGATGCCGACGTCACGCCGCTCAATCGTGGTGAAAGGCGTGGCGGTATTACCGTCTGTTGCAAAGCTGCCGGTGCGGAATGGCACGTTCTGGGCGACTACGATGGTCGCAGGCTCGTTGTCGAGCGTGGTGACCGAAGGCGTGGACAAGAGCCGCGCGCTGGTCGATTGCGACAGCGCCTGCACGAGGATGCCAAAATCGTTGCCCCCTGCGCCCAGTGTCAGCCCGGTCGAGAGCGCGGATCCGGCAGGCACGCCGACAGCCGACAAAACGGAGCCGAGCGAGACCCCGCCGCCATTGGAAAAATTGGTCGCGGCGATGGCACCCGTGGGAATGTTCGGACCCAAACCCAGCTGCGCGCCAAGCCGTTCGGCAACCTCGCCCGAGACCTCGACGATGGCCGCTTCGATCATCACCTGCGGGCGGCGCACGTCGAGCGCATGAACCAGCTGGCCGATCTCTTGAACCTGCGCGGCGGTGCCACGCACGATGATGGAATTGGTTGCGACTGAGGCCGTGATATTGACGGCATCCGGGGCCACAACGCGGCTCAGGGGGACAAAGGCACCCTCCGCGCCCTGCTCGGCCTCAGCCGCAGCACCGACATCGGCGGCCACGACATTGGTGATGTCGGTGGCTTCGCCCACGGTGCCCTTGATGATGTCGGCAATCACCTGAGCATCGCCGTACTGCAGGTTGAAGACCGTGGTGGCCACGGCCTCGCGTGGATCACGGCGTGGGGCCACGTCCATCGCGATGGCAAGGTTGCGGATCTCGGTGATGTCTTCGGGCGTGCCCCGCACGAGCAAAAGGTTCGATCCGGGATCGACAGAGAGTCGTGCGCCGGTGCCTGCCGGGCCCAGCACCTCAAGAATGGCATTGCCCACGGTCGCCGCATCGGCGCTGCGAAAACGCAGCACTTCGGAGCGCACCAGCGCGTCGCCGTCAAAGCTGCGCGCGATGGCCATGATCCGGTCCACATTGGCACGGGTGTCGGTGATGACCACGCCGTTGGGGTCTTCGACCGCTTCGATATAGCCCGATTCAGCCACCAGCGGGCGCAGCACTCGGACAGCCTCTGCCGAGGGTAAGCGATTGAGACGCAGCATCTCGGTCACGAAGTCCTGACTGCCTGCGTCGTCGGCCTCGCCCAGATTGGGACCGCTCGCGGTGCGGGCCTCGGCCTCAGGCACCACCTGCCAGATTGATCCGGCCTGAACGGCGACGAAGCCGCGCACCCGCAGAATAGACTGGAACAGCGACCAAACGCCTTCGGCATCCAGCGCCTCGGCAGAGACCACCGTGACCTCACCCACAAGGCCCGGGTCCAGCACCAAGGTCCGGCCGGTGATCTCGGATATCTGTTCGACCAAGAGCGAGATATCCGCATCGCGCAGATTGATGACAAAGGTCTCTTGTGCCCGCGACGGGGCAGGCAAGAGGGTCAGCAGCCCCAGCATCAGGGCGGCAAGGAGAGTGAGCGGACGGGTCACTGCAGCGGGAATGACATCACGATCGTGCGGCCATCCCTTTCCACTTCGATGCGGGCAAGGCCGGATTCGGCGATCACGTCATAAAGCGCGCGATCCTTATCCACGTTGCCGACACTCTGCCCGTTCACACTTGTCACGATGTCTCCTGCCCTCAAACCAGCGCGGTTTACACCCACGTCGTGCTTTTCTGCGATGGTATAGCCTTTTTCCCCCGGCACCAAACCAATCGTGTCGAGCACCTGAGCCGGATTGGCGATGATGCGCTTACGCCACATGTCGATATAGTCCTGCGTGGTGACAGGCTCTGCCCGGGACGCGGCATCCACCTGTTCGCTGATCGACCCGCCCTTCCCCGAAGTGATCAGCGCCATCAGCCGCTCTGCGCCGGTCGGCACGGCCTCGGCATCCGGAGTGGCCTCGGCACCTGCAAAATA